>JBDSYU010000020.1:0-4624 GCA_039925525.1 Variovorax sp.
CTCGACTTCGTGCCCAACCACACCTCCGACGAGCATCCCTGGTTCGTGCAAAGCAAAAGCAGCACGAGCGATCCAAAACGCGACTGGTTTCTTTGGCGCGACCCGGCGCCCGATCGCGGCCCGCCCAACAACTGGCTCAGCAACTTCGGGGGCCCGGCCTGGACGCTCGACGAAAAGACAGGCCAGTACTACCTGCACTCGTTCCTGCGCCAGCAGCCCGACGTCAACTGGCGCAACCCCGAGGTGCGCAGCGCCATGTACGAAGCCATGCGCTTCTGGCTGCGGCGTGGCGTCGACGGCTTTCGCGTCGACGTGATCTACCACTTCATCAAGGATGCGCAGTTTCGTGACAACCCGCTCAATCCGGACTTCAAGCCAGGCGGCGACCCGGCGCATCGCCTGCTGCCGGCGCACACCATCGACCAGCCAGAGGTGCAGCAGATCGTTGCCGAGATGCGGCGCGTCGTCGAAGAATTCTCGACGAGCGATTCCGCGCGCATTCTCATCGGCGAGATCTATCTGCCGATCGATCGGCTCGTCGCTTATTACGGGCAGGACCAGGCCGGCATGCTGCACGGCGCGCAACTGCCGTTCAACTTCCATCTGATCGGCGTGCATTGGCAGGCCGGCGCCATTGACAGGCTGGTGCGCAACTACGAAGCCGCGCTGCCCTCCGGCGCGACGCCGAACTGGGTGCTTGGCAACCACGACAAGTCACGCATCGCCAGTCGCGTCGGCATCGAAGCAGCGCGGTTGGCGGCGATGCTGCTCCTGACGCTGCGCGGCACGCCGACGCTGTACTACGGCGATGAACTTGGCATGAGCGACGTACCGATTCCGGCGGACGAAGTGCAGGACCCGTTCGAAAAGAACGAGCCTGGCAAAGGCCTGGGCCGCGACCCCGAGCGCACGCCGATGCCATGGACCGCCGAAGCGCCGAACGCCGGCTTCAGTGCGGGCAAGCCGTGGCTACGCTTAAGTGAAGATGTACGCACGCGCAACGTCGAATGCCAGTCAAATGACGAAGCCTCGATGCTCACGCTGTACCGTCGCTTGCTGGCTTTGCGCCGGCAACGCGCATCGCTCAACCAAGGCGCCTGGGAGCCGGTCGCTGCGGCCGGTGATGTCCTCGCCTACACGCGTATCGATGGCGACGAACGGACGCTGATCGTCCTCAACTTCGGCGAAGCGCCGGCGCCGCTGCCGCCAGCGGTGGTGCTGGACCATGCGCAGTTGTTGTTATCCACAGCGCTCGAGCACAAAGGCGACTGGCAACCCGGCGATCACTTGCTGCCCGACGAGGGGGTGATCTTTGGACAGTCGCACGGACACCTTGAGAAATTGCTTCAAGGAATGACTTCGACAAACCTGCACGCCGAGATCGATTTCAACAAGGCGCAAGGCAAGGAAGTTTGAGCGTCGCCCGCGCCCTCACACCTCGTAATCCACCACCCGCCGCTCGGATTGCGCCGGGCCAAGAAAGGCCACGACGGCCTGGTGCGCCGGGTGTACCTGATAGGCGTCGAGCGCGGCGCGATCATCGAACTCCGAATACAACGCCACATGGCTGCTGGACTCGCCTGCCGTGAAATCGATGCCGACTTCGATGCAGCGCAATCCAGGAATCTTCCCTTGCAGCTCTTCGAGCTTGTGCTTGATGAGTTGCGCATTGGTCGCGCGGTCGTTGCCGTGCGCCGTGTCCTTGAGACGCCAGAAAACCAGGTGCTTGATCATTTTTTCCGTTTCTTGAAGGAGGGAACAGAGAGGACGTTTTTGCGGCCCCGCGTCAGCGCAGTAGCGCTTGCGCTGGCGTGGTTCTTCCCAACCTTTGCGGCATTGGAACCCGCGAGCTTTTGCAGTTGACCGGGATTGTGGAACGGCACCAGTGCCAACCCCTCCAGCGTCGCCAGCCGGGCCTGGACCTTGCGCAGGAAATTCAAGCCTGCCTCGCGCTCGCGCTTTCCCATGTCGGACAAGGTGGCCTGGTGCACCAGCACGCTCAATCGGTCGCAGTCGAGGGCGAGTTCGCGACCGGCTTCGGTGAGCGTGACCACCACCGATCGATTGTCCTGGCGCGAGCGGCGACGCCGAACGAGCGCCTTCTTGTGCAGCACTTGCAGCTGGCTGGAAATGGTCGATTGCGGCAGCAGCATCAGATCGACCAGTTCGCCGGTGCGCAGCGCCTCGTGTGCCAGCAGCAGCACCAGAATGCGCGCTGAAAAATGGTTGAGGCCGTGCGCACGGAAATGGCGATTGCCGATCGACGCGATGCGCGCGTCGACGGCATGCGCAAGGAACGACACGCGATCGGGTGGGGCCGGCTCCAACGCCGCGGCATCCGGCGTGACACGGCTCACGCGTGATCCGGTTCCATGTAGCGCGCGACCATCTTGTGAAAGTGCTGCACCGCCGGTTCGTTGCGGCCGAAGACGAAGTTGTCGTTGGCACCCGAATCGAGGCCAGACTGGATGCCCGCGCCGATCGCATAGTCCTCGTCGCGCACGGCATTGAGCACGACCTGGCTGAAGGCTTCCGTGGCCTCTATTTCTTCGGCCGTCTCGGGCTTCTTGGCCGCCAACACCGATTGTTGGGTGACGGTGGTTTCGGGCGTCGGCCCCGGGAATAGCTGGCTCACCAGGCAATGGTCGCCGAGGACGCCCGAGATCGCCAAGTTGGGAAAGCCCAGATGGACGCGCCGGATGTGCTGCTCGGGTCGCTGCCACTCGGCTTCGGGCACATCGTTCAAGTCGCCCAGGCTGCGGCGGCCAAACACGATACGTTGGTGCGGGCCGTAGGTGTCGTGCAACGCCAAGTTGCCGATGGTGAAACGCCCAACTGTGTTCACATGCACGGTGTTGTGGTGGTAGGCCTCGAGGTAGCCATCCCACGCCACCTTCCAGCCGGGGCCGGGTATCTCGCGCTGCGTGTACAGATGCCAGTTGGCCAGGGCGAGCGAATCGAGCTGCGCCTTGAAATCGCCAAGCCAATCGTCGATGTCGAACGTTTCGCCGGGCGTGAGGCCGACCCAGACGAGGCCGGAGCGTTCAGCGCAATAGAGCGGTGTGAGCGAATGGGTGTCGCGGTCGACCTCGCCGAAGGTCGAAGCGCCGTACAGGCCGATCAGCTTGCCCTGGTAGTCGTATTGCCAGGCGTGGTACGGGCATACCAGCCGTTGCGACGAGCCGCTGCCGGTCTTGCAGACCAGCGCGCCGCGATGGCGACAGACGTTCAGGAAGGCGCGCGCCACACCATCTTCGCCGCGTGCAATCAGCACCGGCACGCCCATCACGTTCATGGCGCGGTAGGTCTTCTTGCCGGGCACTTCGATCGAAAGTGCAAGGGCCAAGGGTAGATGGTGGAACAGCCGTTCGACCTCGCGCGTGTGACGGTCCGGATCGTTGTACGCAGCGATGCTTTGCTGCATCGTCGACGCAGCCTGATCGGTGCTCTTGTTGTTGAGATGGTCAAGGGCGCGACGGACCAGCACCGTCGAACCAGGCGATTCGCGCATAGAAAAAAGGTCCTTTGAAATAAGCCAGCCTGAATCGGCAACGATCTTCAGCTCAGGCCTTGCCATGAAAGGCCTGCCAGGCCGGCAGCGCCTCGGGATAGTCCGCAGGTTGGTTGGCTCCGCCCATGGTGATGCGGTTTAGCTGATTGAACACTTGCGCATAGTCCTTGGCCGGCACGTAGTAGAGGAAGCGCAGCACGCGCTTCTCGAACAACCAGCGACCATCGACCTTGCGGTAGTCGTCGTTGTAGCGCATGGCCGACAGGCTGCCTTCACCGTTGGGGCAGGTTTCGGCGTGGCTCAGCACCAAACCGGTGGCCCGATCCGGATGCGCCGCGTCGAACTCGACGAAATGATCGTGGGTCCAGTGGTAGCCGGGCCCGCGCGTCTTGAATACCCGGTTGTACATCGCCATGATGGCTTTGCGGCCGTTGGCCACGAGCATCTTGCTTGGTGAATCCATCACCGCGTCTTCGGTGAACAAGCTTTCGAGGCGTGGCATGTCGTGCTCGTCGCAGGCGATGGCATAGGCGCTTGCCAGCTCGGCGATTTCAGCGCGGCCTTCGAGCCGTTCGACGCGGCGCTCAAGGTCTTCAAGGGTGCTGGTCATGGCATTGGTTCTCGCTGGATGATCGTCAGAGTTCGGCTGGCACTTCGTGTGCCACGTCGACGCGGGTTGCTCGTTTGAGTGGGTCGTTGTGGGCGACTGCTTCGGCCAGCGCGAACTCGCGCGTCAGTTGGCGCCCCATCGACGGCATGCGCCAGCCACTCAATGGCTTGCGCTCGGGCAGCGGCGACAGATCGACAGCGCGACCGTCGACAAACACGTGCTTGATGCGCCCGGGCTCGCCGAGGATCGCCACGTCCTGCGAAGGATCGCCGTCGACGAGCAGCAGATCGGCTTTCATGCCGGGGGCGATGACACCGGTCTGCCCGGCCATCTTCAACGCGAAGGCGTTGGCCCCGGTGGCGCTGTGCAGCGCTTCGAGACTCGTCATGCCGTAGTAGCGCATGAACACTTCCATCTCGCGGTAGTGCCAATGGCCGTACGGCACCATCGAGAAACCAGCCTCGCTGCCGCACAGGAGCGGCACGCCAGCCGCATGCAGATGG
>JBDSYU010000021.1:0-8672 GCA_039925525.1 Variovorax sp.
TCTGTACCTGGAAGACTGGTTGCGCCAGCACTTGGCGGAAACGCCAAACGTGCGTTATGTGCCGGTGGTTTCCAACGCCGTGCCGGAAGACAACTGGCGCGGACGAACCGGCTTCGTGCACCGCGCCGTGCTGGAAGAATTCAGCGATCTGTCGGGCCACCAGGTGTATGCCTGCGGCGCGCCGATCGTCGTCGATTCGGCGCGGCGCGACTATCTGGCCGAAGCCGGGCTGCCGGAGGAAGAATTCTTTGCCGACGCTTTCACCACGGAGGCCGACAAAGCCTTATCCTGAATTGCAACTTTTGCGCCAACAAGCGCTTACGCCGACCTGCCATGTCCGCCACCGCCCCCCCTGCCACCGATCCTGAAGAGCGCCCGCTGCGGCGCAGCCACCTGACCTTTCCCGTCGTCGGCAGCGGTGCCTCGGCGGGCGGTTTGGCGGCGCTGCGCCAGTTCTTCACGCAGATGCCAGCGCACAGCGGCATGGCCTTCGTCGTCATCCTGCATCTGTCACCCAACCATGAAAGCAATGCGGCCGAGATCCTGCAGCGCCTCACGCACATGCCCGTGGTCCAGGTGGTCGAGCCGGTGCCGATCGAAGCCGATCATGTCTACATCATCCCGCCGACCAGCGACCTGATGATGGACGATGGCGGTCTGCGTCTGCGCGAGGCCCAGCGCATCAAGGGCGGCGTGCACTCAGCCATCGATCTGTTCTTTCGCACCCTGGCGCAGGTGCATGGCGAGCGCGGCATCGCGGTGGTGCTTTCAGGCACCGGCAGTGATGGCGCCGTCGGCCTGTCGCGTGTCAAGGACGCGGGCGGCATCACCATGGCGCAAACACCCGACGACGCCGAATACGACGGCATGCCGCGTGCGGCGATCGCCACCGGCATGGCCGACATCGTGCTGCCGGTCAACGACATGCCACAGCGGCTGCTCGACCTGTGGAGCAACATGCGCCGCATTCGCATGCCTGCCGACATTGCCGAGTCGGTGAAGGCTCAGCCCGAGATATTGGGAGATGGCGCCGCCGAGGCCGAGGCGGCACTGGCCGACATCATGAAATCACTGCGCCTGCAAACGCGACACGATTTCACGCACTACAAGCGGGCCACGGTCTTGCGGCGTATCGAGCGGCGCCTGCAAGTGACAGCCACCCCCGATATCTCAGCCTACCGCCAACTGGTGGCGCAAAACGCCGACGAAACGCGGTCGTTGCTGCAAGACCTGCTCATCAGCGTCACCAACTTCTTTCGCGATCGCGAGGCCTTCGAAGCACTCGAGTGCGCTATCGTGCCGACGCTGTTCGCCAATCGGCCCGGCGACGATCCGGTGCGCGTCTGGGTCGCCGGCTGCGCCACCGGCGAGGAAGCCTATTCGGTGGCGATGCTGCTGCGCGAACAGCAAAAAAGCGTGCCTGGCGCGCCGGATTTTCAAGTCTTTGCCACCGACATCGACGAACGGGCCATTGCCGTGGCCCGCGCCGGCGTCTATCCAGGGGCCATCGTCACCGACGTACCTCCGGCGCGCATCCGCCAGTTCTTCGTGGCCGACGGCGAGGGCTATCGCGTCGTCAAGGCTCTTCGCGAAAAAGTCCTGTTTGCCGCGCACAACGTGTTGCGCGACCCCCCGTTCTCGCGGGTCGACCTGGTGTGTTGCCGCAACCTGCTGATCTACCTGGATCGGCGCGCCCAGACCACGGTGCTTGACATGTTCCGTTTCGGTCTGAAGCCCGACGGCGCCTTGTTTTTAGGCGTCTCCGAATCGCCCGATGCGGCCGCCGACTCTTTTGTCGCCGTCGACAAGAAGCACCGCATCTTTCGCGCCTCACGAACGGCGCCGCTGGCCCGGTCGCTGCCGGTCCTGGCTTCGCCCGGCAGTGAGGGGCGCACCATTGCCACCGCGCAACTGCCCAGCGAGCCCAAGTTGCCTTCCAGCGCCGACGTGCATCGGCGGGCGCTCGAAGAATTGTTGCCGCCCAGCGCCCTCGTCGATGCGCAAGGCCGCATCCTGCACCTGTCGGACGGGGCCGGCGCGTTCATGGAGCACGGCAGCGGGCCACCTTCGAACAACCTGCTCGACAACGTCAGCGCGCCGCTGCGACTCGAGTTGCGCGCGGCCTTGTTCACGGCCACGCAGAAGCAGCAGCACGTCACGGTGCGGAACCTGCGTCTCGAACGCGGCGAGCAGATTCGCGCCGTCCATTTGTCGGTGCGGCCGTTTCGCGGCGACGACGGCGCCGAATTGGCGCTGGTGGTCTTCGACGAATCCGACGATGCAGCTGATGCCGCGCGGGCGCTGCCGCCGGAGGTGCGCAGCAGCCAATTGTTCGCGCAGCAGGAGGGCGAAAACCTGCAGTTGAAGGAGCATCTGCAGGAGAGCCTGGAGCAGGCGGAAACCTCGCGGGAAGAAATGATGGCCTCCAACGAGGAGTTGCAAGCCATCAATGAGGAGTTGCGCTCGGCCACCGAGGAGCTGGAGACGAGCAAGGAAGAGCTGCAATCGACCAACGAAGAGCTGACCACCGTCAACTACGAACTCAAGCTCAAGGTCGAGGAGACGAGCCTCGTCAACGACGACCTGCAGAACCTGGTCGTCTCGAGCGACATCGCCACGGTGTTTGTCGACCGCGCCCTGCAGATCAAACGATTCACGCCACGCGCGGCGCAGCTGTTCAACCTGATCGCTTCGGACATCGGGCGCTCGCTGCTGGACATCACGCACAAGCTCGACTATCCGTCGTTGGCCGTCGATGCACGGCAGGCCTTCGTGGCGCTGCAGGTGATCGAGCGCAGCGTGCGCGGCGTCGACGGGCGGCACTTCCTCGCGCGCTTCCTGCCCTATCGCACGGCCGAGGATCAGATCGTCGGCGCTGTGCTCAACTTCGTCGACGTCACGGCCCTGAACGCGGCCGAGCAGAAAGCCGTTGCCGGCGAGGAGCGCCTGCGCATCGCCGCCGAAGCGACGCGTGATTTCGCCATCATCACGCTCGACGACGCGGGCCTCGTCACGGCCTGGAACGCCGGCGCCGCACGCATGTTCCAGTGGCAGGAAAAGGAAATACTTGGACAGCCGATCGAGCTTATCTTCACCGACGAAGATCGTGCGCGCGGCGCTCCAGAAGCCGAACTGGAGGGGGCCCGCAAGCACGGCCGGGCAGAAGACGAACGCTGGCACCAGCGCAAGGATGGGTCCACTTTCTACGTCAGCGGCGTCATGAGCTCGCTGGCCCCTGCAGGAGAGCGTGGCTTTGCCAAGATTGCGCGCGACATGACAACGCACAAGCAACTGGTGCAGGCGCAGGACCTGCTGCTGGCGCAGGAGCAGGCCATGAGGCGACAGGCGCAAACCGCCGTCAACCTCAAGGACGAGTTCCTGGCGGTGATGTCGCATGAACTCAAGCACCCGCTCAATCTGATCCACGTCAACGCCGAGCTGCTGAGCCGATCGCCCGAAGCGCGAGGCGTGCCGGCGGTGGTCCGGGCCAGCCAAGCCATTCGCCGCGCCGCCACCAATCAGGCCAAGATCATCGACGACCTGCTCGACCTGTCGCGTGTGCGCACCGGCAAAATGGCCTTGCGCATCGCCGACGTGCTCCTCAACGACTGCGTCAATGCCATCTACCAGGCGGCCTTGGCCGATGCCCGCGCCCGCGAAATCGATCTCGTGCTCGAGGGCACCGACGAGCCGCTCAGGGTTCATGGCGACGAGGTACGTATCGAGCAGATCATCTGGAACCTGGTGAGCAACGCCATCAAGTTCACGCCCGATGGCGGCACGGTCAACATCGGGCTCCAGCGCGACGATACGGCCGGGCGCGCCCAACTGACGGTGCGCGATACCGGACGCGGCATCGAGCCTGAGTTCCTGCCGCATGTCTTCGAGATGTTCAGCCAGGAAGGCCTGGCGCGCGGGCCGAACGAGCGCGGTCTGGGGATCGGCCTGGCGTTGGTACACGAGCTGGTGATGGCGCAGGGCGGCGAGGTCAGCGCCGATTCGGCTGGGATCGGCAAGGGCTCGGTGTTCACGGTGCTGCTGCCGTTGAGCGAGGCGCGCAAGGGCGCCGACTCGGCGCGCGGCAGCGCCGAAATGGAGAACCCGCTTGCCGGCTTGCGGATCCTGCTGGTTGACGATTCGAAGGAAACGCGGGAGCTGTTCGCCGAACTCCTGGCCTACGAAGGCGCCAAGGTCGACATCGCCAGCGGCGGCATCGAGGGCTTGCAACTGCTTGCCGGCACGGCCTACGACCTGTTGATCTCCGACCTCGGCATGCCGGGGATGAGCGGTTTCGAATTCATCGCGCAAGCACGCGAGCTGCCCGAAATCAAATTGCGGAAGGCGCTGGCGTTGAGTGGGTTTGGCCGCGATGCCGATGCGCAGAAGGCATTGCAGGCGGGGTTCGACGGTCATCTGTCGAAGCCGACGACCATTGAAGCGCTGCAAGACCTGTTGCGCTCGCTCGACGAGCCATCGACAGCCTGACAGGCGCACGCCTGTCGTTGAAGCCGCTGCGGCGTTGCGCCGAAACGTCCGCGTACGAATCATCCTGCCAAGCCCGCAGATGCCGGACGAGAGCCTCGTCATGCAGACGGTGCTTCAGCGTGCGCCAGCGCCGTCTTCAGAAGCCGGGTCGGCCTTCTTCAGGCCGCGCACGTTCATGACCGCCAGGCACACCTGCAACGCCACCAGGGCCCACGCCTGGCTCGGCCAACCCCAGCCGATCCAGAGCGCGTTGCTGGCCAGGAACACCCAGAACCCGATGAACCGCAACCGTTCACTGTCCGATGCCACCAGCCAGGCGGCAGCGACCGATGCCGCGAACGCAGGCCATTGCAGCAGGTCAAGCCAATCCATGTGTTCTTTCAATGCGCCGGCGGTGCGGTCGCTGATCTGTGTGGGGAAGCATTCGGCTGAAGCTCTACGGCTTTTCTGATGCTGTTGAGTCTTCGCGCTTGATGAAGCTGATCTTGCCATTTGGCTCGAGCAGCGCCCAAGCGACATCGTGCACTGAAGCAATGCCGGCCAGACGCATTTCCGACTCGACTTCGCGCCGCGTCATTCGGTCTCGCCGCAAGTTGCGCTCGAGCAGTTTGCCGTCGCAGATCAGCACGCGCGCCTCACCTTCGAGGAAGCTCTCGGCCTTCGGCGACAGATAGGAAATCCAGCTCATCACGACGCCCCAGAACGCAAACGTTCCGACCGCCAACGTTGCTGCCGTCAGGCTGAAATCCGTCTGCGTGACACCCTGCTGGATCAGATCGCCGACGACCACCAGTGTGATGAATTCGAATGGCGTCATCTGGCCGAGTTCGCGTTTGCCGAGCAGTCGGATCAACAGATAGACCACTGCAAACATGGCAGTGGCGCGCAGCACGATGTCCATTGCAATCTTCCGATCAGGGCAGCACCGTCAACTGCATTGGCAGTTCAGCGAGCGCACGTCGGCCATCGAAAAACACGATACGTCCGCGGTTGATACCGATCAAATCGGGGTTGATCTGCTGCTCGACCTGCAACTCGAACGATGCACCGGCATCGACCTTGCCGAAAGAAAAGCGGATCAATCCTTCCTCAAAGGTCTCATCGGCAGCCTGCGGCATGGTCGAGTTTGTCGTGATCTGGCGCCACAGTCCCGGGTCGACGCCGATCACCAATTTTTCAATGGCATTGCGGGCGTCGACCTGAAAGCGGAGTTCGACGATGTTGCCATTGCGGCTGACACGCGGCGCCAGCACTGTGAAGTCGCCTGCCTGGTTGTGCTCGCGGTAAACGGTGCGCGGACCACCGCCGAGAACGCCCGACAGCGCAGTCGCGAGCAAGATGCTGAGCACGATCAGCGATAGAGGACTGGCATGCCCTGCGAAAACCCGCGTCGGCCGGATCTCCTCGTCGCCGATGCCGTCGGGAAGGGCTGGGGAGCGGGGCGCTGCGGGCATCAAGTTGGGGTGGTGGCAGGGTGCACTCCATCATAGAAGATGAGCGATGCGGCGACCTCAGGCAACGGCGGAGACGGCGCAAAACCTACACCGTGTTTCTAAGCCTGCTGACATGAATGGCCGCTCGTGTTCAACCAAAATCGGCCGACATTCCACCGAGGGTTCCAATGACTGCAGCCAAGAAAAAGAGCGCGAGTTCCAAACCACAAGACGCCACTGCGTTGCTGCGTTCTGATCACCAGAAGGTCAGCGCGCTGTTCGAGCAGTTCGAAAAGGCGCGCTCGGCAAAGCGCAAGAAAGAAATCGTCGCCGAGATCTGCACCGAGTTGACGATCCACACGCAGATCGAGGAGGAGATCTTCTATCCGGCTGTACAAGCGGCGCTGAAAGATCACGAGCTTGTGCCTGAAGCCAATGTCGAGCATGGCGCGGTCAAGGACCTTATCTCACAGGTCCGGAACGCGGAGCCTGGCGGGGATGTCTATGACGCGCGCGTGAAGGTGATGAGCGAGTTCGTCAAGCATCACGTCAAGGAGGAACAAAACGAGATGTTCCCCAAGGCCAAAAAGACCAAGCTCGACATGATGGCCCTCGGGGCGCAAATGGCCACTCGCAAAAAGGAATTGCTCGCCGGCATGGCGTAGTCAGACCGACGCCACCGGTCGCCGTTCGCGTCAGGTTTCATCCGTCCAGGTCGACCCAGGCAGGCGCATGATCACTGGCGCCTTCGAGCCCACGAACCTGTCGGTCGACCCCTGCTTGCGTCATGCGCCGGGCGGCTGAGGGGGTGAGCAACAGGTGGTCGATGCGCAAGCCAGCGTCTCGCGGCCAACGATTGCGCAGGTAACTCCAGAAGGTGTAGAGCGGCGCATCTGGCGATTGGCGCGCAAGCGCGTCGGTCCATCCGGCTTTCACCAACGCTCGGTAAGCAGCGCGCGGCGCTGCTTGCAACAGGGCGTTGTCTTTGAAAGACCGCGTCGAATCGATGTCCGCGTCGGTGGGCACCACGTTGTAATCGCCGGCCAAAACGGTCGGGTGCCCTGAAGCCAAGAGCTTGGAAGCATGGCTGCTGAACCGTGCGAACCATTCCATCTTGTAAGTGAACTTGGGACCTGGCCACGGATTGCCATTGGGCATATAGCAGCAGCCGACGAGGATGCCGTTGATGGCGGCCTCCATATAGCGCGCTTGTTTGTCATCGGGCGCACCAGGTAAGCCGCGCCGCGTTTCCAGAGGTTGGGCACCCTTGGCCAGAATGGCGACGCCGTTCCAGGTTTTTTCGCCGTGGACGACGGCTTCGTACCCCATCGCCCGAATGGCATCCCAGGGGAATTGCGATGCGGTGCATTTCAGTTCCTGCAAGCACACGACATCGGGTGCGGTCACTTCGAGCCATGCGCGCAGTGGCTCCAGGCGCTTGCGCACGTCATTGATGTTGTAAGTGGCGATCCTCATGGCGCCGCTTCCGCTACCGTGACTACGGCAGGAAGACCGACCTCCCTGACCGCGCCCCGTTTCAAGTCCGACCCGCCGGTTGGAAATCGTTGCCGCCGTTCGTGGCAATCCGGCGCATCCACGCTGCCATACCGTCGAGCACTTGCACCATGACCTCCTCATCTGTTCTGCCGGAACGGCGCAGGACGTGAAACGCATGGTCGGCCTGCGCGATCGACAGCAGCGTCGAGCCGGGGCCAAGTTTGGTGATCTCGGTTTGCAACAAACTGAAGTCGGCAAGCTTGTCCCGCGTGCCCTGAACGAACAGCAACGGAACGGCGACGCGGGCAAGGTGTTCGGCCCGGCTGGCCGATGGCCGGTCGGGCGTGTGCAGCGGGAAGCCGACGAAGGCCAGCCCGCGCACGCCGGGCAACGGGTCCGCGGCCTGAGCCTGTGATGTCATCCGCCCGCCGAACGATTTGCCGCCGGCGAACAGTGGGACGCCGGGGTAATGCCGCGCGGCCTCGTCGACGGCGGCTCGGACCGCAGCATGCGCAACGGCTGGCAGGTCGGGGCGTTTCGAGCCGCGCTCCATAAAGGGAAAGTTGAACCGCAAGGTGGCTATGCCGCGTTCGGCGAGCCCGTCGGCGACGTCCTGCATGAAACGGTGAGCCATCCCGGCACCCGCGCCATGAGCGAAAACGTAGACCCCCGCAGGCGCAGTCGGACCTTGTTTCAAACCCGAGATACTGTCGTGTCCTTCGATCAGGATTGTTAACGGGGTTGCGTTCATTTCAACTCATGCCTCGGGCGCAACCATTGCCATCGCTGGTAGCGCGCCGTCCATCCAACAACCATTTCCCGCAGCGCGGCACATCAACCCTGCGGTTATCGCCCCGCGGCTCGGTGTTCGATTCGGACGTCATGCGCTGCTGCCTTGAAGCCGAGTATTCGCATGGCGCTTCCGAGCGC
This sequence comes from Variovorax sp., assembly GCA_039925525.1. Taxonomy (GTDB): domain Bacteria; phylum Pseudomonadota; class Gammaproteobacteria; order Burkholderiales; family Burkholderiaceae_C; genus Variovorax. Next base: position 8,346 of record JBDSYU010000021.1, read on the forward strand.
TTGCCTGGCGGTCCAGTAATCTTTCCACGGATCAGTGCTCTGGAACGACAGGTGCTCCCGGGCTGTGGCAATCGTCCATTGCGATCCGCTTTTCAACTTCGGCAGATCATCCCAGGAAACCGGCATCGACACCCCCAAACCCGGGCGCGCCCGAGCAGAGAACGCCGCCGCCGTGGTGGCCCCATGTCCGTTTCGGAGATAGTCCACGAACAGCTTCCCGATGCGATTGGCAGGCCCACTCTTGACCACGAAGCGCGATGGCACCACCTTGGCGAGATGCTGCACGATGGCCTTCGAAAACCCGTTCACCGTGTCGTAGTCCAGCCG
>JBDSYU010000022.1:0-8937 GCA_039925525.1 Variovorax sp.
GCTCGCGCTCGACGGCGGTGCGCCAGTGATCACCGTGGAAGACAGCGGCCCCGGCCTGGCCGAAGCCGAGCGCGCCCGGGCTTTCGATCGATTCTTTCGCGCCAGTGATGCTTCCACGGCGAGCGGCAGTGGCCTGGGTTTGGCGATCGTGCGCAGCATCGCCGAGCAACACGGCGCCGCGGTCGAACTCGATCACTCTGCGCGCCTGGGCGGCCTGCGCGTCGTCGTGCGATTTCGCCCTCAGGCGACCTCTGCTTTAAGACCGGCCTAAGAGAGCATCCGCATCATTGCTCCATCCAACCCACCCCAGGAGCTTCCATGCGATTCCAAACTCTCTCCCCCAGCAAGCTGATGCTGTCGCTGGTCGCTGCCGGCATCGTCGGCGGCGCCAGCGTCGCGGCGCTGGACCATATTCCTGCGTATGCCCAAACAATCAAGGTCGCGCAGATCGAGCCGATCGCATCGGCGGCAACGGCAATCACGACCTCCGGTGTGCCCGTCGCCCTGCCCAATTTTTCCGAGATCACGCAGCGCAATGGCCCTGCCGTGGTCAACATCAGTGTCGTCGGTGAGACCAAAGTCGCCAGCGCAGGGCAGAACTTCGGCTCCGAGGATGGCGATCCGTTCGCCGAATTCTTCCGCCGGTTCCAGGGCCCTGGGATGCAGGGTCCGGGTAGGCAAGGCCCCGGGGCGCAGCAGCGCGGCATGCCGTCGCGCCCACGGACGCAGCAGATGCGCGGCCAGGGCTCGGGCTTCATCGTCAGCGCCGACGGCATCATCCTGACCAACGCCCACGTGGTGAAGGACGCCAAGGAAGTCACCGTCAAGCTGACCGACCGCCGCGAACTCAGCGCCAAGGTGCTGGGCTTCGATACCAAGACCGACATCGCTGTCCTCAAGGTCGAAGCGAAGAATCTGCCGGTCGTCACCCTCGGTGACAGCAACAAGTTGCAGACCGGTGAGTGGGTGTTGGCAATCGGCTCGCCCTTCGGTTTCGAAAACAGCGTGACCGCCGGCGTCGTCAGTGCCAAGGGCCGCTCGCTGCCGGACGACAGCGGCGTGCCCTTCATTCAGACCGACGTGGCCGTGAACCCGGGCAATTCGGGCGGGCCGCTGTTCAACACGCGCGGTGAAGTGGTCGGCATCAATTCGCAGATTTACAGTCGTTCCGGCGGCTACCAGGGCGTGTCGTTCGCCATACCGATCAGCCTGGCCAGCAAGATCGAAAAAGAGATCGTCAAGAATGGCAAGGTCGAACATGCGCGCCTGGGCGTGATGGTGCAGGAGGTCAATCAGCAGCTGGCCGATTCGTTCAAGCTCGATCGGCCAGAAGGTGCCCTCGTCGCCAACGTGCAAAAGGACGGACCGGCCGACCACGCCGGCTTGCAGAGCGGCGATGTGATCCTGAAGGTCGATGGCACGCCGATCGTTTCGTCGGGCGACTTGCCGGCGGTCATCGGTCTGGCATCCCCGGGGCAGAAGGTGGACTTGCAAGTCTGGCGCAAGGGCATCAGCGAAAACATCACTGCGACGCTCGGCAACGCCAATGACGCCAAGACCGAAGTGGCGAGCAACGACAGCGGCGACAGTGGGCAAGGGAAGCTCGGGTTGACGCTGCGCCCGCTACAGGCTGAGGAAAAGCAGCAGTCCGGCCTCTCCAACGGCTTGGTCGTGGAAGACGCCAGCGGCGCTGCGGCCATGGCCGGAGTGCAGCAAGGCGATGTGTTGCTGGCCGTCAACGGCACGCCAGTGAAGAGCCTTGAGCAGGTGCGCTCGGTGGTCGCCAAGGCCGACAAGTCGGTGGCGTTGTTGGTCCAGCGCGGCGACAACAAGATCTTTTTGCCGGTACGCATCGGCTGATTTCGACTCGGAGCGTCGTTCGCTGTGCAGTAGCGACTGAGGCTTGCCACGCAACTTTCAATGGGCTCCAACGGGGCCCATTTTTTTTGCGCGACACTGCCATGAGCGTGATCGGACACCATCGAGTTTCTTCACGAGCCAACACCGAATGGGAATGGTCTACGTGCGCTTCCCGCCGGACTTGACCAGGGGCCGACAATACGGGCGGCCAATGCGATGCTCCGAATGCAAAACCCTGAGCAACCGATCCTGCGCGACATCGTCCTGATCGGCGGCGGCCACAGCCATGTCGGCGTGTTGCGCCGCTTCGCGATGAAGCCGTTGGCGGGTGTGAGGCTGAACCTGATTTGTACCGACAGCCACACGCCCTATTCCGGCATGCTGCCCGGCTACATCGCCGGGCACTACGGCTTCGACGACGTGCATATCGATCTCGACCGGCTGTGCGTCTTCGCCGGCGCGCGATTCTTTCGCGCCGAAGCCGTCGGCATCGACCGGCCAGCCAAGCGCGTCATGTGCCTTGATCGGCCGCCGATCGCTTACGACCTGCTGTCGATCAACATCGGCTCCACGCCGCGGATGGCGCAGGTACCGGGCGCCGATGAATTCGCGGTGCCGGTGAAGCCGATCCGGCAGTTCAACGAGCGCTGGCTGCAGTTGCTGCAGCGCGTGCGGCAGCACCGCGGGCGCACCACCATCGCGTTGGTCGGCGGCGGCGCCGGCGGGGTGGAGCTGACGCTGGCCATGCAGTACCGGCTGCGCAACGAACTGAAGTCGCTGGGCCGCGACCCGGACGAGCTGTCCTTTGAGCTTTTCACCGCCGGCAGCGAGATTCTGCCAACGCACAACGCCAGTGTGCGCGCGCGCTTCGAGCGCGTGTTGCAAGCGCGCGGCGTGACGGTGCATCGAGACGCCGAGGTGCGCCAAGTCTCGGCAGACGGCTTGCGCAGCGCCGACGGCCAACGCTGGGCGGCCGACGAAGTGGTGTGGGTGACTCAGGCCGGCGGTGCGCCATGGCTGCGCGGCACCGGCCTGGCGCTGGACGAAGGCGGCTTCATCGAGGTCAACGAGCACCTTCAGTCGGTGAGCGACCCGCTGGTCTTCGCGGCCGGTGATATCGCCGCCATCTGCGGCCGCCCGCTGGAAAAGGCCGGCGTGTTCGCGGTGCGCATGGGCCCGCCGCTGGCCGACAACCTGCGCCGCAGCGTGCTCGGACTGCCCCTGCGCGCCTACCGCCCGCAGCGCAGCTGGCTGGCGCTGATCAGCACCGGCGACAAACATGCGGTTGCGTCACGCGGCGCGATCGGCTTCGAAGGCGACTGGGTGTGGCGCTGGAAGGACTGGATCGACCGCCGCTTCATGCGCCGCTTCAGCGAGTTCCCACCGATGGATACCGAGCACGCCCCTAAAGCGTCCGGTGGATCGCGGCTGCCGCTGACTGACGAGGAATCGCTACAGGCGATATCGGCGATCGCGATGCGCTGCGGTGGCTGTGGCGCCAAGGTCGGCGCTACGGTGTTGTCGCGCGCGCTCGGCGCGCTGGTGCCTGTGGCGCGCGACGACGTGCTGATCGGCCTGCATGCGCCCGACGACGCCGCGGTGCTGCGCGTGCCACCGGGCAAGGCGCTGGTGCACACGGTGGATTTCTTTCGCGCCTTCATCGACGACCCGTACGTGTTCGGTCGAATCGCCGCCAACCATGCGCTGGGCGACATCTTCGCGATGGGCGGCGAGGCCCAGTCGGCCACCGCCATCGCCACCGTGCCGCCTGGGCTGGAAGCCAAGGTCGAGGACCTGCTGCTGCAGATGATGACCGGGGCGGTGGAAATGCTGAACGACGCGAACTGCGCGCTGGTCGGCGGCCACACCGGCGAAGGCCGTGAGCTGGCCCTGGGCTTCGCCGTCAACGGGCTGATCGACGAAGATATGACTGGCGTGATGCGCAAGGGCGGCATGCGAAACGGCGACCTGCTGCTGCTGACCAAGCCGATCGGCACCGGCACGCTGTTCGCGGCGCGCAACCTGCGGAAGGCCAAGGGCCGCTGGATCGACGCGGCGCTGCAGTCGATGATGGTGTCGAACCGCGTGGGCGCGCAGATCCTCATCCGCCACCGGGCCACCGCCTGCACCGACCTGACCGGCTTCGGGCTGCTCGGGCATCTGGTGGAGATGACGCGGCCATCGGGCGTTGATGCCGAGCTGACCTTGTCGGCGCTGCCGCTGCTCGACGGCGCGGTGGAGTGTGTGCTAGCGGGCATCGTCAGTTCGCTGCAGCCGGCCAACGTGCGACTGCGCCGCGCGCTGCGCAACCAGGGCGACTTCGTGGCGCACGCGCGCTACCCGTTGCTGTTCGACCCGCAGACCGCCGGCGGCCTGCTTGCCAGCGTGCCCGCCGATATGGCCGATGCCTGCGTCGCCGAACTGCGTGCCGCGGGCTATGCACACACGGCGATCATCGGCCGCATCCTGGCGCAAGGCGATGCGCTGGAGCCGGTGTCTCTGGTCGAATAGCGTCATCCCCTGTGGCGACGAACCTCATTACCCCGGTTTCCACATTCCGGCACCCCGAGGTTCGGATCATCGCCACTCAGGACGTCTTTTTGCTCGCGTGCGTGCGGATCGCCCGCAACGCGAGATAGGTGACCTCCGACAAGGCGAGGGCAACCCTGCTTCTTGCGCGACACTGCCGGCCATGCCACGCGACACACCGCCCGCGACCACCGCCTCGAACCAGCGCAACAAACGCATGCGGCTGCGCGCGGCCTGGATGTACTTCGTCGAAGAAATGACGCAGAGCGAGATCGCGAAGCAGCTGGGCATCGGCCGCGTCACCGTGATTCGCCTCTTGGCTGATCTGCGCGATCGCAACGAGATCACTTTCAACATCGACAGGGGAATTCCTGAATGCATCGGCCTCGAGCGTGCTTTGGAGCAGGCGTTCGGCCTTCAGGAGGCGGTGGTCGCGCCGTTGTCGTCGCCGAAGGCCGACGCCACCATCGCCATCGCCGCGGCGACCGGCCAATACGTGAGCGGCCTGTTGCATGCCGAGGTGCGCATCGGCGTCGGCTGGGGCCGCACGCTGCACGAGTCGCTGCGCTTCATGGCCGAGCAACCGGTTGCCGGCATGAGCGTGGTGTCGCTTTTGGGCGGCATGACCAAGGTCAGGCGCTTCAACCCGGCCGAATTCGCCTGGCGCTTTTCCAGTCTGTTTCAGGCGGAGTGCTATCTCATGACCGCACCGGCCATCGTCGATTCCGCACGCACGCGCCAGACGCTGATCGATCGTTGCGGGCTGGCCGAGGTATTCGAGAACGCCAAGTCGCTCGACGCCGTGCTGCTGAGCGTAGGCGATGTCACGCCGCAGGCCACCGCATATCGCCACGAAGTCTTACCCGAAAGCGTGCGCCAGCGTTTCGTCGCCATGGGCGCCGTGGGCGACCTGCTGTTCCACTATTTCGATCGCCAGGGGCGCCTCATTCGCGATCCGCTGCAAGGCCGTGTGATGTCGGTGCCGGTCGAAACGCTGAAGGCTGTGCCGCAGCGCATCGTTGCCTCGGGTGGCGCAGCAAAGGTCGAGTCGCTGCTCGGCGCACTGCGCCTTATCAAGCCAACGACCTTGATCACTGACGAGCATTGCGCCCGGGCGCTGTTGGCGCTGGCAACGCAGGCTCCGGCACCGAAGCGTCGACCCGCCAAGTAGCTGCACGATCGAGAGTGTGGGCGGTGACCGGTCGCCGTCGGCCGAATTGCCTGCCATGCACATCCGTCTAGAATCCGAAACAAATGTACATTTGAAGGGAAACCTGCCATGAGTGGATTCGTCGCCTCCGGGCTCGCCGCTGATCTGGCCGCTCTGGAGGCCACAGGCAAGCCAATCCGCATCGGCCTGATCGGATCGGGAATGATGGGCACCGACATCGTCACCCAGGTGCTGCAGATGCGCGGCATCGTCGTGGCGGCGATTGCCGATCTCAATATTCCGGCCGCCATCGCCGCATTGGCCGATGCCGGCCACGCCAAGGATGCACACCGCATCGTCGAGACCGCCAGCGCCCTCGAGCAAGCCATCCGCGACCGGCGCATCGCCATCACGCAGGATGCCGATCTGATTTGCACCTGCGCCCTGATCGATGTCGTGGTCGACGCCACCGGCAAGCCCGCCGTCGGTGCGCAGATTGGCCTCACCGCGATGGAGCATGGCAAACACCTGGTGATGATGAACGTCGAGGCCGACGTGACCATCGGCGCCTATCTCAAGCACGAAGCCGACCGCTTGGGCGTGGTTTATTCGCTGGGCGCCGGCGACGAGCCGAGCGCGGCGATCGAACTCATCAACTTCGTCTCGGCCCTGGGATATCCGGTCATCGCGGCCGGCAAGGGCAAGAACAATCCCCTCAACGTCGACGCCACGCCCGACGACTACACCGAAGAAGCATTGGGCAAGGGCCTCAACCCGCGCATGCTGGTCGAATTTGTCGACGGCTCCAAGACCGCGGTGGAAATGTCGGCCATCGCCAACGCCACCGGCCTCGTGCCCGACGTGGCCGGCATGCACGGCCCGGCCGCCTCACTCAAACAACTGCACGAGGTGCTGTGTCCGAAGGCCGATGGCGGCATCCTGTCGCGCAAGGGCGTGGTCGACTACACCGTCGGCAAGGATGTCGCGCCCGGTGTCTTCGTGGTTGCCGAGATGGCCCATCCGCGCCTGCGTGAACGCATGGATTATCTGAAGCTCGGCACTGGCCCGTACTACACCTTCTATCGCCCCTACCACCTGTGCAGCTTGGAGGTGCCTCTGACCTGCGCCCGCGCTGTGCTCTACAAGCGTGCCGACATGGCGCCCATCGCCAAGCCGGCCGCTGAAGTCTGTGCGCTGGCCAAGCGTGACCTCAAGCCTGGCGACACGCTCGACGCGATCGGCGAGTACACCTATCGCGCATGGGCCATGGCCGCTGGCGAAGCGCGCGCCGCCAAGGCTGTGCCTTGCGGCTTGCTCGAGCGATCGAAGGTCACTGCGCCGGTGAAAACGGGTGAGCTGCTCACGTATGCCAATACGGCCGTCGACCCGATGTCGCGCTTGGCGCAATTGCGAAAACGGCAGGACGAACTGGTGTACGGCGCATGAGTGATATGCATGCAAACGACGACGACGTGGCGGTGGCCATGCCGCCGGCGTACGGGCGACTCGGTCGCGCCACGCTGCATAAGGCGCTGCGCCAGATGATCTTGATCCGGCGCTTCGAGGAAGGCGCCGAGCAGGCCTACATGCGTGGCCTGGTGCACGGCACCATGCACCTGTCGATCGGCCAGGAAGCCAGCGCCGTCGGCGTCGGCATCAACCTGGGGCGCGAAGACTTCATTACCTCGACCCATCGCGGTCACGGCCATTGCATCGCCAAGGGAGCCGAGCCAAAGTTCATGTTTGCCGAATTCTTCGGCAAGGACACCGGCTACTGCCGCGGCCGCGGCGGTTCGATGCACATCGCCGACGTGGCGGGTGGCAACCTCGGCGCCAACGGCATTGTCGGTGGCGGCATTCCGATTGCCGTCGGTGCGGCGCTGGCCTTGAAGCAGACGCACAAGGCCAACGCCGTCGCCTGCTTCTTCGGCGATGGCGCCAACAACGAAGGCGCCTTCCACGAGGGGCTGAACATGGCTGCCATCTGGAAGCTGCCGGTGGTTTTCGTGTGCGAGAACAACAAGTACGGCATGTCGACCTCGACCGAGCGCTCGACCGCCGTCAAGCAGATCGCTACCCGTGCCGCGGCTTACAACATGCCAGGTGTCACGGTCGATGGCAATCGCTTCGCCGACGTTGCCGAGGCTGCGCATGAAGCCTTGTCGCGCGCGCGCAGCGGCGGCGGTCCGACACTGATCGAGTGCCTGACCTATCGGCACCGCGGACACTCCAAGAGCGACCGCAACCGCTCTCGCACCAAGGAAGAGATCGATGGCTGGATCGCGCAAGATCCGATCGGCCTGTTCGAGCAAGACCTGCTGCAGCACGACCTGATCGAGCAGAGCGAGATCGACGCGCTCGGTGCCAGTGTGGCTGCGGAGATTGAAGAGGCAATCGCGTTCGCCAATCACAGCCCATCGCCCGACGTCGCCAACCTGACCGACTTCGTCTATGCCGATTCCACCGAGGTGCGTGATGGCCGTTGAAGCCCGCGAACTGAGCTATGCGCAGGCGATCCAGGAAGCGCTGGCGATCGCCATGGAGCGCGATGAGCGCGTCTTCCTCATGGGCGAGGACATCGGCGTTTACGGCGGCGCCTTTCAGGTGACGGGCGACCTGATCGAGCGCTTCGGCGCCGATCGTGTGATGGACACCCCGATCTCCGAACTCGGCGGCGCCGGGGTTGCAGTTGGCGCGGCGCTTATGGGTCGCCGCCCCGTCTTCGAGTTCCAGTTCTCCGACTTCGCCTCGCTGGCGATGGAGCAGATCGTCAATCAGGCCGCCAAGATGCGCTTCATGCTCGGTGGCAAGGCATCGGTCCCGTTGGTCATGCGCTTTCCGAGCGGCTCCGGCACAGGTGCCGCGGCGCAGCACAGTCAGAGTATGGAAGCCTGGTTTGCACACGTGCCGGGCCTGAAGGTGGTGCAACCATCGACGCCGCACGACGCGAAGGGCATGCTGCTCGCCGCCATCGAAGATCCCGATCCAGTGATGTTCTTCGAGCACAAGCTGCTCTACAAGATGAAGGGGCCGGTGCCCAAGGGCTATTACACCGAGCCACTCGATGAAGCGAGAGTGCGTCGCGAAGGCAGCAACATCACCATCGCCGCGTCCGCCATCATGGTGCACCGGGCGCTGGAGGCGGCTGAGCAGCTGTCACAGCACGGCATCGACGCCGAGGTGATCGATCTGCGTTCACTGCGCCCGCTCGACCACACCACGCTCATCGACAGCGTGAGCAAGACCACGCGTCTGCTCTGCGTGTACGAAGGCACGAAGCAACTGGGTATCGGCGCCGAGGTGAGTGCCCTCATCGCCGAGAGCGCCGCGTTCGACCGGCTCGATGCACCGATCATCCGGCTCGGCGGCGCCGACTGTCCCCTGCCCTACAACCCGCA
>JBDSYU010000023.1:0-13170 GCA_039925525.1 Variovorax sp.
ATGTGGGGTGGTGATCGCCAGCGGACCTACAGGCGATGCCACTCTGCGAACGGCGCGGGCAGCAGTACACCGCGTCAGGGCGCGCCTGCCTTTCTCGGTCTGGATGGCCCTAGCCAAAGCGCAGCCAGTGCTCGGATTCGACGACGCGGCGCAAGGATTGTTGACGCAGCCGAAAAGCGAGGGGGGCGCCGGAACGGACACATCGCGCTAAGCCTTCGCGCGACCGCGGTAGGCGACTCAGTTTTTTTCCACACCCTCTTACGAATTTCCGTCAATGTTCGTGCCGTCTACGCCGTCCCACTGTTCGCAGGCGTGGGATCGACAATGTGGTCGGGCAAGATATCCGCGTTGGGCTCGATGCGCTCGGCGCCTGCTGCTGCGCGCTCGCCAGTGCCCTGGGCGTCGCTACCGCTTCCATGCCCAATAGGGATGGCTCCAATAGACGCCGCGTCCGGCAACGCGGTCTGGTTCAGATCGGTTTGAACGTCGCTGCCACTATCGGAACTGTCGCTCGGTCCGAGTGCATCGATGCTTCGGCCCACAGGTTGAAGTGGTACGTCGTCGCTGCCGAGAATACTGCTGGATGCCATGTCTATCCCCTCTGAACAAAAGCAGGATTCTGAACGGCGCTGAGTGCAGTAGCTGTGGGGTTTGCCCGACGACGGCTGTCAGCCTGATGAACCCTCCCGCGCCGCTGAGAGGCAAGGAGCGTGTGGAGCGGGCGAAGGGAATCGAACCCTCGTATGAAGCTTGGGAAGCTGCCGTTCTGCCATTGAACTACGCCCGCGCTGGCAACTAGTGTAGCGGTGGCGGAGGAGTGCTCGCTCGAACAAGTAGACGCTGGTCACCCCCTGTGTCATTATGACTGTCGTATTAGAACAAAAGCGCGCGCGCACAGAATGCTGCCAGCGTGAATTTTGCATCGATCACCCAAAGTCGCGATTGAGTCAACCCGGTGAATGCGAAGACACTATGCATCGATGCATCGGCCCATCGGCCCATCGGCCCATCGGCCCATCGGCCCATCGGCGCATCGGCGCATCGGCGCATCGATGCGTCGCGTGAGCATCTTTAACAGGAATGGACATGGATCGTTGGGCCGAAGACCTGCTGACATCCGTCGACGAGACGCTCGACGAGCATGCCATCTTTCGAAAGGTTGCTTTCGCTGCTGCCGGCCTCGGATTCGAGACGTGCTCATACGGCTTGCGCATGCCGCTGCCGATCTCTAATCCAAAGACCTTTGTGGTCAGCAACCATCCGCTGGCTTGGCAACAACGTTATGCAGAAGCTGGCTATGTGACCCTGGATCCGACTGTGTTGCATGGACGCCAGACGCAAACACCTCTTGTTTGGAACGAAAAGGTCTTTGCTGAGCAGAGACCGTTCTGGTCCGAAGCTCAGTCAGTGGGTCTGCGGCACGGCTGGGCCCAGTCAAGCCTTGACTCACAAGGTGTCGGCGGAATGCTGACTTTGTCACGTGCCACTGAAAAATTGACCCCGGTCGAGCTGCTGGCCAAAGAACAGAAGATGCGGTGGTTGGTCAATATTTCACACCTGACGCTGGAACGCGCCTTAAAACCCAAGCTTCAGGTGAATACGACAATCCATTTGACGCCTCGAGAAATTGAAATTTTGAAATGGGCAGCTGACGGCAAAACGTCTGGCCAGATATCTGAAATCATCGCGATTTCCCTTGATACGGTAAATTTTCACATCAAGAACGCCGTCATGAAGCTGGGCTGCGCCAACAAAACCGCAGCCGTCGTTCGTGCCGCAATGCTCGGCCTGCTGATGTAATCGCAGGTTACCAGGCGCGCAGCGGAGCCGCAAGGGTTTAGGATTATCGCCGCTTTCGCCGGCAATCGGCAAGCGGTTTTTCCTAACGGACGGGTTCGCCCGTATTTGCCATGACGTCTGCCGACGGTTACCTGCGCTTGCCTCTCAAAACTCTGCATGCTGTGCCGCTGCGCCACCTCATTTCGGACATCGACGATGAGGCGCCTGACGCTGCCTGCGGCAGCGCGAGCATCATCTCTGGCTACACTGAATGGGTAAGCGCCACCGAGCCCGCTGTCAGCCTAGGGTGGGATTGGTCGTTGGAATGCAGCAACGGTCACGTCCGCTGCGTGCGCAACGGGTTGCCTCGAACCAACGTCATGGTCGTCGACGAGGAGTTTCGAGATTACGGCTGGGAACGCAGTCTCGACCTCCTGGCGGGGGTGGTAGACCAGCTCGGCTGGAGTGAACAAACGCACAAAATGGTGACCGAGCGCTACGATTCGTAGCAAAACCTACCAGAACTGGTAGCTACCAGAATCAGGAGTCACACCACAGAATTGCTCCATCGCAGCCGAAGGAGCACATGTGGAAATTCTTGCTGGTACCTCGTCGATCTTGTCATCCGGTGTCATGTCGGGCGTGGCCCGTTATCGACACAAGGTATTCATCGAAAAGCTCGGCTGGGAGTTGGCCTGCCAAGAGGGCTTGGAATACGACCAGTTCGATCGTGACGACACGATCTATGTCGTGGCCAGAAGTGCCAGCGATTCTGTCATCGGGATCGCCCGGTTGCTGCCAACCAGTCGCCCCTATCTGCTGGGCGACGTTTTTCCGAAATTAATGGGTGGCTTGCCACTGCCCAATTCAGACAGCATCTGGGAGCTGTCGCGTTTTGCCGCTGTCGACTTCGACTCTACAGCCAAGTCCAGCCCGATGGCACAGTTCTCTTCGCCATTGGCCATTGGATTGTTGCGCGAGACCATTGCGCTGGCCGCACGGTCCGGGGCGAAACGCCTGATCGCGGTCACCCATTTGGGCGTCGAACGTTTGCTGCGTCGAGCGGGGTTTGTTGCTCACCGCGCCGCGCCACCGCTGATCATCGACGGTCAGCCGCTGTTCGCCTGCTGGATCGAAGTTCCGGCGGCCAGCAACGCAGAAATTGCCGCCTCGCAACCAGAAAATGCCAGTTATCTGCCGCGCGAAATGGAGCGCGAGCTGGTGACGGAATTCGACTCCGCGACCTGCTCCGGCGACGCGCCGGCTTACTTGAATTGAGGACACCATGACCTACGCTCACGCCTCCATGCTCCTCTCGATTCGCGCCGAAAAAGCCGTTATGGCTACGAGCAGCCGCAAGCGTCGCTATCTGCGGGCTACCGCCGACGTCGTTTCCAGATACGGTGACCACATCATGTCGGTTGCCGTGACAGTCGGGTTGTGTGCCTTCACGCTGAATGTAGGCGCCGAGTTGCCCGAGCAGCGGATTCAAACTCAAGCGCGAATGACGCAGGCGCCAGTCCAGTTGGATCAAGGTGCTTGCGGCAGCCAGTGCGGCCAGCGTGAAGGCGCCGCGCAGCCGGTCAACATACAGCCCGTCATCGAAAAGCTGCCGGCGATAAATTGGGGCCAGTTTGACGCGCCCACTAGCACTCTCGCTGCACCCGTTGCAACCTGACCTGCAGCCTTTTCGACGGGCGCGAATTTAGCTGGAATTGTCGCCAACTGCCGCAAGACGCATTCGCTTGTCTGAATGTACCTGGCCACCGCGGCGCGGCGGCTAATCCTTCGCCTGCAGTGCTGTCAAGCGTTCCAGCTCGGCGCAAACGGCGTCGATACGTCCTGAGATGGCCAAGCGACCGCACGAGCCGAGTGAATCGCCATCGGGTCCAATCCGAAGTGGACGTACACAGCGATTCACCGCAGTGTTGACAGAATCAGCCGCGCAAAACGCTGGTGACGGAGGCGAGGGAGGTGAGTCAAGGCGCCGTACCGAGCCGCCGCTCACCCCACGGTTTCGCACGAAGGCTTTGGGACGCACCGTCACATAGTGCAAGCCGTCAGCGAAATCACGGGTCCAGGCGGGCGCTCGGCGGCGCCGGTCAGGCTTGGACCATTGGCGGGTAAAAGTACGCACCAACGTCAGCCAGTCGGCAAATGTGAGGATGGCATTTCCCATGTGAACTCCAAATCGGGAGGTTGAACATAGGCGGAATTGCGAGGATCGAAAGCTGCGGCCGGTGCACCGACGCAGCTTTCGAAAAGGCCAGTGCAGGGTGATGACACAGCGTCCCGAAGCTCCATGGATCCCGGAGAGGACGCCTGACATACGCCCGCCACCTGCAACGGCCGAAACGGGTGAGCGAAAACGGCGACTACATAAGCATGGTGTTGCGAATCAGCCCGACGGCCAGACCTTCAATCTCGAAAGCCTCACCGGGCTGGACCACGATGGTTTTGAATTCCGGGTTTTCGGCATGCAGCTCAATGGTCTGCTTGTTGCGCCGCAGGCGCTTGACCGTCACATCGTCGCCCAGGCGCGCCACCACGATCTGACCGTTGTGCACGTCGCGTGTGGCCTGCACCGCCAGCAAGTCACCGTCCATGATGCCGGCGCCTTGCATCGACATGCCGCGAACCTTGAGCAGATAGTCGGGCCGCCGCTGAAACAACGTCGATTCGATGTGATAGGTCTGGTCGACGTGTTCCTGGGCGAGTATGGGCGAACCGGCTGCAACCCGGCCGATGAGCGGCAGCGCCAGTTGGGACATGCCGGGCAGCGCCAGCGAGTATTGGCTGTTGCGTGATTCATTGATGGCCCGCAAGGCATCGCCCTTCAGACGGATACCGCGCGAGGTGCCGCTGACCAGTTCGATCACGCCCTTGCGTGCCAAGGCCTGCAGATGCTCCTCGGCCGCATTGGCCGACTTGAAGCCGAGTTCATTGGCGATTTCCGCGCGCGTCGGTGGCGCGCCGGTTCGGGCAATGGCGCTTTGCACCAGATCCAGGATTTGCTGCTGACGGGCGGTAAGCTTGGCTGCGAAGGGGTTCGGCAGTTGCATTGCATGTTCCTTGCATTGAGTACTCGACGGCTGCTACCTCGGTGACGCGTGTGCGCCCAGAATGGGTACTGGTTGAAAAGCCAGACCTGTATTTTTAACCAGGACTGAAGGTTTGACAAGTCCCTCGACAAAACCGCGACTTCCTGAACGATGCGTCATCGTTCTCGGCAGCGGCGGCACTATCTCAGGTCGTGCCGCCGCGTCTGGCGACCACGTCGGCTACGTCGCCGGTCAGGTCAGCGTGGAAGACCTGCTCGCCGAGGTCGCGCCGCCACCTGGCATTTGCCTGCGTGCTGAGCAGGTGGCCCAAATCGACAGCAAAGACATGTCATTCGACGTCTGGCGTGCCCTGGCGTTGCGCTGTGCCCATTGGTTGGCAAAGGACGACGTCGTCGGCGTCGTGATCACCCATGGCACCGACACTCTGGAAGAAACCGCATTTTTCCTCCAGTTGATTTTGGCGCCGGCCAAGTCGGTGGTTCTGACTTGCGCCATGCGACCGGCCACGGCGTTGGCGCCCGATGGTCCCCAGAACGTACAGGACGCTATTGCCGTGGCGGCTTCGGGTGCCACGCTCGTGAAGCCCGGTGAGCGTGGCGCCTCGGGCGTGGTGGTTCTTTGTGCCGGCACCGTGCACAGCGCCTTCGACGTTCAAAAGGTGCACACCTACAGGCTCGACGCTTTCGATTCAGGCGATGCCGGCCCGCTGGCCTATGTCGAGCAGGGGGCCGTGCGCCAGCTTCGTCAATGGCCGCAAGGCACGGCGCGCATCGCGCCGACAGCCCTGCGTGAAGAGACGCAATCCCGACCATGGCCGCGTGTGGAGATCGTGATGAGCCATGCCGGCGCCGGCGGCGGCATCATTGATTTGTTGCTGCAACAGCGCGCCGCAGGCGCGCCCGATGCGTTGCAAGGATTGGTGCTCGCCGCCACCGGCAACGGGACGCTGCATCGATCGCTCGAAGAAGCCGCCTTGCGCGCGCAAGCGGCCGGCGTACGCGTGTTGCGTGCCACCCGCTGCGCGCAGGGCCAGATCATGGGTAAGGCCGGTGCGCTACTGCCGAATGCAGGCGCGTTGACGCCAGTGAAAGCGCGCATTTCGCTCTTGCTGGACCTGCTCGTCGAGGAAGGCCACTCAGCATCGCGCTTGATCTGAAGGTGCAGCGGCGCGCGCAGCACCGCGTGCTTTTCAAGCGACTTCGCCTAGCGCGGCGAGGGCGCGCTGCGTGATTTCATCGACCGAGCCGACGCCGCTGATCGAACGGTATTTCGGCGCCAGCGCGGGTTCACGCTCGGCCCACTGTGCATAGTAATCAACGAGCGGGCGCGTCTGCTGGCTGTACACCTCCAGCCGCTTCTTCACTGTTTCCTCGCGGTCGTCCTCGCGCTGAATCAGTGGCTCGCCAGTAGCGTCGTCGACATCCGCTTGCCGCGGCGGATTGAACTTGACATGGTAGATGCGTCCGGAGGCGACATGCGAACGTCGCCCGCTCATGCGCTCGACGATATCGCTGAAAGGCACGACGATCTCAAGCACGTAGCCGAGCTTCACGCCCGCTGTGTTGAGTGCGTCGGCCTGGACGATCGTCCGGGGAAATCCGTCGAACAGAAAGCCGTTGGCACAGTCTGGCAGCAGCAGTCGTTCCTTGACCAAGTTGACGATCAGGTCGTCGCCGACCAGTGCGCCTGAATCCATGATCGATTTGGCCTGGCGGCCGAGCGGGGAATCGGCCTTGACGGCGGCGCGCAACATGTCGCCGGTGGAGATCTGCGGAATGGAAAAGTGTTTGCAGAGAAAGGCGGCCTGCGTGCCTTTCCCGGCGCCGGGCGCGCCCAGCAGAATCAATCTCATCGTGGTGTCCTCCCGACCTCCAGGCCGCCATCGCCTCGTCGATACATGTCAAAGCCGCCGCAGTCGACGTCGCCGTTTGAGGATATCACGCGCATAGGCGGGTCATGCAGGCCTGCGGGTCGTCCTGTTCGCTATGCGACGAACGACGGATGACGGATTTAAACGCTGGCCGCGAATACGCGTCGCACGCGCGTCAGATCGTCAGGCGTGTCGACGCCGCCACCCGGTGCGCTGGCGCATACATGCACCACGATGCGATGCCCGTGCCAGATCGCGCGCAGTTGTTCGAGCGCTTCGACGCGTTCCATCGGCGCGGGCGCCAAGTGCGGGAAGCGGCGCAGGAATTCCGCCCGATAGGCATAGATACCGATGTGCCGCAGCGGCGCGGGATCGGGTAGGGCGCTGACGCCCTCGGTGGCATTGCCGTCGCGCCACCACGGGATCGGCGCGCGACTGAAGTAAAGGGCACGGCCGGCCGCATCGACCACCACCTTGACGACGTTCGGATTGACGAAGTCCGCCACCGTCTCAAGTGGGTGCGCCGCGGTGCTCATCTCCGCGTCGGGGGCGGCCATCAAGGCGGCGGCGACCTTGTCGATCAGCGATGCTTCGATGAGCGGCTCGTCGCCTTGCACGTTGACGACGATCGCTTCGGAGCGCAGATCGAGCAGGTCACAGGCTTCGGCCAGCCGATCACTGCCGCTCGGATGGTCCACACGCGTCAACACCGCCTCGACCTGATGGGCAGCGCAGGCTTCGACGATGCTCTGCGCGTCGGTAGCAACAACAACGCGCTCAGCGCTCGAACCTTGCGCCTGACGCGCCACCCGCACCACCATCGGCACGCCAGCGATGTCAGCCAGCGGTTTGTCCGGCAGGCGCGTCGATGCCAACCGCGCCGGAATCAACACCGTGAAGGCGTTCCGGCTCACGACTCGAGTTCTTCGTCGGTCAACGTGCGTGCTTCTTCTTCGAGCAGTATGGGAATGCCATCGCGCACCGGGTAGGCCAGCCGGGCGCTGCGCGAGCGCAATTCCTTGACGTCGGCGTGCCACGTCAGCGGTCCTTTCGTGACCGGGCAGACCAACAGTGCGAGCAACTTGGAATCCATCGGCCGATGATAGCTTCGCCGCCCCGCACTTAGCAGTTAAAGCCGCACCTCAAGCAATCGGTCCAGCGCCTTGAAAAACGCCGGCTCCGGGCTGAACAGCAGGGGCACCGCTAGCGCATCCGGTGCCAAGGCCCAGAGCTTCACCGCGTCTTTTTCGGTGCAAACGAGTTTGAAGTGCGAGTCCGCCGGGCGTTTCCAGGTCTGAAAATCGTGATGATCGGGTAGGGCGACCGCATGTTCGAGCCATAACCCTCGCGCGCTCAACATCTCGAAAAAAGCCTCCGGTGTGGCGATGCCGGCGTAAGCGATCAACGGTTGCCCCACCAGGTCGCCCAGGGCCACACGGCTGCCGTCGGCAGCAACGGCAAAGTCGCCGAGTCCGCGTGTCGAGCGAAAGCCGCCATCAAAGGCGGGCTCTACACCCGTGTGCAACACCAACTCGCATTCGCGCGGCCAGGGCTCGCGCAGCGGCCCCGCCGGCAGCAGCCAGCCGTTGCCGACGCCACGGTCGTCGAAGACGCAAATTTCAATGTCGCGCGTGAGCGCCAGATGCTGCAAGCCATCGTCGCTGAGGATGATCTGCGTCGTCGGGTGTGCGGCCAGCAGGGCCCGCGCCGCAGCCAGGCGCCGCTTGCCGACGAACACCGGCAGGCCGGTCTGCCGATGCAGCAGCAAGGGCTCATCGCCGACCTGCGCCGGCGTGCTGGTGCCCAGTACTTCTCGAACCGCCGAATCGCGCCGGCCGTAACCGCGCGAGACGATGCCGACGGCCAAGCCGCGCCCGCGCAGGTGTCGGGCGATCGCCAGCACGGTCGGCGTCTTGCCCGCGCCGCCGGCGATGACGTTGCCGACGACGATGACCAGCGCAGGGACCGCTTGCGAGCGCCGCCAGCCCCACTGGTACAACGTGCTTCGCGTTGCCAACACGCCGCGGTGCAGCATCGACAGCGGCCACAACCATTTGCTGCGCGTACTGCGGATGCGCCAATCGCGCGGCAGCTTCATCGAACGAAAATCCAGGGCGTCGGAAGCGCCAAGATCAAGGCGTATGGCCGGCCTGGGCCGAACTCTGCGTCGCGAAGGTCACTTGCGACAGGCCGGCTCGCCGCGCCGCCTCCATCACGGTGATGACCGACTGGTGCGCCGCCGTGGCGTCGGCGCTGATGATGACCACCGTGTCGGGACCGCTGCTCGAAGCGGCCAGGGCGCTCGCCACGGCTTCGACGCTGCGCTCCGCCAGCGGCGCCTTGTTGACGCTGTAGCGCCCATCCGCAGCCACGCTGACAATGACTTCCTTGGCGTTGTCGCGTTGCGCGTCGGTGTCGGCGACCGGCAGGCGCAACTGCATCTCGGTGAACTTGCTGTAAGTGGTCGACAGCATCAGAAAGATGAGGACCACCAACAGCACGTCGATGAAGGGGATCAGGTTGATTTCAGGCGCATCGCGCGAACCGCGGCGGAAGTGCAGCTTCATGCGCGCGCCGCCTTGGCCTCGGCGGACGTCAGCTTCACCTTGCGCAAGCTGTTCAAATGACGGGCGAAGCGTTCGGCGGCCAACTCCAGGTTCAGCAGGTAGGCGTCGACACGGCTGCGAAAATAGCGCCAGAAAATGGCCGTCGGAATGGCAATCATCAAGCCGAAAGCCGTGTTGTACAAAGCGATCGAAATGCCGTGTGCCAACTGCGCCGGGTTGCCGGAAACGGCGCCAACCCCACCCGGCGCCTGCGACCCGAAAATCTCGATCATGCCGATCACCGTGCCCAGAAGGCCAAGCAACGGCGCTGCCGATGCGATGGTCGCCAGGGCCGCCAGATAACGTTCCAGCTGGTGGGCGACTGAACGTCCGCTGGCCTCCAAGGCGGCGCGCAGTTCCTCTTCCGACACCCGCGGATTGGCGTTGAGCGCCCGGAAACCGGCAGCCAGAAGCTGTCCCAGCGCCGAGCTTTGCTCCAGCTTGATCACCAGTTCCGGTGCCGGCACGCTGGTGCGTGAGACGGTGATCGCCTCGTCGAGCAGCTTGGGCGGCAGTACGCGTGCGGATTGGAGGTTGACGAAACGCTCGATCACGAGCGCCAGCGCGATAACCGAGGCCGCGAGCAGCGGCCAGATGGGCCAGCCGGCAGCAACTATGATCGATAGCAAACAGACACCTCCACAACCTTTGAACCGACGGGGACCGGGGATTATCACAGAGGCTTCCGTGGGTCTCGCATCGTGCGTCAGCCAGTGCCCACCGGTATGCAAAGGTCACCGATCCGGCGATTCGTGGTCGCGCAAGGGCCTGCCTCGCGGCCCACAGGGCGAGCGGCGCGCTCGTCTCACGCGTTCGCGGCAACGCCCGAGTTGCCAACAAATCTGTGGATAAGTCTGTGGTCAACCCCTCAGATAATTGGCCGCAGATCGGCGTCTGCCGGCGTTCAACGACACTGCTCGGATGTCGATCAAACCTTTTCCGTTTGCTGACAACGACTTGCACCGCAACTTCGGGGTTCTGGCTGATCCTGTTGCGGCGGGCCAGTTGTCGCATGGACACTGGCGGGCTGTGGAAGACCTCGCTTCGGGTTCACCGCCAATATTCTGCCGCGCGGTGACTTTTTGACGGAACCGCTGACCCCTGATCGCACCTGGGCCGTGGGCGCCTTGGTTCAGACGGTGGCCAACCTCCTCGACGCGCGGTTGAACCCGGTCACCGTGCGCGGTGAAATTTCTGGCCTGTCCCGCGCGGCCAGCGGGCATTGCTACTTTGCCTTGAAGGACGCCGGCGGCCAGTTGCGTTGCGTCATGTTCCGTCGTGCGGCGAACTTTCTTGACGCGGTTCCGCGTGACGGCGAAGCGGTCGAACTGGAAGGGCGGTTGGCCATCTACGAGCCGCGCGGCGATCTGCAACTGATCGTCGAAAGTCTGCGTCGCGCTGGCGCCGGTGCACTGTTCGAACAGTTTTTGCAGCGCAAGGCCCGCCTCGAAGCTGAGGGGTTGTTCGACGCGGCGCGCAAGCGTCCCCTGCCGGCATTGCCACGCGCGATCGGGCTTGTGACCTCGCTCGGCGCAGCGGCGTTACATGATGCAGCCACCGCCCTGCGTCGGCGTCTGCCGCACATCCCGGTGTTGCTGATGAATGCGGCGGTTCAGGGGGCCGACGCCCCAGCGCAACTGGTCCACGCCCTGGATGAGCTGTACCGTCGTAGCGGCGAAGCCAGCGACGGCCTGCCGCCGATTGACGTCATTTTGTTGGTGCGCGGAGGCGGCTCGATCGAGGATTTGTGGGCCTTCAACGATGAATCGTTGGCGCGTACGATCGTCCGCAGCCCGGTGCCGGTCGTCGTCGGCGTCGGCCACGAAACCGACTTCACCATCGCCGACCTTTGCGCCGATCTGCGCGCGCCGACACCGACGGCGGCAGCCGAACTGGTGGCACCGCCGCGCGCGCAGTGGCTTGCCGCACTCGACACGATGCAAGAACGCCTCGTCCGAACGCTGGCTCGGCGGCTGGACGACCAAGCGCAGCGACTGGATCGGGCCGGAATGCGACTGGGGCGGCCCTCGTCACTGACACAGCGCGAACGGCTGACGTTGGGTCGGCAAGCGCATCGGTTGCAATTTGCCATGCAGCGTCAGCTTGGGCAACTGGCGCGCGAGCAGCAGCAGTTGCAGGGCGCTGTCATCGGCGCACTGCAGGGCCAGGCGACGGCGCGGGCCGAGCGTTTGTCGCGACTCGCCCTGCGGCTGCAGTCGCTCAACCCCAGCCTGGTGCTGCGGCGCGGCTACGCTTGGATCGCCAACGCTGATGGCGCAGCAGTGACGAGTGCGACCCAACTTTCGACGGGTGACCGGGCACGTGCGACATGGGCGGACGGCAGCGTCGATCTGCGCGTCATCGACGCGCCCGTGGCCGACAAGTCGACACCACCGTTACCGTCATGAGCAAACGCGTCTTGCTCCGACGCACGCCACCTGAATAACTTCCTAAAATCACCTCATCCTCCACAACCAACGAGAGCCCTCATGGAACACAAGTTGCCCCCTCTGCCGTATCCGATCGATGCCCTGGCACCGGACTATTCGAAGGAAACCCTCGAATACCACCATGGCAAGCACCACAAGGCCTATGTCGACAAGCTCAACGAACTGCAAAAGGGCACCGAGTTCGAGTCAATGACGCTTGAACAAATCGTCAAGAAAGCCAGCGGCCCTACTTACAACAACGCGGCACAGATTTGGAACCACACGTTTTTCTGGAACTGCATGAAGCCCAGTGGCGGTGGTGCGCCGACCGGTGCACTGGCCAAGGCCATCGACAGCAAGTGGGGCAGTTTGGACAAGTTCAAGGCAGAGTTTGTCAAGTCTGCTGTCGGGAACTTCGGGTCCGGCTGGACCTGGCTGGTGAAAAAGGGCGATGGCTCGGTTGACATCGTCAACACCGGCGCTGCCGGCACACCGTTGACGACGGCCGATACGGCATTGCTGACCGCCGACGTCTGGGAGCATGCCTATTACATCGACTACCGCAACGCCCGCCCCAAGTACGTTGAAGCCTTCCTGGCCAAGCTCGTCAATTGGGAGTTCGCGGCGAAGAACTTCGGCTGATCTCGAAGCACGCGCAAGAGTGCGCTCATGTCGGGCGCACATGAAAAAGCCGACCTCGCGGTCGGCTTTTTCATGTCCGATATTTCACTGGCGCGACGCTGCGTCGTGCGAGGCGATCGTCGCCGCCATGCTCGGGCCGAAGCTCAGCGCGACCCTTCGAACGGCGCGCCGCGCAGCTTCAACCCCGCTTTCAGGTTCTTGCTGGCAAACCAGCCCTGGTTCATCTCAAGTACGAAGCGAACCGGCTCGGCGGAGCAGTGCGACTCCTCGGTCTGCGGCGCCATGTCGGCCAGATTGACGATGCGCCCATCGTCGGCAACGAACGCCGCAGTCAATGGCAGCAAGGTGTTCTTCATCCAGAAACACTGAGTGGCATCGACCGGAAAGACGAACAACATACCCTCGCCCTGCGGCATGCTTTGGCGAAACATCAGACCGACTTGGTGCTCGCCGGGCGCCGAAGCCACCTGCACGTCGATCTGATACATGCCGGCGCCGATCGTCGCGCGCGGCAGGTCGAGTTGCGGAGTGTTCTGGGCCCATGCGGCAAGGGTCGGTGCGAGGGAGATGGCCAGCGCCAGCGAGAGAAAACGGAATCTGCGCAGTAACACGATCGGTACTTTCTTGAAGCTTGAGAATTAAACGCAATGCTGTTCACTTAAGGCCGTTCGCCCTTAGCCCTGACGGTTTTGGGCTTATCTGACAACATCGGTGTTGAAGGTTTCCCCACGTGCCGCGCGATGCGCCTCGGGATGCACGTTCGTCGCGACGCATTGGCCGGT
>JBDSYU010000024.1:0-16579 GCA_039925525.1 Variovorax sp.
GGTCGCGTGCATGCGCAAGCTGCTCACGATCATGAATTCGATGATCAAGTCCAACCAGCGTTGGGGCGAAAACATGGCTCAGAGTGCTTGACTTTCAACACGGTTGCTCTGCGATCGAGGCCAACGCGCTTTCCGGTATCGGCTCGGTGCCGCGCAGCAGCGGCGCCAGGCGGTTCGCCGTCGCGACCGCATCCTGGATTGCCAGGTTGATGCCGACGCCGCCAATCGGCGACATCGCATGCGCCGCGTCGCCGATAAGCAGCAGGCCGGGCCGATGCCATTGCTTTTGAAGGCGGTCGATATGCACCTCGAGCGTCTTGATGTCGTTCCAGGAGGCGATCGTGTCGACGCGTTCGGCGAGGAACGACGCCAGCTTGGCAACCGACTCGCGCAACACGTCGATCGGCTGCTCGCGTAGCGCAGCATCGCCGCCCTTGGGGACCAGATAGGCGATCTGCCAATAGTCGCTGCGGTTGAGCAGCACCATCATGTGGCCGCGCTCGATGAGCCCGAACGTTTCGGGTGGGTCGCTCTCTTTGCGCGGCAGACGAAACCACAACACGTCCATCGGGGCGCCGAATTCATGCGCCTTGAGCCCGGCGGCAGCACGCAGGGTCGAATGGCGTCCATCGCAGGCCACCACCAGATCGGCAGCGATCTCGAATGCTGCGGGCGGCGCAACGTCCGCCGTGCTGGTTGTCTGCCCGCGCACGCCGACGACGCGTCCGTCACGCTCGATGATGGCATCGGCGCGGTGCGACAT
This sequence comes from Variovorax sp., assembly GCA_039925525.1. GTDB lineage: Bacteria > Pseudomonadota > Gammaproteobacteria > Burkholderiales > Burkholderiaceae_C > Variovorax. The sequence continues at coordinate 764 of JBDSYU010000024.1, forward strand.
GTGAAGCCGAAAATTCGCATGTTTCTGCGCTTCGTCAGCCAGCAGCGCGAGCAGGTCCCATTGCGGTACCAGCGCCAGGTATTCGAATGGCGCGAGTCCACGAAAATCGATGGCCTGCTGTTCGCGCCCGGAGACGATGCCCGCCAGGTGGCTGACGCGGTGCTGCGGCAACTGCTCGAAGCGAGAGCGCAGGCCGATCTGGTCCAGCACCATCATCGTCGATGGATGTACCGTGTCGCCGCGAAAGTCACGCAAGAAATCGACGTGTTTCTCCAGCACGACGACTTCGACCCCGGCGCGAGCCAGCAACAGGCCGAGCATCATGCCGGCGGGTCCGCCACCAACGATGCAGCAGCGCGTGGGCGCTGTTCGCGGCGGTGCGGGCGTCGGCCCGTCGTCTGCTGGGCGTGGCGTCTGTGACGTTGCGTTCGGGGTCATGGCGTCGAGGGTCAGCGGGGGTGCCTCGCATTGTCGGACGGGAAGGGCGAAAATCCAGCTCTGCGGTGCCATGCTCCGTGCAACGCCGTCACCACGCCTCCACTTTGAATCGGACCCTCATGACCACACCCCTTCGCATCGATTTTGTTTCCGACGTCTCTTGCCCCTGGTGCGCCGTCGGCCTTGGCGCGCTCGAGCGGGCGCTTGCCAGTGTTTCGCCCGATATCACAGCCGAACTGCATTTCCAGCCGTTCGAACTCAACCCCGACATGCCCGCCGAGGGGCAGGACACCATCGAGCATCTGCGCGGCAAGTACGGCATTTCCGAGGCGCAAGTGGCGGCCAACAGCGATGCGATTCGCGAGCGCGGCGCAGCTGTCGGGTTCACTTTCTCCAAGGGCCAGCGCAAGCGCGTCTACAACACTTTCGATGCACACCGCCTGCTGCACTGGGCTGAAGGCGAGGGTGGCGGGCGCCAACTGGCTTTGAAGAAGGCGCTGCTCAAGGCCTACTTCACCGATGGCGAGAACCCTTCCGATCACGCGCTGCTGGTTCGTGCGGCCGGCGAGGTCGGGCTCGATCCAGCACGCGCCCAGGAGATCCTGGCGTCAGAGGAATTCGCCGGCGCGGTGCGGGCGCAGGAGCGACATTTCCTGGACGCCGGTATCCATTCGGTTCCGGCCGTCGTCATCGACAACCAGCACCTGATCTCCGGCGGCCAGCCGGTCGAGGTCTTCGAGCGGGCGCTGCGGCAGATCGCGGGCGCTGCGCAGCCAGCGGTAAAGGTGGCGTAAACGCGTCAACGGGCGCCCAGCGTCGACAGTTGAAGGGGATACCTGAGCTCGACAGGATGACCTTCATGTACGCAAAAAGAATTGCCGCGGCGTGCGTTGTTGCGGCGACGCTGGTCGGCGTTTGCAGCACCGCCGCGCAGACGGCGGGTGCGGCGGATACGCCGGCCACTGCTCGTGGCGCAACGCCCGCCATCGCGGCCGTCGACCCGGCAGCGCAACTGCGCTGGCTCGACCGGGTCACCTGGGGTGCCAGTGACAGCAGCGCGCAGCAATTGCAGCGCGAGGGCCTCGCGCCGTGGCTGGCTTCTCAGTTGCATCCAGCCCCGGCCGTGCTGCCGGCTGCAGCCCAGGCGCAGATCGACGCCATGACCATCACCCGCACGCCGCTGGAAGTCTTGGCAGCCTCGATGCAAGCGCAGCGCCGTTCGGCTGATGCGTCGGGCAACGACGAACAAAAGCGCGAGGCACGCAAGGCCTACCAGCAGGAACTGACGCGGCTCGGCCGTGAAGCGCAAACGCGATTTCTATTGCGAGCGTTGTATTCGCCCAATCAACTGCAAGAGCAGATGGTCTGGTTCTGGATGAATCATTTCAACGTGAACGCGCGCAAGAACAACATCCGCGCCACCATCGGCGACTACGAGGAGACGGCAATCCGTCCGAACGCCCTGGGCAAATTTCGCACGCTGCTGGGCGCCACCTTGCGCCATCCGGCGATGCTGCGCTATCTGGACAACGCCCGCAACGCCGCCAATCGCGTCAACGAGAACTACGCGCGCGAGTTGATGGAACTGCATACGCTCGGCGTCGACGGCGGCTATTCGCAGACCGATGTGCAGGAACTGGCGCGAGTGCTGACAGGCGTCGGCATCGACGCGCGCCCGGCGGATGCGCCCGTGCGCCAACCACGCGGGCCGCGGCGTGCCGACTATGTCAAGGTCGGCGCCTTCGAGTTCAATCCGAACCGACACGATTACGGTGCCAAGGCGCTGCTTGGCCAACCGATCACTGCCAGTGGCATGGCCGAAGTAGACGAGGCGCTCGATCGGCTGGCGCGCGCGCCGGCGACGGCACGGTTCATCTCGAACAAGCTGGCGGTTTATTTCGTCTCCGACCAACCCCCGAAGGCGCTGGTGGACCGTATGGCGGCCGCTTTCCAACGTAGCGACGGCGACATCGCCGCGGTGTTGCAGACAATGTTCGAGTCGCCAGAATTCAGCGCGTCGCTTGGCGACAAGTTTCGCGACCCGGTGCACTATGTCATGGCGGGTGTGCGCCTTGCTTATGACCAGCGCGTGGCCAACGATCTGGCGCCGGCGCTCGGCTGGCTGTCGCGTATGGGCGAGCCTCTGTACGGACACGAGACACCCGACGGCTATTCACTGAAGCAGGTGGCTTGGTCGAGTTCCGGTCAGATGGCGATCCGCTTCGAGATCGCGCGCATCATTGGCAGCCGAGGCGCCGTGCTGTTCCGAAGCGAAGCGGACGCGCCGCTCGAAAAGCCGCCCTATCCGGCGCTCGCCAGGGCCGACGTGGTGTCGCGCGTCGAGCCTGGTTTGAGCGCCACCACGCGCGACGCCTTGGCCAAGGCGACTTCGCCGCAGGATTGGAACACCTACCTGCTCGCATCGCCGGAGTTCATGCGCCGTTGACGTAGCGCGTGGCCGCCAATGCGTCGGCATCATTGCCAAATCCATCCCATTTCCAGACAAGGACCAACGCCATGCAACGTCGCCACCTCCTTCGATCGCTCGCCGCGGCGCCGCTTGCCGGCGTGGCCGGCGTCAGCGGCCGCCTTTTTGCCGCATCGGCAGCCGCCGGCAGCAAGCTACTGGTCGTCTTCCTGCGTGGCGGCTACGACGGCGCCAACCTGCTGGTGCCATACGCCAGCCCGTTCTATTACGAGGCGCGCCCACGTATCGCCGTAGCCCGGCCAGGCGCAATCAATGGTGCGTCGATGCTCGACGCTCGTTGGGGCTTGCACCCCGCGCTCAACGACAGCGTGCTGCCGATGTACAAGCGCGGCGAGGTCGCGTTCCTGCCGTTTGCGGGCACCGACGACCTGAGCCGCAGTCACTTCGAAACACAAGACTCGATCGAGCTCGGCCAAGCGTCGGACCGACGCCGCAACTATGACTCGGGCTTCCTGAATCGACTCGCCGGCGTGCTCGGCGCCAGCGCAGCGGCCGGCCGCGCTCCGCAGACCATCGCCTTCACCAACCAGTTGCCGGTGAGCTTGCGCGGCAGTGCGCCAGCAGTGAACATGGCGCTGGCCGGCAACGCGCGTGCGGGCATCAATGCGCAGCAAAGCGAGGTGATCCAGGCGATGTACAAGAACAACGCGCTAGAGCGATCCGTTGCCGAAGGATTCGAGGTGCGCGACCAGGTGCAACGGGCGGCGCAAGAAGAGATGGACGCGGCCAGCCGCAACGCCATGACGGCGCAGGGCTTCGAAGGCATTGCCCGACGTATGGCGCGCCTGATGCGCGAGCGCAACGACCTGGCTTTCGTCGATGTCGGCGGCTGGGATACGCATGTGGGCGAAGGCGCTGGAACCGGCTACCTGGCCAATCGCCTCGACCAACTCGGCCGGGGCCTTGCAGGCTTCGCAGAGGAACTCGGTGCGCCGACCTGGCGCCACACCGTGGTCGTGGTGCTGAGCGAGTTCGGCCGAACCTTTCGAGAAAACGGCAATGGCGGCACCGACCATGGCCATGGCACCACCTACTGGTTGCTCGGCGGCGGCCTCGCAGCGACCGCAGGCGGCCATGTCATCGGCGAGCAAGCCGGGATCTCGCAGCCGGCGTTGTTCCAGGGCCGCGACTTTCCGGTTTTGAACGAATACCGCAGTGTCTTCGGCGGCTTGTTCCAGCGCCTCTATGGCTTGTCGACGGGCCAGGTGCGTGGCGTTTTCGATGGCGTAGCGCCAAAAGACTTGCACATCGTTTGAGCCCGAAGCGCGGATGCGCGCAGGGCGGGCTGCGGTTGCGCGAAAATACGCTCCGTACCGGCGTTACCGTTTTGGCCGCCGCTTCGCACGAAAGGTCTTCCATCCATGACGCCACGCGAACGCGCGCTGCTGCGCGCTGATCGTCGCGATTCCAGGGCCATCTGGTTTTGGCTTGGCTTCGCGGTGGTTGCCGCGGCCATCGCCTTCTTCGGCTGGCGCTGGTGGCAGCAAGAGCATCCGCCCGAGCCGCCGCCGGAGCGAGCGCCCGTTGCTTCGGCCACGTTGGCGCCGCCCGATGGCCTACCGCCCCTGCTGCCGCCGGCCCCGCTGGAGCCACTGCCCCCACTCCATCCGATCGAACCGCCGGCCGATGCGCCCAAGCTTCCGCCGCTGGCCGGATCGGACAAGCAGGTGGTTACCGCCATCAATGGTGTGGTTGGCGCCAAGGCGATTCAATCGTTCCTGCAGAGCGACGGGTTTGTGCGCCGGATGGTCGCCACCGTCGACAACATGACGCGCGAACAGGCGCCTACCGGCAAGTGGCCGGTACAGACCACCGCGCCGCGCTTTGGCATACGTGGCGCGGGAGACACTCTTATCATGGGCCCCGACAATGCCGCACGCTACGCGCCGTTCGTACAGTTTGCCGAGGCAGTCGATCCGGCGCGCGCCGCGGCCACGTACAAGAAGCTCTATCCGCTGTTCCAGGAGGCCTACGAGGAATTGGGCTACCCGGGGAAGTACTTCAACGACCGTCTGGTTGCTGTCATCGACCACCTGCTGACGGCCCCTGAACCCGAGGGGCCGGTTCGTCTGCGCTTGCTCGACGTCAAGGGCCAGTACAAATCGACCGCGCCCTGGACGCGCTATGAGTTCGCCGACCCGAAGCTCGAAGCCTTGTCGTCGGGCCAGAAGATCATGATTCGCATGGGTCTGGAAAACGAGCGACGCATGAAGGTGCGGCTCAAGGCGTTGCGCGCGCAGATCGTCAGCGGCCGTGGCACGACCAGATAGGCAGCATCAATGAAAGCTCCGGAGACTGCCGTCGTCGGCACGTGCATCGAAAAGATCGAGTGCTGGGTGCTGCGCGCGCCGATCGCGCAGCCGGTGGCCAATGCCTTCGGCGCCATGACCAATCGTCCGGCGGTGTTCATTCGGATCTCGGCCAGCGATGGCGCCCAGGGCTGGGGCGAGGTGTTCAGCAACTTTCCGCAGGTGGGCGCCGAGCATCGTGCCCGGCTGGTCGACAGCATTTTCGCGCCATTGTTGCAGGGCTCCAGCGCCGACCACCCGGCAGACGCGCGCGCATTGCTCGACGCCCGCACGCGGCAAATGGCGATTCAGTGCGGCGAGCCCGGCCCCTTTGGGCAGATCACCGGCGCCATCGATCAAGCGCTTTGGGACATTCACGCGCGCCGCGCCGGCCAGCCCCTGTGGCGCCACCTCGGCGGTAGTGCGCGTGTACGCGTGTATGCGAGCGGCATTGGCCCGGACGACATCGATGCCGTGTGCCGCGCCAAAACTGCCGAAGGCTTCCGCGGCTTCAAGCTCAAGGTCGGCTTTGAGCGTGGGCGCGACCGCGCCAACATCGAAGCCATGCGCGCGGCGATTGGCGATGAGGCGGCGCTGATGTGCGATGCCAACCAGGCCTGGAGCCCGGAAGAGGCGCCGCTGCGCATTGCCGATCTGGCGCCGTCTCGCCCCATCTGGGTCGAGGAGCCGATTGCCGCCGATCATCCCCATGAAACCTGGCGCAAGCTCGCCGAGAACAGCGCCGTGCCGCTGGCCGCTGGAGAAAACCTGCGCGGCCTTGTGGCCTTCGAGGCGGCACTCAGCGCCGGTTATCTCAGGTTCGTGCAACCCGACGTCGGCAAATGGGGCGGCATCAGTGGCGGGCTCGAGGTCGCCGAACACGCGAACGGTCGCGGCATTGCCTACTGCCCGCATTGGCTGGCAGGCGGTGTCGGTCTGGCCGCGTCGATGCATGCGCTGGCCGCTGCGGGCGGCGGGCGCGGCTGGGCCGAAGTCGACGCCAACCCGAATCCGCTGCGCGAGTCGGTGTTTCCGCTCGAGATCGCCGATGGCTGTGTCACGTTGTCCGAGGCGCCTGGCCTCGGCGTCACGCCCGACCTCGAGCGCTTGCGCACGTTTGTCGTTTCGCGGTAGACGAACACGACCTCTGCTGGCACGCCTTTGCCAGTCGAAGACCACGAACCGGCTTCGTCCTGAGGGCGGCCCTCTGGCGCAGTGAAGGCGCCTGATCGCCATCCGCTTTTGATCATTTGATCAGCTGAGAAGCGGCAGCGATTCGGCCCACGTCGCTCCTTAAGCCTCACCATCGCGCGATAAATTGCGAGCCAGTAATGCTACGCAAGGCCTCACTGTGCTTAAAACATCTGTCGCTCCAAGCACCCTCTCAAGCTCCGAAGCAGAGCGTGCCTCGATCCCTTCGCCGGCGCAGTCGCCGCGGCGCGATGGGCTCAAAGCCCGCTGCCTGCGCCTGGCCGCGTGCGCGCTGGTGTGGACCCTTGTCAGTTGTTCTGGTGGGGGCAACGACTGGGCAGGCAGCAACGGATCGCCTGCAAGCTTCGCACCGCCTGAGCGCTTTTCTTTGAGCGGCACGATCAGCGGCTTGCCCAGAGGGACCACCGGACTGGTGCTTGCCAGTGGCAGCGGCGTGACTGCGCAGATTGCCGAATCGGCAACCAGCTTCAGCTTTGGCGCATTGGACGCGGGCAGCGTCTATGCGGTGACCGTGGAGAGCGCTCCGAGCCAATTGACGTGCACCGTTGCCGGTGGCAGCGGGACCCTGCGTGCCGACGTGAGCAACGTCGTCGTCACCTGCTCCGAAAAGGCCTTCACTTTGGGCGGCAGCATTACGCTGGCGCCCGACTCGAGCAATGGCAAAGGCATCAGCGGCCTGGTGCTTGCCAACGGCAGCGATACGTTGAGTGTGCCTGTCGGCGCCGGCTCATTCACGATGCCCGCCCCCGTGGCTTCCGCCAGCAGCTATCAAGTAACCGTGAAGACCCAACCCGTCGGCATGAGCTGCGCGGTCAGCCCCACCGTCGCGAGCACTATGCCGGCCAGCAATGTGACCACCGTGACGGTCATGTGCACGGACCAACCTTATCCCCTCGGCGGCACCGTCACACTGAACGGTCCGAGCGGCGCGAGCTTGAGCGCCCAGGGTTTGACGCTCACCAACACCGCCAATGGCGATCAATACACTTTCGGCGCCAACGCGAGCACCTTCACGATGGCGATGCGGGTGCCTTACGGAGGCGCCTATGTGCTGAGCGTGACGACGCAGCCGGCCAATTTGACCTGCGCCGTGAACAACCCCTCCGGAATCATGCCGGCGGGCAACGTCGCACTCGCCATTACCTGTGCCACCCGATCGTATGCCTTGGGTGGCATGGTCGTGATCAACGGCCCAAACGCGGCCGCACTGAGCCCTCAAGGGTTGGTGTTGACAAACACCAGCAACGGCGATACCTATAGCTTCACTACCACTGCAGCGTCATTCACGATGCCGCTCGCGGTGCCCTACGGCGCGGCGTATTCGCTGGCAGTGATGACGCAGCCGCCCGGGCTCAATTGCACTGTCAACAATCCTTCGGCGACGATGCCCGCAAACGGTGTGGCGAACGTTATTGTCAATTGTTCCAACCAGAGCTTTACGCTCGGAGGCTCTATCACCGGATTGGGCTCTGCCAGCGGCTTGGTGCTGACAAACCAGAGTGGCGACAGCACAACCATTCTTGCCAACGCCACAGGGTTCAACATGAACACCGTGGTCCCCTACGGGGCGGCCTACAGCGTGGCCGTGTCGCAGAGCCCGGCCACCCTCAGATGCAGCGCAGCGAACGGGACCGGCGTCATGCCCGCCGCCAACGTGACTGCCATCGTCGTTAGTTGCACCCCGATCTTGCACAAGACATTCCTGTTCGCCCCCAATGCCAACCTGAATTCGATTTCGGTCTTTGCTGTGGATGCGGCAACCGGAGCGCTCTCGACGACCCCGAACAGCCCGGCAACGACGGGAGCCAGTCCGAACGTCATCTCGGTCAGCCCGAACGGCAAGTTCTTGTATTCCCCCAACTACAGCGACGGCACGCTCTCAGGCTTCGCCATCGACCCCGTGCAAGGCTCACTGGCACCCGTTCCGGGTTCCCCGTATGCGGGCGCGGGCGGCGGGCAGTCGACGATATTCACCCCCTCCGGAAACTTTCTCTACGTCGTTGACGGTACCACTCTGCGCGGATTTGGCGTGGACGCGAACACCGGCGCGCTGACTCCCGTCAGCGGTTCGCCATACCCCCTCGTCGGGGGATATGCCTCCGCCATCAATCCGCAAGGCACGCTCCTCTACGTCGCCAATTACACGACCGGCCAGCTGTATGGGTACTCGATCGACCCGGCCACTGGCTCGCTCATAGCACTGGCGGGGTCTCCCTTCGCCATTGTCAATGCCGCACTCGGCCTCGGTTTCGATCCGACCGGCGCGAATTTGTATATCTCGACCAACGGAAACGGCGTTGGCGCCTACAGCATCGACCCGAGCGGTGTTCCGACGGCGCTGCCCGGCAGTCCCTACGGGCCGACGCAGGGAGGGTACGCTGTGAGCGTGGACTCGACGGGCAATTACGTCCTGGTGGCATCCAGCAGCGACGGAAAAATCTATGTGTGGTCGAGAGCCGCCGGTACCGGAACATTGAGCCCGACAGCGGGTTCACCTTTTGCGGCAGTCGCCGGCGCCAGTACTGTGCTGTTCGATGCGTCAGGTCTTCATCTCTACGTGTACGACTTCGCCGCCGCGCAAATCGCGGCGTTCAATTTCGACGCCCAGAACGGCACGATCTCCCCCGTCGCCGGCTCGCCCATTGCGAACGTCGACGGCGGATACAGTCTTGCGATCGGGACCACATCGTATTGATTTGCGCTGTTACGCGGACAACCCGCGCGCCTCGGTTTTCAGTGAATCGACCATCAATGCGGCAATCGGCGAGAGCGCGGCGCCCTGGCGCGTGACGATGCCATAGGGCTCGGTGCGCGAGCGGATCTTGATCGGCAGCTCGCGCGCCATGCCGCAGCGGCCATAGAAGGCCATCGTCTCCGACGACAGGAGCGCCACCACGTTCACTTCTTCCTGCAGGAGCAGCAGCGTGACGAAGATCGACGACGTTTCTGTAGCGTGTTCAGGAAATGGCAGGCCGGCTTCCTTCATCTCGCGCTCGAGCAGGCTGCGCAGCGGCATCGGGCTCGGATACAACACCCAGCCGGCTTGTGAGAGCTGCTGCAGCGTAACGCGCCGGGCATGCGCCCATGGATGGCGCGGCCCGACCGCCACCGCCACCTGTTCTTCCAGCAGCGGCTCGAAGGCGTAACGCTCGGGCTCCAGCGCCACCGTGGTGCGGCCGATCGCCAAGTCGAGCCGCCCGTCATCCAGTGCCGCCAACAACCCGGCGCTGGTGTCTTCCTTGACGGAAACAGACAGTGCCGGTTGCGCCCGACGCAAGCGCGTAAGCGCGCGCACCACGACGGCGGGCAATGCGCCGCCGATCGCGCCGACGGCGAGGCGTCCACCCTTGCCGCTCAACACACCGGAAATTTCCTCGCGCAGATGGCCGAGGTCGCTGTGGCTCAGCTTGGCATAACGAAGCACGCAGCGGCCCAGTTCATTGGCCACCATGCCCCGAGGTGACCGCACGAACAAGGCAGTGCCGAAAGTGGCCTCGACCTCATGCAACATCTTCGAAGCGCCGGGCTGGGTCATGCCCAACTGCTCCGCCGCGCGATGCAGCGAGCCGGCTTCGCCGAGCGCGATCAGAAACGCCAACTGCTTGAAGCGCAGGCGCGCGCTGATGGATTGAATGCTCGGTAGCACAGACATGAAAAAACGTTATCACCCAATGGCTAAGTTTCATTATGCGGTTAATTGTCCCGAGCCAATAATGGTCTTTGTGGCATAGGAGACATCGGAGCGCCCGCGATCTCTCGCGGTGGCGGCGCTGAACATTCAATCAGACAAGGACAAGCCATGAAGTTATCACCGCCCCTGAACAAAAACGCCGAGGCGTCGGCTGCAAGGGACCTCAGCGACCCTGGCTGTGAGATCAACACCGCCAGTCACGGCGCGAGGCGCAAGGTCCTGGTAGCCAGCGCTGGCGCCGCGCTCGCGTTGCTGGCGCTGACACCGCAATGGGCACAAGCCGCCGACCCGAGCTATCCGGATCGACCGATCCGCCTCATCGTCGGATTCCCGCCTGGCGGCGCGGTCGACTTTTTCGCCCGGGTGGTGCAGCCGGGGTTGACTGAAGCACTTGGCCAGCCCATCGTCATTGAAAACAAGGCTGGCGCCGGTGGCATGGTCGGTGCGGGCTTTGTCGCCAAGGCGGCGCCCGATGGCTACACCCTGCTCGTCGGCAATATCGCGTCGCTGGCGATCAACGTCGGCATCTATTCAAGGATGGCGTACGACCCGCTGAAAGATTTCACGCACATCGTGCGTACCGTCGACGTCAATTACATGCTGGTGGTGCATCCGTCGGTGCCGGTCAAGACCGTGCCCGAGCTCATCGCTTATGCCAAGGCCAATCCGGGCAAGCTCTCTTACGGCTCGGCTGGCGCCGGCAGCCTGCCGCACCTGGGCACGGAGTTGTTCAAGGAGCAAACTGGCACGCAAATGTTGCATGTGCCTTACAAGGGTGGGGGTCCGATGGTCGCCGACATCCTGGGCGGCACCATCCAGGTGGCGATTGCCGACCAGGCCAACCTGATGCCACAGGTGCAAGCGGGCAAGTTGCGGGCACTGGCGGTGGCGACACCCAAACGAGCGGCCAGCATGCCCGACCTGCCGACCATCGGCGAAACCGTGCCCGGCTTCGACGCAACCGCGTGGCAGGGCTTGGTCGGCCCCGCCGGCATGTCGGCCGACGTCGTCAAGAAGATCAACGATGCTTTCAACAAGGTGATGAACTTACCAGCGGTGCACGAGAAGCTGGTGGCCGGCGGCCTCACGGTGGTCGGCGGCTCGCCCGAAGAATTCAACAAGTTCGTCGCCAGCGAAATCACCAAGTGGACCAAGATCGCCAAGGATGTGGGCGCCACGGCCGATTGAAACTTCAAAGGAGACTCCATGCAGATTTCATTCATCGCACGCGCAGGCGCAGCCTTGTTGCTGGCCGCCTCGGCACTCACATCCGTCGCGCAGAGCAACGATGCGGCGCAGATCGCCGTCGAGGCGGCGAGCAAGTTCAAAGGTGAGACGCTCAACATGACCTGGCCGGGCGGCGCCGGCGCGCTCGACCCGAAGGTCTACACCGTGCCGCTTTGGGAGAAGCTCACCGGCGTGAAAGTCAACGTGATCGAGACGCCGATCCCGGAAATGTTTCCCAAGATCATGGTCGAGCACCGTGCCCGCACTGGCGCCTACGACGTGGTCAGCATCGTGCCGAGCTGGCTGGCCGACATGGCGAGTTCGGGTGCGATCGAGCCGTTGGATGCGTTCGTCGCCAAATACAAGTTCGCCGACGAGCTCGCCAAAATCGAACCGGCATTTCGCGACGGCTGGATGAAATGGTCCGGCAAGATCTACGGCATTCCCGACGATGGCGATGTGCTGATCCTGTACTACCGCAAGGACCTGTTCGACGACGCCGCCAACAAGGCCGCCTTTCGCAGCAAGTACGGCTACGACCTGGCGCCTCCCGCCACCTGGGCGCAGTTCGCCGACATCGGCAATTTCTTCACCGACAAGTTCGCGCCCAAGCTCTATGGCGCAGGGATGATCCGGCGCGCCAGCCTGCTGCAGTATTTCTTCCAGGAGCGCTTTCGCAACGACGGCGGCCACTTCTTCGATGCCAAGACGATGAAGGCAACGGTGAACGGCCCCGCCGGCGTCAAGGCGCTGTCGGGCATGGTAGCCGACCAGAAGTTCATGCCACCGGGCTCGCAGGATTGGGGCATTCCCGAGTCGCTCAATGGCTGGCTATCGGGCAATCTGGCGATGACCTTGTGGTGGCCGCCGGTGGGCCGCTGGTCCGAGGGATTGCAGGCCGGCGAAAAGGCCATGGCCTTCGTGCCAGCCTCGCAGATTGCCGGCAAGGTCGGCTATGCACTGCCACCGGGCGGCAAGCCCGAGCTGGCGCTGGGCTGGTCGCTGGCCGTGGCCAGTTCGAGCAAGAAGAAGGAGCTGGCCTATCTCTTCATCCAGTTCGCCAACAGCGAGCAGACCAGCCTCGAACGCGTGATGTTGCCCTATTCATTGCGCGATCCTTTCCGCTCGTCGCACTATGCGAGCAAGGCCTATCGCGCGCTGTGGCCGAGCGCGGGCGAATACCTCGACATTTTGAAGAAAGCCGCGCAGACCGCGCTGCCCGACCTGTCGATCCGCAACACCTTCCAATACGAAGAATCGCTGACCCGCGCCGTGCAGCGCGCCACCAGCGGCACCGACCCGAAGGTGGCGCTGGACGATCTGGCCAAGGAGTGGGATGAGATCACTGAACGCACCGGTGTCGACAAACAACGCGAGGCGTACAACATCTGGGCCGCCAATCCAAATGCCTATCCGCACTGACGCTTGTTGAGCAAACGCTTGTAGGCCACGTTCACGACGCATGGCGGAGGTTAGTTTCAGGGCCACGGGCCTGTGCGGACCCACGCGCTGGGAACGGCTGGCGGATCGCCATTTCAAGCATCTGCTTCTCTTGCCGGCGCTGATTTTCCTGCTACTGCTCGGGACGCTGCCCGTTCTCTACAACCTGATGGTGAGCCTGCAGGACATCACCATGCAGGAGGAGAACACGGCCTTCGCAGGCCTCCTCAACTATCAGCGCCTGTTCACCGACGCGCGCTTCTGGGGCGCCTGGGGCCACACCCTGCTCATCGCTGCGATCGCGTTGCCGCTGCAAGTCGCGATCGGCTTGGCGCTCGCCGCGTTGTTCCTGCCGGAGTTCCCGGGCAAACGCTTCTTCATCGCCTTGATGGTGCTGCCCACCGTCATTTCGCCGATCGTCGCCGGCGCCAGTTGGCGCCTGATGTTCGACCATCGCTACGGACCGGTGAACCAGATCCTTGGCTGGTTTTCAGGGGGCGAGGCGCCGCTCATTTTGTGGACCACCGATCCGCTGTTCGTCTATCCCGCCATCATCATTCTCGAAGTCTGGGCGCACACGCCGTTCGTGTTTTTGCTGCTGTTGGCGGCGCTGGCGCAGGTCGATCGCAGCCTGATCGATGCCGCCGAACTCGAGGGTGCCTCGCGCTGGACCGTGTTCAAGCGGGTTGTACTGCCCGGCATCAAGCCGGTGCTGTTCACCGTCGTGTTGATCCGCTTCGTCGACCTGATGCGGCTGTTCGACTTCATCTATGCGCTGACCCAAGGCGGGCCGGGCACGCGGTCCGAAACGATCTCGGTCTACCTGTATGTGCAGGGCTTCCAGCAGTTCGCGACCAGTTACACCGGCGCCATTGCCTTCGTGTCGATCGTCGCCACCGGCGTCCTCATCTTTTCGCTGATGCGCCGCGCATCGACCGCCCGATGACGAGCGCCGGAGACCGTCGCCGCGCGCGCCGCCGCTTCCGCGTGGCGGGGCGCGTGCTGGCCGTCACCCTCGTCACAGCGTTGTTCGTGTTCCCGGTGTACTGGCTTTTCATGACGGCGTTCAAGACGCCGGGAGAGATTTTTGCGAGCCCACCGGTCTGGCTGCCTTCGCAAATGCATTGGGACAACTTCGCCGGACTGGCCGACGGCGGCGATCTGCGCTCGATCGGCAACAGCCTTGTCATTGCCAGCGTGAGCACGGTGATCGCCATGTTCCTGGGCGCTATCGCGGCCTACAGCCTGGCACGCTTTCGCACCGGCGGCGACCGCATGTCGATCGGCATCATGTCGCTGCGCATGGTGCCGCCGATGGCCATGGCGTTTCCGCTCTTCCTGATGTTCGCGAGCGTGGGCCTGATCGACACCTACCCGGGTTTGATCGTGCTGTACATCGCCATCAACCTGCCGTATGTGATCTGGGTCATGCGCGGCTTCATCGAAGACATCGCGCCTGAGCTGGAGCAGAGTGCGCTGGTCGATGGTTGCACGCGTTGGCAGGCTCTCCTGAAGGTGATCTTCCCGATGGCGCGCGCCGGCCTGCTTGCGACGGCGGTGTTCGCCTTTGTCTATGCCTTCAACGAGTTCGCCTTTGCCGTGGTGATGACGCGCTCCGAGGTGGTGACCTTCCCGGTGCAAGTGACGCACTACTTTTCGCCAATGTCGACCTTTTGGGCGCGCATCGGCGCGATGTCGATCCTCGGCTGCCTGCCAGTCTTCTTCATGGTGGTGGCGATGAACCGATACCTGGTGCGCGGCCTGAGCGGCGGCGCATTGAAGGGCTAGGTAAATCGCATGGCCGGTGTGCGTCTGGAGAAGCTGCAAAAGTCGTATGGCGAGGTGCCCGTGGTGCGTGGCATTGATCTCACGATTCCGGACGGCGAGTTCACCGTGCTGCTGGGCCCGTCCGGCTGCGGCAAGAGCACGTTGTTGCGCCTCATCGCCGGTCTCGAAGAGGCCGACGAAGGCGAAATCCACATCGGCGACAGGGCGGTCACCGATCTGCGGCCGCGCGATCGCGACGTGGCGATGGTCTTCCAGAACTACGCGCTCTATCCATACATGACGGTGTACGACAACATCGCTTTCGGCTTGCGGGTGCGCAAGCTCTCCGAACGCGAGATTCGTGAGCAGGTGGCTGAGGTGGCTCGCGTGCTGGAGATCGAACCTTTGCTCGGCCGTGCGCCGCGACAGCTTTCCGGCGGTCAGCGCCAACGCGTGGCGATGGGCCGCGCCATGGTGCGCAAGCCCAAGCTCTTTCTGTTCGACGAGCCCTTGTCCAACCTCGATGCGCAACTGCGCGACGGCATGCGTACCGAGATCAAGCGTCTGCACCAAGCGTTTGGCATCACCACCATTTACGTGACGCACGACCAGGTCGAGGCGATGACGCTCGCCGATCGTGTGGTGCTCATGAATCAGGGAATGATCGAACAGCAGGGCCCGCCGATGCAGCTTTACGACCAACCGATCAATCGCTTTGTCGCCGGATTTCTGGGTTCGCCGCCGATCAACAATCTGAAGGCCCATTTGCAATTGGACGGGCAGGGTGCCAGCGTACGACTGGCGGATGGGCAGATCGTGGTGCTGCCGCCAGAGCGGGCGGCACAGATCGCGGCGGGTGCGGCGGCTGCAACGAATCGCGAAACGGAAATCGTGCTGGGCTTGCGCCCCGAACATTTCCTGCTGCATACGGGAGATTCGGCGGCCATCGGCGTCGGCCTCTCCAGCACCATCACGCTCTTGCAGCCCTCTGGCGCCCGGGTGTTCGCGAGCTTCGAGTTGGCGGGAGCACCGGTCATGGCAGAGTTTTCGGCCCGCGAAGGCTTGCGCCAAGGCCACGCCATTGCCTTCAATCTGGATATGGAGCGCGCGGTGCTGCTCGATACCGCGACCGGTTTGGCGCTATGCCACTGAACGCACAGGCTTCGCACGCCTGCGCTGCCGCGGGCGAGCCAAGGCACGGCAGCGTGGACGGGATGGGGTCCGTGCCGGCGTCCGAGCCGATCGCCTTGCAAGCCGGACCGCTC
>JBDSYU010000025.1:0-12074 GCA_039925525.1 Variovorax sp.
GGCCAATAGCCATAGCTATTGGCAAGAAGCGCAACGCCGCAGACCGCCCGAGCCTGAGGATGCGAGCGCCGCGATGGGTTGTGCAGAGCATCCCTAGCGCTTGGCTTTGAAGTTGGTGAATGTGCGCGTGATCAGGCGCAGCGTCGCCTGGTCGGGCGTGCCGGGTGGAATCATGCTGGCGAGCGCCGCCTCGTCGGGAAAAACCGCCTTGTCACTGGCCAGCTTCGGGTTGACGAAAGGCAATGCCGACTTGTTCGGGGTGGCGTAAAAAACTTTGTTCGTGAGCGCCGCGCTGACCTTGGGCTGAAGGATGTAGTTGATCCACTTGTGGGCATTCTCGGGATGCTTGGCATCCTTGGGGATGGCCATGGTGTCGAAGAACAGCAGGCCCCCCATCTTCGGCAGCAGCACCTCGAGCGACTGCGGCTTCTTGGCCTTGGTCGACTTGTCCTCTGCGATCATGATGTCACCCGACCAGCCGATGACAGCGCAAAGCTGGCCCTTGGCCATCTGGTCGATGTAGTCGGAGCCGGAGCCGGAGAAGCGCGTCACATAAGGACGAACAGCCTTGAGCATGTCGCCGGCGGCCTGATAGTCGGCGGGGTCCTTGCTGCGCGGATCCTTGCCGATGTACTTGAGGGCGATCGGCAAGATTTCCGATGCCGTGTCCAGGAAGGACACGCCGCAGCTCTTCAGTTTGGACGCATATTGCGGCTTGAACACCAGGTCCCAGGCGTTGTCGGGCATCGGCATGCTGCCCAAGGCCTTCTTGACTTTGTCGCGGTTGATGCCGACGGTCGTGTAGCCCCACATCCAGTCGACCAGATACTCGTTGCCCGGGTCGACCTTGGCCAGTTGCGCCTGGATGGCTGGATCGAGGTTCGAGAGGTTCGGCAGCTTCGACTTGTCGAGCTTGTGCAGCAGACCGGCTTCGATCTGCAGCTTGGCAAAGTGCGAGCCGGGCACCACCACGTCGTAACCAGACATGCCGGCGATGAGCTTGGCATGGAGCGCCTCGTTGCTGTCGAACAGGTCATAACGCACCTTGATGCCGGTTTCCTTCTCGAAGTTGGCGATGGTGTCGTCGGCGATGTAATCGCCCCAGTTGTAGACGTTGAGCAGCTTTTCTTCCTCGGCTCGCAAGCCTGGGCTGGCAAGCAACAAGCTGGCTGCAACCAGCGCGAAGGCAGCGGCAAGACGCGGCGATGAATACTTCATGGTGGATTTCTCTGGTTGATCGAGGGTGAAAAAAATTAGACGCCAGACCCGGCTCGCCGATTCGCCGCGCCGAACAGCAAAGTGCGCATTATTGGCCGAGACACAATACCGTTCAGACATAGCCCAAAACCGTTCGGGCTGAGCTGGCCGAAGCCTTTCGTGATGCCGCTGGCAGAGCTTCGACACGCTCAGGGCGAACGGTCTTGAATGAACGGTATCGGCCTAGACCGGCAGGGCATCGCTGTGGGAAAGCACCGCGAAACATGCAGTGTCGCCACCCCTAAAACAGGCGCACCCGCACGATGAACTGCATCACGATAAGACCCAACGCAAAACCTATGCCTCCATAGATGATGGCCTGCAGTAACTTGTTGGTTCGTGTCTGAGCAGCCAACAGTTGTTCAAGCTGGTGGTCGCGCGTTTCGGGCCGCTCAACCAGAAAATCGTGCAACAGGCGCGGCAACTGGGGCAGGTATTTGGCGTAGCGCGGCGCTTCGTCGCGAAACTGCTCGAACAGCTTGCGCGGCCCGAACTGATTGATCATCCATTTTTCGAGAAACGGCCTGGCCGATTTCCACAAATCGATTTCGGGATCGAGTTGGCGGCCGAGCCCCTCGATGTTGAGCAGAGTCTTTTGCAACAGCACCAGTTGCGGCTGGATCTCGACATGGAAACGGCGCGATGTCTGGAACAGCCGCATCAGGATCATGCCCAGGGATATTTCGCGCAGCGGCCTGTCGAAGTAGGGCTCGCACACCGTGCGGATCGCCGACTCCAACTCGTCCACGCGCGTGTCCGCGGGCACCCAGCGGCTTTCCACATGCAGCTCGGCGACGCGCCGGTAGTCACGCCGGATGAAGGCCGAAAAGTTCTGCGCCAGGTATTCCTTGTCAAACTCGGTGAGCGTGCCAACGATGCCGAAATCGAGCAGGATGTAGCGGCCGAAATGCGCCGGATCCAAGCTCACCTGAATGTTGCCCGGATGCATGTCGGCGTGAAAGAAGCCATCACGAAAAACCTGAGTGAAAAACAGGTTGACTCCATCACGGGCGAGCTTGGAGAGGTCGACCCCGGCCGCGCGCAGGCGATCGAGTTGCGAGATTGGAATGCCTTTCATGCGCTCCATCACCAGCACCTCCGAGTGACACAGGTCCCAGAGCATTTCCGGGATCAGCACCAGCTCCAGCCGTGCCATGTTCCGGCGCAGTTGCGCGGCGTTGGCGGCCTCGCGCACGAGATCGAGTTCGTCGTGCAGGTACTTGTCGAACTCGGCCACTACTTCGCGCGGCTTCAGACGTTTGCCGTCGGCCGACAGCCATTCGACCCAACCGGCCATCGTTGCCATGAGCGCCAGGTCTTTCTCGATGACGCGCCGCATGCCGGGGCGTAGCACCTTCACGGCGACCTCGCGTCTGGCGCCGCTCCGATCCAGCAGTGTGGCGAAATGGACCTGCGCAATCGATGCGCTGGCTACCGGCTTCTCCTCGAAGGTTTCGAAGATATGCGTCAACGGCCGGCGAAACGTGCGCTCGATGATGGCGATGGCTGCGCTCGAGGCAAATGGCGGTACGCGATCCTGCAAGCGCGCGAGTTCGTCCGCGACATCGGGCGGCAAGAGGTCGCGTCGCGTCGACAGTACCTGACCGAACTTGACGAATACCGGGCCGAGCCGTTCGAGGGCTTCGCGCAAGCGCTGGCCGCGCGGTGCATCGAGCTTGCGCCCGACCGACACCAGGCGGGCGGCGACGCGAAGCCACGGTTTGTTGAAGCTGGTGAGGACCAGTTCATCCAGGCCGTAGCGCAGCGCAATCCAGACGATGAAGACGCTGCGAAAGATGCGCGTCATTGCGCGCCGGGTTGGTCGCCAAAGGAAGGCGGCGTGCGTGCCGCCGCTTCGGAGGATGCCGCGGTTGCCGATGACGCCGCGGTTGCCACGGGTTCCACAACTGCATTCGCAGCCTCATCGCGCCTGCCGACGAACTTGCGCAACGCCTCGGCGACACGCCAACCGACCTGGCCCAAGGCTCGCGCCGGCACATCGCCGACAATGCGCGCCAGGTCGTCCTCGATGTCCCAGCGCACATGATCGACCAGCCAGTTGACCTCGGCCGCCAACTGCACGTCCCCGACGATGCGTACGGCGGGTTTCTCGCCCCGGAGGGTGCCGCGCGCCAGCGCAATTAGCGAGTCTTCAGTGACGGTCAGCGTCAACTCGGCCGCGGCTTGTGGGTTCGCCAGGTCGACCAGGCCGGCCGGCGTCGCCACCAGCTTCATGACGATCGAGCGCCACTGGAACAGGACGACACGTCCGGCCTGCCGCGCGAGGCGGGTTTGTGCTTCGCTCTCCTGCGCCAGCACGTGATTCAGGAACAACACGGCCCGATGCTGGATTTCGTGCACAGCCCACGCCGGGGGTTGCAGTCGCGCGTTTACGCGCCGGACGAAGTTATCGAAGAGGTCGGTTGGCGAGCGAAATTCGGGCATGGCGCATTATTCCCGAGAGCGCAGCGCCAGACCCGGCGCGAGCGCGCCGGACAAGCGCGCTAGAACTGGTCGGCCAGGCGCCTACTGCAGCGCCTGCACACCGGCCACCAGCCAGCCACCGCCGCCGCTGGCCGGCCGCGTCATGTTCCACACTTCGCGAAACGGGCTCGGTCCGGCAGCGGGGTCTTCGCGGATGACGCCGGTGAACTCGACACTCGCCATGTAGGCATCCGGCAACTCCTCGATACCGAGCAGTTGCGCTTCGAGCGCGACCACCTCGGTCTGGTTCGGCGCGCCGCCGATATGGGCTCCACGCTCAGCCAACTGGCTCTGGATTTCAGTCACCATGCCGTCGGTCATCATGGCGCGCAAGGCTTTGATGTCGGCTTGATCCCAGGCGTTTTGCAATGTGATGAAGTTGCGCTTGGCCGCAGCGAGGAAGCCTTCGCTGTCGAAACCATCGGGCACACCCCAGGATTGCGCCCCGCCAAGGGCCGAGCCGATCAGTGCGCCGCCGGTCGCGCCGGTTGCCGCGCCCGACCATGGGCGATCGCTCGGGCCGGCACCTTCGAAGGCCGTCGCGGGCTGATGCTCGAAAGGCCGAGTCGAGGTCGATCCGGGACCGCCCGCACCGGCACTGCCGAAGGCATAGCTGCCGGAACCCGACGCTGCCGCGCCGCGCGCCCGGGTGAAATACCGAAAAGCGGCGAACGCCAGCATGGCCAGAACAGCGATCAGCAGCACGCTGCCGAAGGCTTCGCCCAGCCCGAGCGAATGGGCCAGCCAGGCGAGGCCCAGACCGGCTGCCAAACCGCCCAACATCCCGCCGAAGCCGCGCTTCGGCGCTGCCGCCGCGCCAGCTGCACCGGCTACTGCCGGTTTGGTGGCGGCGCTCTGGTTGGCGCCCTGCGTCGGCGCCGCCGGGGTCGCCTGACGCTGCGTCACGTTGCCCGACTGCCGTCCGAACGAACGTCCACCGCCAAAGCGCGCCGCCTCGGCTTCGAGGCTGACCAGCAGCATCAGAACGGCAAAAAATGAAACAAACAGCTTGACCATGGCCCTATCTCCTCTTGAATACAAACCAACAAAAACACCAGCCTCTCACATCAGCACCTTCTCAACACTTGATGCCGACATGCAATGCCACCACACCTGCCGTCAGGTTGTGATAGTCCACGTGACCGAAGCCGCTCCCTTGCATCAGCGCCTTGAGCTCGTCCTGCGCGGGGTGCATGCGGATCGACTCTGCCAAATACCGGTAACTGGCGGCGTCGCCGGCCACGCGCTGGCCCAGGCGTGGCAGCACGTTGAACGAGTACCAGTCATAGGCTTTTTGCAGCGGCTTGGCGACACGAGAAAACTCCAGCACCAGCAACCGACCGCGCGGCTTCAGCACCCGGTTCATTTCCTTGAGCGCGCGGTCCTTGTGCGTCATGTTGCGCAGGCCAAAGGCGACGGTCACCAGATCGAATTGGTCGGGCGCGAACGGCAACTGTTCGGCGTCGCAAACCAGCGTCGACAGTGCCACGCCCTGGTCGAGCAGTCGGTCGCGACCACCCCGCAGCATGGCTTCGTTGATGTCGGTGTGCACGACGCGGCCGCTGGTCCCTACTTGTTTTGCCAGTGCCAACGCCAGGTCGCCGGTACCGCCAGCGACGTCGAGCACCTGGGCGCCTTCGCCAACGTTGGCCGCCCACACGGCGTACTTCTTCCAGACTCGATGCAACCCGCCCGACATCAGGTCATTCATCAGGTCGTAGCGCGGCGCAACGGAATCAAAAACGCTGCGCACACGCCGCGCCTTGGCGCGATCGTCGATCGACTCGAATCCGAAATTGGTGCTGCTCACTGCGGCGATATTAGGCTGGAACTGAGCCGTGCAAGAGCACGACCCCGCGCCGCGGCGGGGTATCTGCAGGGTAACGGCGACTCATTGGACAGGTCGACGACTGGCGCACGCCGATCCGCCCTTGCGCGCCGGCGGAGAATCCGACGCTCAATGACTGGCGCACGCCGATCCGCCCTTGGACAGCATCGGCGCATCGCGGGACACACCGGCTTTCTTGAGGCGCGCTTCGTAATCGGCCCAGAGCCTGGCCTGCTCGGCGCCGAGGCGGTAAAGCAGGTCCCAGGTGTAGATGCCTGTTGCGTGCCCGTCTGAGAACGTCGGCTGCACCGCGTAGTTGCCAACCGGCTCGAGCGCCACCACGGTGACCTCCCGCTTGCCGGTTTGCAACACTTCCTGTCCCGGGCCATGACCTTGCACTTCGGCCGAGGGCGAGCAGATGCGCAGCAATTCGAAGGGCACGCGAAACACCTGCCCGTCGGAAAAGCCAAGTTCCAGCACGCGCGACGCGCCGTGCAGCGTGATCACAGTCGGCGTCGGCCGGCGCGCGGATGTGGCTGCCGCAGGAAGGGGTGAGGATTGCGCCATGCTCATGCTGTCGTCATTCAGACTAACACGCGTTCGATGCCGCCGGCATTGGCCGCAGCCACGTAATCGGGCATCCACTTCTCGCCGAGAATGAGCCGTGCCATCTCGACGACGATGTAGTCGGCTTCAAGCAAACCGTTCTGCAAGTCGTTTTGGTAACGCGACAAGCCCTGAAGACAACTGGGGCAACTGGTGAGGATCTTGACGTTCGCCCCTGCGCCCACAGCGCCTGTGGCACGCAACGCCGCGGCACCCTTCCCTATCTCCTCTTCCTTGCGAAACCGCACCTGGGTAGCGATGTCTGGTCGTGTCACGCCGAGCGTGCCCGATTCGCCGCAGCAGCGATCGTTCTTGTGCACGTTGTCGCCGACCAGGGCCTTGACAGTCTTCATCGGGTCCTGCAGCTTCATCGGCGAATGGCAGGGGTCGTGGTAGAGATAGCCACCGGTGCCCTCGCCTCGGCCTGGCAAGGTGATGTTCTTCTCCAGCAGGTATTCATGAATGTCGATGATGCGGCAACCAGGAAAGATTCTCTCGAACTGGTAGCCCTGCAACTGGTCGTAGCAGGTGCCGCAACTGACAACCACCGTCTTGATGTCGAGATAGTTCAGTGTGTTGGCAACCCGGTGAAAGAGCACCCGGTTGTCGGTGATCATCTTCTCGGCCTTGTCGAACTGGCCGCTGCCGCGCTGCGGATAGCCACAGCACAGGTAGCCCGGCGGCAGCACGGTCTGCACGCCCGCGTGCCAGAGCATCGCCTGCGTTGCCAACCCCACTTGGGAAAACAACCGCTCAGAGCCGCAACCCGGGAAGTAGAAAACGGCTTCGGTTTCTCCCGTAGTGGCTTTCGGGTCGCGAATGATCGGTACGTAATCGGCATCTTCGATGTCGAGCAACGCCCGTGCCGTCTTCTTCGGCAGGCCACCCGGCATCTTCTTGTTGATGAAGTGGATGACCTGCTCTTTCACCGGCGCCGCGCCGAGCGTGGCCGGCGGGGCCTCGGTCTGCTTGCGCGCCGCACGGCGCAGCAAATCGTTGGCCAGCCGCTGCACCTTGAAGCCGATGCCGACCATGCCGACCCGCATTGCCTTGATGACCTCGGGACGCGTCGCATTGAGAAAAAACATGGCCGCCGCATTGCCCGGTCTGAAGCTCTTCTGGCCCATCTTGCGCAGCAGGTTGCGCATATTCATCGAAACATCGCCGAAGTCGATATCGACCGGGCACGGCGCCAAGCACTTGTGGCAAACGGTGCAATGGTCGGCCACGTCCTCGAACTCCTGCCAATGCCGGATGCTGACGCCTCGCCTCGTCTGCTCCTCGTACAGGAACGCCTCGACCAGCAGCGAGGTGGCCAAAATCTTGTTGCGCGGCGAATAGAGCAGGTTGGCGCGCGGCACATGTGTGGCACACACCGGCTTGCACTTGCCGCAGCGCAGGCAGTCTTTGACGCTGTTGGCGATGGCACCGATGTCGCTCTGCTGCATGATGAGCGACTCGTGGCTCATCAGGCCGAAGCTGGGCGTGTAGGCATTGGTCAGGTCCGCATGCAGCATGGCTTCGCCCCATCCGCCGTCGGGGGAGGGCTGGGCTGGTGGCACGCAGCGCAACAATTTGCCCTTGTTGAAACGCCCTTCGGGGTCGACGCGCGCCTTGTAATCGGCGAACGGCTGCAACTCGTCGCTGGAAAGGAACTCCAGCTTGGTGATGCCGATGCCGTGTTCGCCCGAGATCACGCCGCCCAGGCCACGCGCCAACGCCATGATGCGCACGACCGCCGCGTGCGCGGTCTGCAGCATCTCGTAGTTGTCGCTGTTGACGGGGATGTTGGTATGCACGTTGCCGTCACCGGCGTGCATGTGCAGCGCGATCCAGACCCGGCCCTTGAGCACGCGTTGGTGAATCGCCGAGCATTCGGCAAGGATTGGCTCGAACTCGGCGCCGTTGAAGATCAGCTGCAACGGGGCGCGCAGCTGCGTCTTCCAACTGGCCCGCAGCTGATGTCTTTGCAGCTGCGGAAACAAGCCTTCGACATCGGCCAGCCAGCCGGCCCAGAGCGCCCGCACCTCGCGGATGACGCCCAGCGCCCGGGCCACCCGGTCTTCCAGCAGCTCGGCGGACGGAATGTCGTTGGCGTCGTTGCCCTTGCCGAGCGGCAAGGCGCCGGCCACGAACCACTGCTCCAGCGCGTGCGTCAGGGCCAGCTTGTTTTGCAGTGACAACTCGATGTTGATGCGCTCGATGCCGTCGCTGTACTCGGCCATGCGCGGCAACGGGATGACCACGTCTTCGTTGATCTTGAAGGCGTTGGTGTGTTTGCTGATGGCCGCCGTGCGCTTGCGATCGAGCCAGAACTTCTTGCGCGCCTCGGCGCTGACGGCGACAAAACCCTCACCGTGCCGCGAATTGGCCAGGCGCACGACTTCGGACGTCGCGCGCGCCACCGCATCGGCGTCGTCGCCGACGATGTCGCCGAAGAGCGCCATCTTGGGCAAGCCGCCGCCATGCTTCTTCGACTTGGTGGCATAGCCGACGGCCTTTAGGTAGCGGTCGTCCAGATGCTCGAGCCCGGCCAGCAGCACGCCCGAACGCTCGGCCTGCTCGAACATGAAATCGCGAATTTCGACGATGCTCGGCACCGCATCCTTGGCGTCGCCGAAGAACTCCAGGCACACGGTGCGGACGTGGGCGGGCATGCGGTGCACGATCCAACGGCAACTCGTGATGAGGCCGTCGCAGCCCTCCTTCTGGATACCCGGCAGACCCGACAGGAACTTGTCGGTCACGTCTTTGCCCAGACCCTCCTTGCGAAAGGTGCGCCCGGGTATTTCCAGCCGCTCGCGGCGCAGAAGCGTCTTGCCGTCGGCCTTGAAATACTGAAGATCGAAGAGCGCACTGGGCGCGTCGTGGATCTTGCCGAGGTTGTGACCGACGCGGGTCACCTCCAGCCACTCGGCGTCGGGCGTCACCATGCGCCAGGAGGCCAGATTGTCGAGCGCCGTACCCCACAATACCGCCTTCTTGCCACCGGCGTTCATGGCCACGTTGCCGCCGACGCATGAAGCCTCGGCCGAGGTCGGATCGACCGCAAACACATACCCCGCGCGCTCGGCGGCGTCGGCCACGCGCTGCGTAACGACACCGGCCTCGGTCCAGATGGTCGGCACCGGTCGATCCAGCCCGGGCAGCGCCATCAGCTCGACCTCGGTCATGGCCTCGAGCTTTTCGGTATTGATGACGGCGCTGTTCCAGGTCAACGGAATCGCGCCGCCGGTGTAGCCGGTGCCACCGCCACGAGGGATGATGGTCAGCCCCAACTCGATGCAGCCCTTGACCAGCCGCGCCATCTCGGCCTCGGTGTCGGGGCAGAGCACGACGAAGGGATATTCAACCCGCCAATCGGTGGCATCGGTCACATGCGAGACCCGCGACAGCGCATCGAATTTGATGTTGTCCTTGGCCGTCAGGCGACCCAGAACGCGCGCTGCAGTGCGGCGCAATGCCGCAACGTCCTTGAACATGACGTCGAAGGCGGTGATCGCCCGGGTCACCCTCATGCACAGTTCGCCAACCAGGATGTCGCGCGATGCGTCGACCTCGGGCGTGCGTCGCTTGCCCACTTCGTTCAGCCGGTGGTTCAGCGCCTCGACCAGTTGCCGGCGACGCCGTGGGTTGTCCAGCAGATCGTCAAGCAGATAGGGGTTGCGCCGCACCACCCAGATGTCGCCGAGCACCTCATAGAGCATGCGTGCCGAGCGGCCGGTACGACGCTCATCGCGCAACGATTGCAGCAAGGCCCAGCCGCGC
This sequence comes from Variovorax sp., assembly GCA_039925525.1. GTDB lineage: Bacteria > Pseudomonadota > Gammaproteobacteria > Burkholderiales > Burkholderiaceae_C > Variovorax. The sequence continues at coordinate 9,944 of JBDSYU010000025.1, forward strand.
TCGCCGAGCAGCCGAATAACAATTTCGCGATCGGAAAAACTGGTGTAGTTGTAGGGAATCTCGCGCAACCGGGCCGGCTCGGCGGCCTGGGACAACAAGGCGGATAGCGCGGTTGGAGCGTTCATCGGAAATTAGGGCTTGTTCCGGCCAAGCGCTACGCGCCCGCGAGCCGGAGTCGAATTTTAGGTCAGGGCCTCTGTCCGGCATGTCTGCAGGGTTTGACACGGGAAGCAATGGATCACGTACCTTGGCGAAGCGCATCAAAGAGGGTTTCCCCGATACCGGCCGCACCGGCCTTGTGCGAAAAATCGACATGGCCCTGACACAGTGTCGGCCTAGGATTGGCTGACGCCATTCACGTCTCGCTGGCAATTGCCATTCACGTTTCTTCAGGGAGAAAGTTTTATGAGAATCAAGACCAAAGCGCTGGCCGCTGGCGTCACGGCGATTGCCGCACTGGCCGCAACCTTCACCATGCCGGCGCGGGCGCAGACCGAGATCCAGTGGTGGCACTCGATGACGGCTGTCAATGGCGAATGGGTCAATGACCTGTCAAAGCAGTTCAACGAGAGCCAGAAAGCCTACAAAATCGTTCCCACGTTCAAGGGCAACTACGACGAATCGATGACCGCAGCCATCGCTGCCTTCCGCGCCGGCAACGCGCCGGACATCCTGCAGGTGTTCGAGGTCGGCACCGCGACCATGATGGCCAGCAAAGGGGCCATCGTGCCAGTCGGCAAGGTCATGAAAGATGCCGGCGAAAAATTCGATCCGGCTGGCTACATTCCGGCGGTCGCGGGCTACTACACGGCGTCCAACGGGCAGATGTTGAGCTTTCCGTTCAACAGCTCGACAACGGTGTTCTACATCAACAAGGACGCCTTCAAGGCTGCCGGCATCGACACCACCAAGCCCCCGGCCACCTGGCCCGAAGTGATCGCCGCCGCTGCCAAGCTGAAAGCCAGCGGTAACAAGTGCCCCTTCACCACCGCCTGGCAGGGCTGGACGCAACTGGAGAGCTTCGCCACTTGGCACAACACCGAGTTCGCCACCAAAAACAATGGGTTCGGGGGGATGGAGGCGCGGCTCAAACTTAACTCTCCGCTGTTCGTGCGCCACATCGATGACTTGGCCAAGATGGCAAAGGACGGCACGTTCATCTACAAGGGCCGCGCCAGCGTGCCCGAAGCCTCGTTCATCTCCGGCGAATGCGCCATGATCCAGACGTCCTCAGGGTTTTACGGCAACGTCGCCAAGAATGCCAAGTTCGACTACCAGATTGCGCCCATGCCGTACTACCAGGACGTGGCAGGCGCTCCGCAAAACACCGTGATCGGCGGTGGCAGTCTGTGGGTGATGTCGGGCAAGCCAGCGGATCATTACAAGGGCATCGCCAAATTCTTCACCTTCATCTCGCAGCCCGAGGTGCAATCCGCCAGCCATAAGCGCACGGGCTACCTGCCGATCACCATGGCCTCGTTCAAGCTGACCGAGGATTCAGGCTTCTACAAGGAGAAGCCCGGAACCAATGTCGCGGTGACTCAGATGGTGCGCAAGGTGACCGACAAGAGCCGCGGCATCCGCCTGGGCAACTACGTGCAGGTTCGCACCATCGAAGACGAGGAGCTGGAAAACGTCTGGAACGGCAGCAAGACCGCCAAGCAGGCGCTCGATTCGATCGTCGAGCGTGGCAATGTGCTGCTCGAGCGCTTTCAGAAAGCCAATAAATCCTGAAGCTTTCCGCCGCGGCAGTCGCCGCTGCGGATAACATCGCTCGCCTTCACCATGTCGCCGGGACAGTCCCGGTGTCGGTGGGAAGGCGAGTTTTCATTTGCATCCATCGTTGTGTGAGGCAGGTCGCTTTTGGATAAACGCGTCTTCTTTCGATCGAAGGGTTTGCCCTGGTTGTTGCTGGCCCCGCAAATGGCGGTGATCCTGGTGTTCTTCTTCTGGCCCGCGGGCCAGGCGATTTTCCAGTCACTGCAACAAGAGGACGCCTTCGGCCTCTCGACGCAGTTCGTCGGCCTGCAGAACTTCACTCAGTTGTTCGAAGACTCCAGCTACATCGAGTCTTTCAAGACCACTGCGCTGTTCTCGGCGCTGGTGGCCGGCAGCGGCATCAGCTTGGCGC
>JBDSYU010000026.1:0-20836 GCA_039925525.1 Variovorax sp.
GCTTGCTGCTCCCAGCCATGGCCGATCACCTAACGCCGTGAGCAACAAGTTGCTTCGACGCGCCTACACCCGGCTCGCGCCGTCGGGATCGGCGCGAGCCGCGATACCGGAAGAAAAAGACCCGGCCGTGACCGGTGGCAGGGCGCCTGCGCCATGCCTTCGCTCTGCCTTTTGTTCTTCCTCCTTGCCTTCAAGGCGGCCGATCATCTGACGCATCAAGGCGTGCCGAGACCGGGCCAACCGTTCCTGGGCAGTCAATGCCTCCTCGGTCGGGTCAGACATGTTCAGCTCCTCCAGCCAGGCGCAGCGCCTGCATGTCGGCCGCACATTGCGCTTTCAACTCGGTGAAGCCATGAACGGTGTTGCTGCGGATGGCGTACGCCAGTGACGCGGCCGCAACGATCAGGGCAACACCAGGAACGATCACCAGCGCCCAGTTGAATTCGTCATGGACGAATCCCAGCATTACTGCCACACCAACCAGAACCAGGGCAATGGTGGCGCTGACGAATGCCACGGCACCGGCGACGATACGCATCACCACACTTCGCACTGCTTCCGATGTTTCCTGCTTGATGAGCGCCGAATAACCGGCCAGATGGTCGACGATGAGATCGGGTCTGGAAAAAGCCGTGGAAAGAATCGGGTGCAGCATGGGCAGATTGGGTTCGCGTCTAAGCCAGATATATCAATAGTCGTCGCGGCTGCGGCTGGCCATGACGATCAGCGCCGTGATGACGGCGCCGACAGCGGCCGCAGCGACGACCGAGCGCATGGGTTGTTCGGAAATGTACTTGCCGGTGACGTCGGCCGCCTGCTCGATCTGACGCTGCGCTTTTGCTGAGGTACGCGTTGCCGCGTCGATGCCACGCTGGACCGCCTGCTGCACGCGCGCCGAAATGGCGTCGATTGCCGGCTCGGCCTCATCCTTCAGATTGCGCACCTTTTCACCCGCCGCATTGATCGCGTTTTGGGCATAGCCCTTGGTGGTGTCGACAGCGTCCTTGGCCATGTCGCGTGCATCGTCGGCCAATTGCGAAGGAGTCTTGGTGTAGGTATTCATGAAAGCGCCTTAAAAGTTGAACAACAAAAGTACGGTGCCATTATCCACTTCGCCCCATGTCATCGCCGTTCGTCTTTGCGCGTGACCGCTTGTCGGAGGCAAGCGCAGGGATCGTAGGAATTGACCGATACAACCACGCTAAACAGCAGCAAGCAGCGTCATGGTGGCGCATGCACAGCCAGCGGAATTTGCGCACAGATAAGCGTGCCCATCCCGGGCGAAGATTCCACGATCAGGCGGCCGCCCGCTGCTTCCACGCGGTGGCGCATCCCGGCAAGGCCATGACCGGTCGAACGCATATGGCTGGTGTCGAAGCCGCGACCGTCGTCCTTCACTTCGACGATGGCCTGACCAAGACTTTCGCGCAGGCTGATGTCGACACCGCGGGCTTGCGCATGGGTTGCGATATTGGTCAAGCTTTGCTGTACCAGTCGATACACGGTCAACTGGTTCGAAGCGTCGAGCGACACCGAATCCAGCGTCAATCCAACACGCTGTCCGGAGCGTTCTTCAAACTCGTTCCCTAGAATTTCCAGGGCAGCGACCAGCCCAAGATTCGACAGTGAAGACGGCCGCAGATCCTCGATGATGCGGCGCTTGAGGGCAATGCCGCTGTTGAGAATCTCGGTCAGATGTTGCAACCGCTGCAGCACCTCCGGCAGGGCAGACACCCGGGATTTGAGCCGTGCCACGTCTAGCTTGGCCGCCGTCAGCAGCGAGCCCAGTTCATCGTGCAGTTCCCTTGCCAGAAAACTGCGCTCGTCCTCGCGCACCTGCTGCAGGTGCGTGGCCAATTCGCGCAACGCGACGGTGCGCTCTCGCACGAGCTCCTCCAATGCACTGCGCTCGTCTGCAAGTACCCGGCGTTGTCGCGCGTCGATACGTTGAAGAGCGTGCGTTTGGCGCAGGTACAGATAAAACGCGAGCAGCGCCGCGAGCGTCACGACAGTGATGCCCAGACGCGACAGCTGCAGGCTTCGGGCGATCTGCACTTGACCGTCGTCGGCCAATCGATCGCTCAAGCCCGTGAGGGCGCTCACCGAAGCGCGAATGGCCTCCATTTCCTCACGCCCCACATCGGTGGCGATGACAAATTTCCAGGCCTCGTTGTTGCTGGCGCGCATGCGCACGCTGAAGTCCAGCTCGTTCAATTTTCGCTTCACGTGCTTGGCCAACTGGTCCAGCACCGGACGTTCCTGCGACTGGTCGCGGCGCGAGCCGTACAAGGTTTGAAGCGCTTCGATCTGCCCGCCGATCCTTTCGATGGCGCTATCGTAGGGCTGACGGTACGCCGTCTCGCCGGTCAGCAGGTATCCACGCTGACCGGTTTCGGCATCAACCACATCCTGCAGCAACTGGTCGAGCGACATACGAACGCGGCCAGCGAACCGCGTGTTTTCGAGGGCCCGAGATGATTGTTCGTGGCCAATTTCGTTGATGGCAATCAATGCCGCTGCCGCCAACGCCGCGAACAGCAGGATAAGCAATCGTCTAAGCAATGCGAACCGCCTCGCCCGATGAACCATAACCGCGCCGACGGATGCCACCTGCACATGTTGCCGAGCAAGCGTGCCTATTGAACGCATCGCCAAGCGATACCGCGATAATCAACGCAGTGCGAGCAGAGCAAGCCCGGACATACTTCAACCTGACATCCCTATGATCAAAATTGGCATTGTGGACGACCATGCAATCGTTCGTTCGGGCCTTCGGCAATTCTTCTCCGAGCATGTCGACCTGCGTGTCGCCGGCGAGGCCGCCAGTGGCCGGGAGGCCATTGAACTGGTGCGAACCACTGAACTCGACGTGCTGGTCATGGATCTCTCCATGCCCGGTCAGAGTGGCATCGATGCTCTTGCGATGATCAGGGCGAAGGCGCCCGATGTGGCCATTCTGATCCTGAGCGGCTATCCGGAAGAGCACTACGCCATGAACCTGATCCGGCAGGGCGCGAGCGGCTATCTCAACAAGGATTGCGAACCGATCGAGATCGTCAACGCCATCCGCACCGTATCGTTGGGTCGGCGCTACATCACGCCGGCCGTCGCCGAACTGCTGGCTCGCCAACTCGACCGCAAGGACGATGCGGCGCCGCACGAGCAACTGTCGGAACGGGAGTTCCAGGTTTTCCTCAAGTTGGCAAAAGGCGAAACCGCCGGCGATATTGCAAAGACGCTGTCTCTGTCGGTGAAGACCGTGAGCACCTACCGCACGCGGCTCATGGAGAAAATGAACCTCTCGTCCAACAGTGATCTGACGTACTACGCGCTCAAGAACAAACTGATCGACTGAGCATACGATCTCCGGGGTCTGCTTCTGCCGGCGGCCAACGGTAGGCCAAGCCGCACAGCACAAGCGGTCCGCAGCCGACCGTGCGTGAGACTCGTCCGCCGACAATCGACCGTCGGGCCGGGTCGGCCTTGAACGGAGGTTTTGCCTTGTCAAATTCTGTGGCGCGGCGCAGGTCGCTGGGTTCCAAGATTGCATGGACGGCAGCGACCGTTGTCGTATTGCTGGCGCTGCTGGTCGCATTCTTCCCATGGGACATGTTGCGCGGTCCAATCAATCGGTTGGTGTCGGAGAAAACCGGCAGAAAGTTCGAGATTACGCGGCACCTCGATGTACGCCTGGGCTGGCGCACCGCGACCATCGTCATGGACGGCCTCTCGTTCGCCAATCCCGAGTGGGCTCGCGAGCCGTATTTGGTGAAGGCCGACAAGTTGGAGGCAGACCTGCGCTATTGGTCGCTCATCGGTGGCGACATCGAGATCCCGCGCATCGTTGCCACAGCGCCCGTGGTCGGCCTGCAGATGCAACCCGACGGGCGCAGGACCTGGGCTTTCGACAATGACAGGTCGGGCAGCGGCAACGGCAAGTCGCCGAAGATCGGGGTCGTGCGCATCGATCGCGGGGTGGTCAACTTTCTCGACGAGAAACACGCGGTCGACCTGAAGGCCGATGTCGATTTCGACACCGGCTCCGGTGGCCGCTTGCCACTGCGCTACAGCATCGACGGAAAGTACCAGGCCCATTCCATCCATGCTGAAGGCCGCACCGGCGACGCGATGCAGATCAGCCAGGCCGAGCAACCGCCTTTTCCTTTCGAAATTGACGCGTGGGCCGGTCCGACCCGACTGAAGGCGAATGGAACGGTCGCCAGGCTCTCCAACCTGGATGGCATCGACGCCAAGTTCGAAATCATGGGTCAATCGCTCGGCAACCTCTATGAGCTTATCGGCGTTTCTATGCCGGAAACTTCGCCCTACCAGTTGTCCGGCACCCTGGGTAAGGAAGGCAAGACCTTCAAAGTCGACAACCTGAACGGCAAGCTGGGACTGTCGGATCTGTCGGGCAAGCTGACGTTCGACCAGTCCAGTCAGCCGCCGGTTCTAAGTGGCGCTATTGCGTCCAAGGTGCTGGACATGGACGATCTGGGCCCCTTGATCGGCCTGCCGCCGACCGAGCGTTCGGCCGGTGCCATCGATGGCGTCAAGCCGCCACCCACCATCGGTCAGGTCCTCGGAGCCAAGCCGAGCAAGGTGTTGCCGACCGCCACGCTCGATTTCGAACGACTGCGCGCCGTCAACGCCGACATCACGTACGAGGCCAAGCGCATCAGCAATGTGCGCCAGTTGCCGCTCGACAGCGGCAATTTGCATTTGAAACTGCAAGATATGGTGCTGACACTCGACCCCTTGTCGCTCGGCGTCGCTGGCGGAAAAATTGCTGGATCAGTGCGCATCGACGCACACGAGAAACCGGCGCAGATCGCGACCCGTCTCGACGTGCGGGCGCTGCAGATCAATCGCATGATCCCTAAGGTCGAGACCCTCAAGACGAGCTTTGGCAAGCTCGACGGCAAAATCGACTTGAGCGGCCGCGGCATCTCGGTGGCAAGCTGGCTTGGAGCCTCGTCGGGAGAGTTTTCGCTTTTGACCGGCCGCGGCGAGTTCAGCAATCTCCTGCTCGAACTCATGGGTCTGGATGCAGGCGAAGCCATCAAGTTCCTTGTCTCCGGCGACCACAACGTGCAACTGCGCTGTGCCGCCTTCTATTTCGACGTGAAGAAGGGTGTGATGCAGGGACGCACGCTTCTGTTCGACACCACCGACACGGTGTTCTACGGCAGCGGCGATATCGACCTTGGCAGCGAATCGCTCGATCTCGTCATCAAACAGGAGCCCAAGGACATGAGCATCCTGTCCTTGCGCACGCCGATCGTCATCAAGGGCTCTCTGGCCTCGCCCAAACCGAGCGTGGAGATCGGGCCATTGGCACAACGCGGTGTGGCGGCACTGGTGCTCGGCGCCATCAACCCGCTCCTGTCGCTTCTGGCGACGGTCGAAACGGGACCGGGCAAGGATGCCGATTGCCGGGGTGCCATCGAAGCCGCGAAGAATCCGCGCGGTGCGGCGGCACGAACGCTCGAAGCGGCCAACCGGACAGACAAGAAGGCGACGCCGGGAGAAGCCAAGTCAGAAGCCAAGGCGTTCTCGCCGTCCCTAGCGGCGCCCGCCAGTCCAGACAACCCACTGAGCCCCTTCAAGGAAAATCGCTGATTCCGCCTGACGCGCGCATTCTGCGGCGCGATGCGCGATCAGCCGCGCCGGGAGCACACGGGGCACGCCGGGTCGCGGCGCACGTCGATCGACTCGAAGCGGCCGCGCCGACCGTCGAACATGAGCAGGCGGCCTATGGAGTCGGCCGTTCCCGATTCTTCCATTCCGGCCAGCAGTTTCAACGCCTCGTTGGCCTGCAGCGTGCCGATGACGCCCACCACTGGGCCGAAGACGCCCAGAACCGCACAACGGGTTTCTTCGAACACCTGGTCCGGCGCAAAGATGCAGGCGTAGCAGGGCGAGGCTGCGCTGCGCACGTCGAAGACGCACAGTTGCCCGTCAAAGCGGATGGCGGCACCAGAGACCAAGGGCTTGGTTCGGGCCACACAAGCGCGGTTGACGGCTTGGCGTGTCGCGAAGTTGTCGCAGCAATCGATGACGACATCCGCGGTCTCGATCAGCGCCTGCAACGCCTCGGCGTCGACGCGCCTGACATCACATTCGATGCGTATAAGGGGATTGATAGCCCGCATCGCCACCGCCGCTGATTCGACCTTGGCCAAACCGATGCGCTCGACGCCATGGGCGACTTGCCGTTGCAGGTTGGTCAAGTCGACGGTGTCGTCGTCGATCAGCGTGATCCGGCCAACGCCGGCCGCTGCAAGATAAAGCGCCACGGGTGAGCCCAGGCCGCCCAGGCCGACGATGGCCGCATGGGACGAGCGCACGCGCTCCTGACCGTCGATGCCGATTTCCGGCAACAGGATGTGCCGCGAGTACCGCAGTAGTTCGTCGTCGGTCAGTTTTCTTTCTTCTCTTCCTTGCGCTCGACCTGGGTCTTGCTGATCAGCACCGTTTTGCCCTTGAGCTGCGCGATGGCCTGAACCAGCGGAAAGTCGTCGCTCTCGCCAAACACCGGCACCTTGCGAGTCTGCGGTTTGCGCGCTTCGTCCTCGAGGCGCTGCAAGGCTTCTTCACGGGCCTTTTCACGGGTCGGGTCAATGACCTCTGCGCCCTGTCCGCTGGTGAGATGCTTGTCCAGATCGGCTTCACGCATGCGCAGCAAGGCGTAGGGGCTGCCCTCGGCGGACTCGTCGACCTTCACATCCGGGATGATGCCCTTGGCCTGGATCGAGGCGCCGCTAGGTGTGTAGTAGCGCGCCGTGGTGATCTTGAGGCCGGTGTCCGGACCGAGCGGACGCACCGTCTGCACCGACCCCTTGCCGAAGGTCTGGCTGCCCATGATGGTGGCGCGGTGGTTGTCCTGCAGCGCGCCGGCCACGATTTCGCTGGCCGAGGCCGAGCCTTCGTTGACCAGCACGACCAACGGCACGGTCTTCAACGCTGCCGGCAAACGGGCGAGTTCATCCTTGGCGTTGCCGCGCTGGTAGAACTCCTGCGAAGCCTTGAACACTGCCCGGCTGTCCGGCAGTTGGCCATTGGTCGAAACGACGGTGACGTTCTCTGGCAGAAACGCCGCCGAGATCGCCACCGCAGCATTGAGCAGACCGCCCGGATCGTTGCGCAGATCCAGCACCATGCCCTTGATCTTGGGGTCTTCCTTGTAGATGTCCTCGACCTTGTGCACGAAGTCGGAGACCGTGCGCTCCTGGAACTGCGACACACGAACCCAGGCATAGCCGGGTTCGAAGATCTTGCCGCGCACCGATTGCGTGCGAATCTCCTCGCGCATGATGGTCACCGGGAAGGTACGGTTCTCGTCCTTGCGGAAGATGGTCAGCAGTACTTTGGTGTTGGGTTGCCCGCGCATGCGCTTGACCGCGTCGTTGAGCGACAGCCCGCGCACCGCCGTGCTGTCGATCTTGGTGATGAGGTCGTTCGGCTTGAGTCCAGCGCGGAAAGCGGGCGAACCCTCGATCGGCGACACCACCTTGATCAGACCATCTTCCTGAGAGATCTCGATGCCGACGCCGACGAAGCGGCCGGTGGTCCCTTCGCGAAATTCAGCAAACGATTTCTTGTCGAAGTACTGGGAGTGCGGGTCGAGCCCCGATACCATGCCGGCGATGGCGTCGGAGATGAGCTTTTTCTCGTCGGCCGGTTCGACATAATCGCTTTTGATCATGCCGAACACCGCTGCGAACTGCTGCAACTCTTCCAGTGGCAAGGGGGCCAACGACCCCCTGGCAACGGTCTGCAGCGACACGGTCGTCAAGGCACCGGCCACGGCGCCAGCCGCGATCCAGCCGGAAATCTTCAGTTTTTGGCTCATTTGCTAGCGACCTTCAGCAGTTCGATTTCAATATACACCTTGGAAACGCGCGGCGCGTGCCGGTTCCGTCTCAGTTGCAAAATTCATGCACGGCGGCGGTAATTCAGCGGCTGCCGCGTCCCTGCGCAGCAACAGCGCGGGCGGCCTGGGCGGCAGCTTTTTCGTCACCCAGGTAAAAATGACGAATCGGCTTCAGCTCGGCATCCAGCTCATAAACCAGCGGAATGCCGTTTGGAATGTTGAGCCCGACGATGTCCTCGTCGGAGATCTGGTCCAGGTACTTGACCAGCGCCCGCATTGAGTTGCCATGTGCCGACACCAAAAGCCGTCGGCCCGACCGAATCGCCGGCGCCATGGCTTCGTTCCAGAACGGCAACACGCGCGCCACCGTGTCTTTCAAGCATTCGGTCAGCGGCACTTGGCCAGGTGCGAGCTTGGCGTAGCGCGGGTCGTCCCGTTCGCAGCGAGGATCGCTCCGTTCCAGTGCCGGCGGCGGGGTGTCGTAGCTGCGGCGCCAGAGCAGCACCTGATCATCGCCGAACTTTTTGGCGGTTTCGGCTTTGTCCAGGCCCTGCAGCGCGCCATAGTGGCGCTCGTTCAGGCGCCACGAATGCACAGTGGGCAGCCAGGTGCGGTCGAGTTCGTCCAGCGTGTGCCACAAGGTGCGCGTGGCGCGTTTGAGCACGCTGGTGTGCGCCACGTCGAACTCATAGCCCTCGTCCTTGAGCAGCCGGCCGGCGGTCTTCGCCTGCTCGATGCCTTTGGCCGTCAGGTCGACGTCGGTCCAGCCGGTGAACCGGTTCTCCAGGTTCCACGTCGACTCGCCGTGGCGGATCAAAATCAGTTTGTGCATGGACTTACTTTTCGAGCGCCGCCAATAGGCGAAGCCGCCATTCTAGAATCGAAGGCTTTACTACCGGGGCGCCAGGTGAATGCGCTTCGGCTCTGGCAGCGGCCAACAGTTCGTTTGCCTGCAAGACGCTCAAAAGGACGACATTTGACTTTCATCGTTAACAACTGGCTGCTGATTCTGGTCGCCCTGTCGTCGGGCAGTCTGCTGTTTTGGCCAATGCTGCGCGATGCGCAGTCCGGTTCGCTGACGCCGGCCGGCGCAGTGCAGCTGATCAATCGGGAGCGCGCCGTCGTCATCGACATTCGCACGCCGGACGAATACGCTGCCGGCCACGTGACGGGCGCGCGCAACCTGCCGCTTGACCAGCTCGAAGCTCGCCTTGCGGGCACAGTCAAGAAGAAGACCCTGCCGCTGGTCCTGGTTTGCGAGAGTGGCGCACGTTCGAACAAGGCCACGGGCATTGCCAAACAACTCGGCTATGAGCAGGCGCAAGCGCTGGCCGGTGGCCTCAAGGCGTGGCGAGCCGCCAACCTGCCTGTGGAAAGGAGCTGAAGCATGGCCCCCGTCAAGATGTACAGCACTGCGAGCTGCCCGTACTGCAGTCGCGCCAGGCAGTTGCTGCATTCGCGTGGCGTTGAGCACATCGAGGAAATTTCGATCGAAGGCGATGCGGCTGCACGTGCGGCGATGATCGAGCTGACGCAGCGACGCACGGTTCCGCAGATCTTCATCGGGCAAAGGCATGTCGGAGGCTGCGATGATCTCTTCGCGCTGGACCAGCGCGGGGCACTGATGCCGCTACTCGAGGGGTAGTGTCCCGAGTCGCGAGGCGCAGCGATAATCGGTGTCCTCGGCCTCCACCCAGAGCGCCATCCGCTGCCACCGGCTCGGCAATGCTGCCCTGGGGCCGACGGATTTTCCCGATCTTCAAAAAGTCAAATCATGGCCGATTCCCAAGACCAAGCCCCTGTTTTTCAGATTCAGCGTGTCTATCTGAAAGATCTGTCGCTCGAGCAGCCCAACTCGCCGGCCATCCTCCTGGAGCCGCAACAGCCGACCATCGATATTCAGCTCAGCGTTGAATCGCAGGCGATCGCCGACGGCTTGTTCGAAATCGCCGTATCGGCCACGATACAAACCAAGGTCGAAGAGAAAACCGTCTTCCTGGTTGAAGCCAAGCAAGCCGGCATCTTCGAAGTTCGCCACATCCCCGACGAACAGATGGCGCCACTTTTGGGCATCGCCTGTCCGCAGATCGTCTACCCGTATCTGCGCGGCAATGTGGCGGACATCATTCAGCGCGCCGGCTTCCCGCCGGTGCATCTGGCTGAGATCAACTTTCAAGCGATGTTCGAGCAGCAGCAGGCGCAGCAGGCCGAAGTGCTGCAGGCGCCTTCGCCGATCATCACGCAGTAGACCGCTTCATCGAGACGAGTCCGCGCGACCGGTTGCCCGCCCGAAATCGGTTCCGAGCCGCGCCAGCCGGGCAAAGAGCAGCCATTGCCATGAAGATTGCGGTTTTTGGCGCCGGCGCCTGGGGCACGGCGCTGACCATTGCCGCCTGCAAACATCACCATGTCTCGCTGTGGATGCGAGATCTTGAACAGGCCAGGCGCTTGGCAGAAGCGCGTACCAACCAGCGTTATCTACCCGGCATTGCCATTCCATCCGCGTTGGCCCTGTGTGGCGGCGACGCGGCTGCATTCCGGGAGGCCGGCGTCGACGCTTCGACCGACCTGGTGCTGGTGGCGACACCGATGTCGGCTTTGCGCGAATTGCTGCAAGAACTCAACGACGTGCGCGTACCCGTGGTGTGGCTGTGCAAGGGGATCGAGGCGAAGCAAGCGCAGGGCGCCGCTCATGGTTTGCTTGGTCACGAAATTGCGGCGCAGGTCGCGCCCTCGCTGGCCTCGGGTGTGCTGAGCGGCCCGAGCTTTGCCACGGAGGTGGCCGCCGGTCGGCCGACGGCACTGGTGGCGGGTAGCCGCCACAAGGCCGTGCGCGACTTGCTGGTCAGCGCCTTTCATTCGCCGGCTCTGCGTGTCTATGCCAATGACGATGTGGTGGGCGTCGAAGTCGGCGGCGCCGTCAAGAACGTGTTGGCGATCGCTACCGGCTTGTGCGACGGCCTGGCCCTCGGGCTCAACGCTCGCGCCGCGCTGGTCACGCGCGGCTTGGCAGAGATGACCCGGTTTGGCGTGGCGCTGGGGGCGCGTGCCGAAACCTTCATGGGCTTGTCCGGGCTCGGCGATCTGGTGTTGACGTCGACCGGTGATCTTTCGCGCAACCGCAAGGTCGGGCTGCTGCTGGCACAAGGGCATACGCTTGCAGAAGCTGCCGGGCAGCTGGGCCATGTGGCCGAAGGCGTGCTGTGCGCGCGCGCGGTGCTTGAGCGTGCGACCGAGCGAGGGGTCGAAATGCCGATTACGCGCTGCGTCGTCGATTTGCTCGACGGCCGTCTCGATCCGCGACAGGCTGTGGCCGAACTGATGCAACGCGAACCGGGGTCGGAGGCGTCGTAGCGGACATCATCGTCGTTTAAGGCCACTGGCCCGAGCCGTCAGCAAGCTCAGCAAGCCTTGTCGACGCGCCGACCCTCGCGCAAGTATTCGACCCTTTCGGCGAGGCTCAGGATAGGTCAAGCTCAGTTGGAACGGCGGGGGTTCTGAACAGTACTGGCCTTGGGACCTGGTCGCAGGCGCCGCGCGTGGCAGCTTACAAAATGCGGTTGAACCAGAGCGTCGACAGGCCAGCTGCCAGCAGCGCCAGCAAGGCGGCGCCCAGCGCAAACAGCGCGGAAATTTCGGTTTCCTTTTTTTCCACCGTCAGGCGCGAGCTGAGCGTTTCATAGACCTTGCGTAAGTCGGTGGCGGTGCCGGCATAGAAGTAATCGGCCTGCGTCTTGTTGGCCACTGCCTTCAAAGTCTCTTCGTCCAGGCGCACGCGCATCGACCAGCCTTCAAAGCCAATGGTCTCGCCGTCGACGGTGCCGATGCCGACGGTATAGACGCGCACGCCCCGATCGGCCGCGGCCTTGGCCGCATCGAGCGGATCGACGCCAGTGGTGCGTTGGCCATCGGTGAGCATGATGATCGCCGCGGCCGAATAGGAGCCTGGCGGCACCGGGGTGAAAGGCTTGGGCTCTTTGCCAGCCCGGTCGAGCGATGTGCCGCTCTGTCGTGATTTAGGTCCGAACTGCGAGACATCGATGCCGGCATCCGGAAACAAGGTGGCCAGCGACACGACGATGGCGTTGCCGGTGGCCGTGGCGCGTTGCAATTGGAAGGCATCGATCGCCGTCACCAGGTCTTCGCGGTTGGTGGTAGGCAGTTGCGCCACCTGCGCGCTGCCGGCAAAGGCGACGATGCCGACCTTCACCGTTCGCGGCAAGTCCTTGATGAAACCTTTGGCCGCTTCCTGTGCAGCGACCAGCCGATTGGGTAGCACATCTGCCGCGCGCATGCTGCCCGAAACGTCCATGGCCAGGATGATCGTCTGCTGGTTCGAGGGCAACGACACGACCGCCATCGGCCGCGCTGCCGCCACCAGCATTGCCGCCAGGGCCAGCAAGAACAGGAAGGGCGGGATGTAGCGGCGGATGCTCTGCCCGGCGCCCATCGCGTCGCGCACGATCGACAGGCTGGCGTAGCGCAGCGCCATCTTCTTTTTGCGTCGCATGAGCCAGGCGTAGACCACTACCAGCAACGGCAGTGCGACAAGCAACCACAAGAAATCAGGCCAGAGAAAAGTCATGCCGCTGCCATCCTTGGTTGCTTAATGTTGCCGCGCACCCGGCGCCGACGCAAGTCCATGAACCTCATCAACGCCTCGACCAGATCGTCTTCGGTCGAAAGCTCCAGCGCATCGACACCGGCGCGCGCCAAGGCCTCACGCAATGTCGTCTCGCGATCGGCCGCCTGGCGCGCAAAGCGTTTGCGAAAGCCCGGATCGTGTGTGTCGACCCACATCTGCTCGCCAGTCTCGGCATCGACAAGCGGCACCAAGCCGAGATCTGGCAGCGTGAGTTCGAGTGGATCGAACAGCCGGATGGCCACCACGTCATGCCGTTGCGAAAGGCGCGCCAAGGGTTGTTCCCAACCGGGCTCGCTCAGAAAATCGGAAACCACGAAGACGGTGGCGCGGCGCGGCATCATCACCGCCGCTGAGTGCAGCAGTTCAGCCAACTTGGTCAGGCCGGGCGCGCCCCGCTTGTCTGCCTTTTCTGCTTTGTCCGCCTTACCCGGCTTACCCGCCTTACCTGCCCCGCCGGCTCTACCTGCCTCTGCCCGCTTCTGCATGTTGTGCATCAGATGCAGCACATGCAGACGACCACTGCGCGGCGGCAACACGGCATCGAGCCGGTTGCCATAGATCAGTGCGCCGACCCGGTTGCCGTGACGCGTGAGAATCCGCGCCAAGCAGGCGACGAAGTCGGCGGACACTTGGCGCTTGGCCTGTTTGCCGGAGCCGAAATCGATCGACGGGCTCAGGTCCAGCACAAACCATGCCGCCATTTCGCGGTCTTCCGTGAACACCCGCACATGGGGTATCTGCAGGCGCGCCGTGACGTTCCAGTCGATATGCCGAACGTCGTCGTGATGCTGGTATTCACGCAGGTCCGCCAGGTCGAGGCCGGCGCCGCGCATCAGGGTACGGTAATTGCCTTGCAACAGCCCATCGAGCCGGCGGATCACTGTCCACTCGAGGTGGCGCAGTCGGCGCTCGGCCTCGCCAGCGACGGACGACGCGTCGTTGGCCGCAGCCTGGGTAGGGGCTTTGCGCCACCAGCTCATGCGAGGTCCTTACGCCGCCAGCTTCTCGTGCTCGAGCGGTTTGGCCGGCATCGGCACGGCGCGCATGATGCGGTCGATGAGGATGTCGGGAGTCAGGCCGGCCGACAGTCCTTCGTACGAGAGCGTCACGCGATGGCGCAGCACGTCGGGGACCAGGTCGGCCATGTCTTCGGGCAATGCATAGCTGCGTCCGCGCAGCAGCGCCAGTGCTCGCGCGCCCTCGGTCAGGCTGATCGAGGCGCGCGGGCTGGCGCCGAAGGTGATCAGGCGCTGCGTGTCCTTGAGCCCGAAACGCTCTGGGGTGCGGGTGGCGGCAACCAGCTTCACCGCGTACTGGATCAGTGACGGGTCGACATAGACGCGCCGGCATTCGGCCTGGAGCTGGGCGATCTCGTCGGTGGTCGCCACCGGCACCGGCGCGACCGGTGGACCGATGACCCGTTGCACGATGACGAACTCTTCTTCGTCGCTCGGGTAGTCGACCAGAACCTTCATCATGAAACGATCGACCTGCGCTTCCGGCAATGCGTAGGTGCCCTCGGTCTCGATCGGGTTCTGGGTGGCCATTACCAGGAACGGGCGCGGCACCAGATGCGTCTCGCCGGCGATTGTTACTTGCCGCTCCTGCATGACCTCGAGCAGGGCGCTCTGCACCTTGGCGGGCGCCCGGTTGATTTCGTCGGCCAGCAGCAAGTTGGTGAACACCGGACCGAGAGAGGTCGAGAACTCACCCGTTTTCTGGTTGTAAATACGCGTCCCCACCAGGTCTGCCGGAACGAGGTCGGGCGTGAACTGGATGCGTTTGAACTGGCCGCGCAGGGTCTCGGCAAGCGTCTTTACGGTCAGGGTCTTGGCCAGGCCGGGCACACCTTCGACCAGCAGGTGACCGCCGGCGAGGGTGGCGACCATGACTCGTTCGAGAAATCGGTCTTGCCCAACGACGACACGCTTGACCTCATAGAGAATTTTTTCCATCAACTCGGCCGTGGGAATGGTCGAGGAGGGCAGGGAGGAGGTGTCTGTGGGGTTGTTCATGTGGATGGCGAGTGGCAGAAATCAGAACGGCGGCGTGCCGGCGGCACTGGCGGCGTTTTCGATCGGAACGGCAAAGCCGATACCGATGAAGGTTCGCTGACGCGTCGGATTGAGAATGGCAGTGACGATGCCGAGCACTTCGCCTTCCATGTTCACCAATGGGCCGCCGGAGTTGCCGGGATTGGCCGCGGCGTCGAACTGGATCAGGTTTTTCAAAGCCTGCTTGCCTTCTGGCGAGCGAAACGAGCGCTTCAGGCCCGACACCACGCCCGCCGAGACCGACGGCCCGATGCCGAACGGAAAGCCGACAGCAGCGACCTGGTCGCCTGGGCTCAGGTCGGCGGTCGAACGCATCGTTGCGGGGATCAGGTCGTCGGGCAACTGCTTGGCTTGGAGCACGGCCAGATCGTCTTCGGGTTGCGTGCCGGTGACCACGGCCTCGACCTCCAGGCCATCGTAGAAGGTGACTTTTATTTTCTCGGCGCCAGCCACGACATGCAAATTCGTCAGGATGACTCCCTTGTCGGTGATGACCACGCCAGTGCCGATGCCGCGCTCGACTTCGCCGGGTTTCTCTGCATCCGTGTCGGTCTCCTCCTTGGGGTCGGGCGTCGCCTGGCCCTTGCCGGGTTTCTTGCCGCCACGCGGCGTCGGAACGGTCGGCGTCGGCGTGTCGGCACCGTAGCCAACCACCCGCACGACCGACGGCGCAATGATTGCCGCGGCGCGCGCCGCTTGCGACGGCAACACCGTGGTCTGCAGCGCATGGACCACCGCCGCGTCGATGTCCTTCTGCGTGAACACTTTGGCCGCGTTGCGCGGCCACGACACCGCTGTACCGATTGCCGCGGCGAGCGCCAGCGGCAACGAAGCCAACATGGCTCGGCGCTGCCACTTTGACCCGGCGTTCGACGCCAAAGGCGCCGGTTCGGGCTCGGCGGCCGGTTCCCCGTCAGGCAACGGTTCCCTCAAGGAGCCGCCTCGCGAGCTGGCGTAAAGAGCAGATCTGCGCATCGAGAGAACCTCCGCGAAATAAAGCGAAGACGAAAAAAAGTACGGTAGCACGGTTTATCGCACCGCGCCTCAGAAATGGATGCTCGCACCACCTTGGTGTGTAGACAGAGGGGGCGCGGACGTGGCCGGTGCTGCATCATCAGGCAATGACGTATTGCTGGATCGATACCCATTGCCACCTGGACGCCCCCGAATTTGGCGCTGAATCGGCCGCCGTTCGCCAGCGGGCGCGTGCCGAGGGCGTTGGACTTTGCGTGATCCCCGCGGTCGATGCCGGCAACTTCGACGCCGTGAGGCGGTTGGCCGAGAGCTTTGGCGATGGTTACGCGCTGGGCATCCATCCGCTTCGCACCGGCCAGGCGCAGCCGCACGATCTCGACCGACTCGATACCGAACTGACTGAACGGCGCAACGATCCGGCGCTGGTCGCCGTCGGCGAGATCGGCATCGACGGCTTCATCGAAGGCCTCGACTTGGCCCGGCAGGAGACTTTTTTTGCCGCGCAGCTCAAACTGGCACGCAAGCACGGGCTGCCGGTGGTGTTGCACAGCCGCCGCGCCGTCGACCGGGTGCTGATGCATTTGCGTCGGACGGCTGCGGGTGCGCCCTGGCAGGGCATCGCGCATGCCTTCAACGGCAGCCGCCAGCAGGCCGACGAATGCCTGCGGCTTGGCTTGAAGCTGGGCTTTGGCGGCGCCGTGACATTCGACCGTGCGCTGCAATTGAGACGGCTGGCCACTAGCTTGCCGTTGGCTGCGCTGGTGATGGAAACCGATGCCCCGGATATCGCGCCGCATTGGTTGTATCGGACACGCGCGGAGCGCGCCGCGGGTGCGGCGCCGTCACGCAACGAGCCGGGCCAGTTGCCGCGTATCGGCGCCTCGATCGCCACGCTGCGCGGCATCGAACCTGCTGCCTTGGCTGAAGTCAGCAGCGCCAATGCGCTTCAAGCCTTGCCCAAGCTCAAAGGTTTGTTTCTGAATTGCCGCTCGGACGCACAGTGAGGTTTCCGCGCGACGCTGGCTGCCGGGCCTGCCTCATCAAGCAGTCATAATCCGGCACCCCCTGATGCAAGTGAGGCGCCGGCGAATCGAGTGCGCCCCGTCCACTTTTTTACGCGCAGTGCGAGGCCGTGGCCCCCGAAGCTGGCGCGGTCTCGCAGTTGCCCAGTTGCGCGGCTAGCGCCGGACCATGAACGATCTGAATATCGAGTTGCTGCAGGAACCGGAGCGGTTGGTTTCGCCCGGTTCGTGGGTCGGCCACATCCCTTTTGCCTTTTGGTTAGTGCAGACACTGAAGCCCCGGGTTTTGGTCGAGCTGGGCACCCACACCGGCAACTCCTACTTGGCGTTCTGCCAAGCCATCGCCCGGCATCGACTCGACACGCGCGCTCATGCCGTCGATACCTGGGAAGGTGACGAGCACGCCGGCGCATACGACGATTCGGTGTTCCTGCAGCTGAAGCGCTACCACGATCCCAAGTACGGCAGCTTTTCAACGCTACAGAGAAAAACCTTCGATCAGGCGCTCGATTTGTTTTCGACGGCGTCGATCGATCTATTGCATATCGACGGTCTGCATACCTACGAGGCGGTCAAGCACGATTTCGAGAGTTGGCTGCCCAAGGTGTCAGGGCGCGGCGTGGTGTTGTTCCATGACACCAATGTCTATGAGCGCGGCTTCGGTGTGCATCGGCTGTGGGACGAGCTCGTGCAGCGCTACCCCGGCTTCAACTTCAAGCACAGCAACGGCCTCGGCGTGCTGCTGGTCGGCAGCGAGCGCTCGCCCGAACTGATGGCGCTGGTCGACGGCCGCGAAGACGCGGTTGCGGCCGTTCAAGCCGCCCGCGTCTTCGATCAACTGGGTCGGCAGACCGAGCACCATCTGCTGTCGCTGGAGCGCGGCGATCGCATCAGGGTGCTCGAAGCAGCGATCGAAGACCGCGACGCGCAGATCCGTCAGTTCTATGCCGAGATCGACAAGCGTGATGCCAACATCCTGGCTTTGCACGAGGAGCGTCGCGCCGCGCAGGAGCGCTTTGAAGTCCTCGTTGGTCAGTTGCAGGCCGACATCAGGAATCTGGCTGCGCAACTGGAGGCGCAGGCGAGCGAGGCGGCACGCCTGCACGGGCAATTGACGCGCAGCACGGCTACCAGCGCCGAGCGTCTGGAGCGCATCCGCGCGTTGGAAAGTTCGAGTTCGTGGCGCGTCACCGCGCCTTTGCGCAAGAGTCGATCGGTGATCCGTCGCGGCCAGCAGATCGCCGCGCGTACCAACGAGGTGGCGCGCGATGCCTACCGACGGCGCGGCGCCATGGGGTTGCTGCGGGCGATCCCGGGGTATGTCGGCAACATCGGCTATCACGCGCGAAACCTGACCACCCCTCTCACGGCGATCGGCCAGTTGGGGTTGGAAGTCGTGCTGCCGGAGACGCCGGTGGTGCGGCCAGCCCAAGTGCGGCCCCATCCCGATTTGCTCGCGGACGTGCCAACCCTCGATCGCAGCGTGACCGTGGTGATCCCGACCCTCAATGCGGGCCGGGAATTCGACTTCCTGCTGCGCAAGCTGCGCCAGCAGAAGGGACTGCGACAGCTGGAGATCGTCGTCGTCGATTCCGGCTCGACCGATCGCACGGTCGAGCTGGCCCGGCGGCATGGCTGCCATGTCGTCGAGATCCTGCCCGAGCAGTTCAGCCACAGCTACGCGCGCAACCTGGGCGCCGGAGAGGCCACCACCGACTTCCTCCTGTTCATGGTCCAGGACGCCTATCCGATCGGCGACCACTGGGCCTACGGCATGCTCAGTTTCCTCTTGGATCACGCGAGCGACAACTTGATCGCGGTGTCGTGCGCCGAGTTCAGCCGCAGCGACAGCGACATCATGTACGACTCGCTGATCAACACCCATTACAAGTTTCTCGGCTGCCTCGAATACGACCGCATCGGCCGGTTCACTGGCGGCGATCACATGTCGCTGCGCTCTTCCGGTCAATTGAGCGATGTCTCGTGCCTGATCGGTCGCGAAGCTTTCGAGTCGCATCGCTATCGCGGCAGTTACGCCGAGGATCTCGACCTGGGCATCCGGCTCATCCGCGACGGCTACACCGTGGCCATGCTGGCCTCGGTCAAGGTCATCCATTCACACAATCGACCGACCTGGTACTACTTCAAGCGCTCGTTTGTCGACGTGATTTTCCTGGTGCGGCTGTTCGCTGATTTCCAGACGCCTGCGATGGACGACGCGCGCGGTTTGCTGCAGGGGATCATGGACTGCAGCAAGCGCATTGCCGGGGCCATGGCTGCCATGCCTGACGTACCTGCACAGACGACGCACAAGAGCTTCCAGGTGGCGATCAACGACTGGATCGCGCTTTACCGAAAAGACGAGGGCCGGTTCGTGGCCGGCGACAAGAATCATTCGGACGACGCCGCGCTCAATCGCTACCTGGATGGTCTGGTCGAACGATATTTGCCGGGCCCGCGTCCTGGCGCGCCGCACCACATCACGATCGAGAGCGAACGCTTCAGCGACAACTTCATGGCTCGCCTCGTGCACTTTCGCCAGTTTGCCGGCCAGGTGTTCGGCGAGCAGGATGCGCTGCTGGCCCAGGCGCTCGAAGCCGTCATCTGGAAATCGTTTGCGTCGGCGGCTGGTGCCGGACTTGGCTTCATGCGCATCGCGCTGGAAAGCGAGAACGGGCCCGACCAGGAGATGGTGCAGACGATCGAGGCTGAACTGCGGGTAGGTATCTGATGCGGATTCTTTTCTTCGTCCATCAGTTCTTTCCGGAATATCGCTCGGGCACCGAAGCTGTGACGCTCAATCTGGCGAAAGCGGCGCAACGCGCCGGTCACCATGTGTGCGTGCTGTCATCTGTCGTGACAGGGGCACCGGCGGATGCCCGCGCCGTCGACGCGCTGCCAGGCGCCTATGCCAGCGTGTTTCAGGGGCTGCCACTCGTGTTGTTGCCGCGCGCCGCGATGCCGGCGGATGCCGATTACGCGCTGTCGTCGGATGAAGCCATGGTCGCCCATTTGCAGCGTTGGCTCGCCCTTCAAAAGTTCGATCTGGCGCATGGGCTGCATCCGATGCGCATGGCTTCGGTGTTGCGCGCACTCATCGCCTGCGACATTCCCTATGTGCTGACCCTCACCGATTTCTTTTACGAGTGCACGCGGATCAACCTCATCGATCTGGCGGGTCACAGTTGCCCTGGCCCGGACGGCGGCATGCGTTGCGCTTCGATCTGCAAGACCGAAGAGTTGGGAGAAGCGTTTTTTCTCGAACGTCACGCCAAGGGGCACGAGTTCCTTCGTGGCGCGCGCAAGCGCATCGCCCCTTCGCCCTTTGTCGCCGATCGCTATCGCCAGGCTTTTCCGGATCTGCCGTTCGACGTGATCGCGCATGGCGTCGACCTGATCGAGCTGGCGGCGCTGGGCGGAGAACCCGGCCGCGAAAGCCAGGCCGACGAGTCCCGGCCTTTGAGGCTGCTTTACGCGGGCACGATGATCGAGCCCAAGGGTGCAGAAATGCTGCTTCAGGCGCTGGCTTTGGTGCCGGATGCCAACGTCCGGCTTCGGCTGGCCGGCGGCTACTACGGCAACGAGGCGTTCCGCGCCACGATCAATCTGCTGCTGGCCGCAGATGCGCGAGCCGAATGGATCGGTGAACTCGCGCGTAGCGATCTGGCGCGAGAACTCTCCAACGCCGATGTGCTGTGCCTGCCATCGCTGGTCCCTGAGACCTTTTCGCTCATCTTTCACGAGGCGGCAGCGGTCGGCTTGCCGGCGCTGGTTTCAAGCCTGGGCGCGCCGGCCGAGGTGGTCGCCGCCAGTGGCGCCGGCCGTGTGGTCGAGTGCGGCAACGCGCGGGCCTGGGCCGATGCCATTGCCGACCTTGCCGCGTGTCCTTCGCAGCGCGCCCTCTGGGCCGAGCACCTGCCGTTGCCTTTGCGCATCGAAGAGGAAGCCTTCTTCTATCAGTCGATCTACCTGGCGATGCTGTCCGGAGGGGGGAGCGTCGGTCAATCCGTCACGCCGACCCTTGTACGAAGCGGGGGAGGGTGAGAACGGCCGATCACTGGCGTGTGTTCGGGAAAGTTCAGTAGACCGTGCGGCACTACGACAACTTCGACTTCGTACGGATCGCCGCTGCGCTGACGGTGCTGACCTCGCACCAGTTCGCCTTGCGGGGCCAGCCGGAGCCGCTCGTCTTCGAAGCGCGCACGCTCGGCAGCGTGGCGGTCTATGTTTTTTTTTCGATCAGCGGCTACCTGATTGCCGGCAG
>JBDSYU010000027.1:0-20745 GCA_039925525.1 Variovorax sp.
TGTCTGACGACGGGCATGACGATGCGCATCGCCTTCAGTGACGAGGCGGGCCTACGCTCAGTTGACACTCAGCGCCTCCTCGGCCGTGGTTACCCCTTGCCAGGCTTTGAGCAAGCCGTCGTCGGCCATCGGCCGTACGCCATGCGCTCGCAGGTAGGCAACGATGGCCGTTTCGCTGGCGCCAGTCAGGATCAGTTGGCGGATGTCGTCGTCGACATTGAACAATTCGTAGACGGCGACGCGGCCCATGTAACCGGTGTTCAGGCAGATGTCGCAACCCACCGGCACGCGCAACGCCGGCGCTGCCGCCAGCTCGGGGTCCATGCGCGGCAGGACCGACTGAAACAACCCCAACTGCTGGCCGCTGGGCTCGGCCAGCGGCTCGCTGCAATGCGGGCACAGCCGTCGCACCAGCCGCTGTGCCATGACGCCGCGCAGACTGGATGCCAGCAGGAACGCCTCGACGCCCATGTCGACCAGCCGCGTCACGGCGCCGGCGGCGCTGTTGGTGTGCAGCGTGGAGAACACCAGGTGGCCGGTGAGGGCCGACTGAATGGCGATGGAAGCGGTCTCCTGATCGCGGATCTCGCCGATCAGGATGACGTCCGGGTCGTGGCGCAGGATCGAACGCAGCGCTGAGGCAAAGGTGTAACCGATGTCGGCGTTGACCTGCAGTTGCGTGATGCCCTGCAGCTTGTATTCGACCGGGTCTTCAACGGTGATGATCTTGTTCAGACCGTCGTTGCCGAGATCGAGCGCGGTGTAAAGCGTGGTGGTTTTGCCCGAACCGGTCGGCCCGGTGACCAGCACGATGCCGTTCTGCTCCTTGATCCAGCTTTCGAACAGGGCCGTGTGGTCGGCCAGCATGCCGAGATCGGACAGCGCGAAGGTTTCGCGATCCTGACGCAGCAGGCGCAGCACCACCGATTCGCCGCGCACGCCGGGCAGGATCGAGACGCGGATGTCGAAGCTCTCGCCGTGGATGCGCGCCGTCATGCGGCCGTCCTGTGGCAGGCGGCGCTCGGCGATGTCGAGCTGCGACAGGATCTTGATGCGGCAGACGGTGGCGTCGAAGCGATCGAGCGGCACCGTGCGCAACTCGCGCATGATGCCGTCGACACGCACGCGCACGGCGAAGTTAGATTCGCCCGGCTCGATGTGGATGTCCGACGAGCGCCGCGACACGGCCTGGCTCAGCACGCTGTTGACCAACTCGACGGTCGGCCCTTCCTCGGCCAGTTCGCGCAGGTGCGCCAAGTCGCCGGTATGCACCATCTGTTGCGCTTCGTGGTGCATGAGATGGGTATAGGCGTTGTCGAGGTCGACGCTGCGCAGGAGCCGCATGGCCAGCGCCTTGCCGCTTTGTCGGGCCTTCAATTGCAGCAGTTCGATGACACCGCGCCCAGGCAGGTCGACCGTGGCGCAAATCAGTTCGCTGTCGCTGGTCCAAACCAGGAAGCCGTTCTGCCGGCACCATTGGGCGTTGAGCTTTAGGCCGTCAATGGCCTCACGGATGCGCAAGTCGAGCGAACGCAACTCGGCCGCCGTTTCGATCGGCCAGCCGGTGTGGCTGGACAAGGCAGCGAGCAACTGCTCGTCGGCGACGGCGCCGGTGCGCCGCAGCAGGGCGCTGAGCGACTCGCTGCGCCCGGCGCGCAAAGTGCCGAGTTGTGCTCGCATGTCCGGCGCCAGCAAACCTTTGTCGGCGAGATGCGTCTCCAGCGAAGCGTCGGAACAAAAGGTCGGATTCATCGGGCCGTTCCTCGCGGCGATGCGGGCGTGCCGACCTTGATTTCCCGCTGCACAGCGTAGTACTTGCCCAGGCTGCGGGCGACCAGGAGCAGGCTTTGCGTGTGATCGAGCGCGGTGGTGACCGTCACGTCGGGATAGAGGGGCTCGGTAACGCCGATATCAAACGCCGCGAGCAAGGCGCCTTTGCCCTGCGGTGGGTGCAGCGTGATGAGCCACAAGCCGTCGGTGCGGGCCATGGTGCTGACCAAGCGAATTTTGACCGTACCGGCGGCGATGACATCGGGGAATTCAAGCAACAGGTCGTTGCCGCTGCCGGCCTGCGCCAGTTGCAGCGGCGGCTTGAGCGCGCCGAGCACCGCCTCGGCAGTCGGCAGCGTGAAGAACGACGATTGCGGATCCAGGGGCGTGACTGGATCCGCGGGCGAGTCGCCAATTCGGGCGGCCAGCTTTGTCGACCCGTTCGGCTTCACCGGCATTGCCTCGGTCGCGGCCGAGCCCATCATCGAGGCGGCAGGCCCGTTGGGTGCCTCCGGTGCACTCGACTCGATGGCGCTCACGGGCGGCGCCATACGCGGTGCGCGGACCGGCGGCCGCGTCGAGGCTGTAGCAGCCGGCGGCGGTGACCCAGCGACCGGAGGTTGCGGCGTTTGTGCACCCGTTGCTCCGATGACGCAGTACAGGCCGAAAGCGATGGCGCAGGCGCGCGTCGAAGCATTGCAAATGCCGCGACTGGGACCACCGCCGAGGCGCGACCGCGAAGACTGCAGCTTCACCCACGCACCCCCTCGGCCAGCAGGTGATTGAGGTACTGCCCATAGCCGTTCTTCTGCAACGGAGCCGCCAGCCTGGCCAACTGCTCGGTGTCGATGAAGCCATTGCGCCAGGCGATCTCTTCCGGGCAGGCAATCTTCAGGCCCTGGCGATGCTCCAGCGTGGCGATAAACTGGCCGGCTTCGAGCAGGCTTTCGTGCGTGCCGGTGTCGAGCCAGGCGTAGCCGCGCTGCATGATCTGCACATTGAGTTGGTTGCGCTCCAGATAGGCCTGATTCACCGCCGTGATTTCCAGCTCGCCGCGGGCGCTCGGCTTCACGGCCTTGGCGATGTCGACGACCTGCGCATCGTAGTAGTACAGGCCGGTGACGGCGTAGCTGCTCTTCGGCTCGCGCGGCTTTTCTTCGATGCTGCTGGCACGGCCCTCTCGATCGAAAGCGACCACGCCGTAGCGCTCGGGATCCTGCACGTGGTAGGCGAAGACGGTGGCGCCGGCGGCGTTGGCGTCGGCGCCGGCCAGCAGTTGCGCGAAATCGTGGCCATAGAAAATGTTGTCGCCGAGCACCAGGGCGCTCGGCGCACCGCCTAAAAATTTCTCGCCGATGAGGAAGGCCTGTGCCAGACCATCCGGACTCGGCTGCACTGCGTACTCGATGGCCATGCCCCACTGGCTGCCGTCGCCCAACAGTTGCTGAAAGCGCGGCGTGTCCTGGGGCGTGCTGATGACCAGCACCTGGCGCATGCCGCCGAGCATCAGCGTCGACAACGGGTAATAGATCATCGGCTTGTCGTACACCGGCAGCAACTGCTTGCTCAGCGCCAGCGTTGCCGGGTGCAGCCGCGTGCCGGAGCCGCCGGCCAGGATGATGCCTTTGCGTGGGGTGGTCATGGGGTGTTGCTGCTGCGGAAGGCAGCAGATTTCTGACTCAGACGTGAAAGAAAGATGCCTCGATTTTCTCGCATCAATGCATCTCTCGCATCAGCCGCATCACGCCCTGGTCCCAAGCAGGCATCGCCAAGCCAAACGTTGCACGCAGGCGATGGGTGCTGAGCCTGGAATTGCCGGGCCTTTTGGCTGCCGTCGGAAAGGCGCTGGTCGGGACCGGATGCACGGCGTCCGGGCCAGCCATGAGGCTTGCGCCGGCGGCCTGGGCCTCGCGCAGAACGAACTGCGCGTAGGCGTGCCAGGTGGTGACACCCGCCGCAGCCAAGTGATAGAGCCCGGCCTTGGCCGGATCGCGCAGCGTCTGGGCGATGGCATGGGCTGTGACGTCGGCGATCAATTCGGCGCCGGTCGGCGCGCCGAACTGGTCGTCGATCACCGTCAGTCGGTCGCGCTCTTTGGCCAAGCGCAGCATGGTCTTGGCAAAGTTGCCGCCGCGCATGCCGTAGACCCAGCTGGTGCGAAATATCAGATGCTTGTCGCACTGCCGCGCGATCGCCTGCTCGCCCTCGAGCTTTGTGCGGCCGTAGACGCTGAGTGGCCCCGTGGCGTCGTCCTCGCGCCAGGGCTGCTCGCCGCTCCCGTCGAAGACATAGTCGGTGGAGTAATGCACCAGCAAGGCACCGACGCGCGCAGCCGCTGCCGCCAGCGCGCCCGGCGCGTTGCCATTGAGCAGGTGAGCCAACTCGGGTTCGCTCTCGGCCTTGTCGACCGCGGTGTGGGCGGCGGCGTTGACGATCACCTGCGGTGCCAACGCATCGACGGTCTCGGCCAGACGCTCCGGCTGGGCCAGGTCGCCGCAGAAGTCGGTGCTGCGTGAATCGACGGCAATCAGTTCTCCCAATGGCGCCAAGGCCCGTTGCAGTTCCCAACCGACCTGGCCGCTCTTGCCGATGAGCAGAAGTCTCATGCCCGAACTGCGCTTTCTCCGTGCTGCTGCTGCGCGACGGCTTCATCCCCGCCTTGACCTTCGCGACCTTCATAGTTGTGCGCGACCCAATCGCGATAAGCGCCGCTCTGGACATGGCGCACCCAATCGCCATTCGCCAGATACCACTCGACCGTCTTGCGAATGCCGCTTTCAAACGTTTCGGCCGGCTTCCAGCCCAGTTCGCGCTCGATCTTGCGCGCGTCGATCGCATAGCGTCGGTCATGGCCGGGGCGATCGGTCACATAGCTGATCTGAGTGCTGTAGCGCTTGCCGTCGGCGCGCGGCTGCAACGTATCGAGCAAGGTACACACGGTGTTGACGATGTCGATGTTCGGCTTCTCGTTCCAACCGCCGACGTTATACGTTTGCCCCGGCGTGCCTGCCTCCAGCACACGGCGTATGGCGGCGCAATGATCCTTGACATAGAGCCAGTCGCGAATCTGCATGCCGTCACCGTAAATCGGCAGCGCTTTGCCGGCGAGCGCGTTGACGACCATCAACGGGATCAGCTTTTCCGGAAAGTGCAAGGGGCCGTAGTTGTTGGCGCAGTTCGTCGTCAACACGGGCAGGCCATAGGTGTGGTGCCAGGCGCGCACCAGATGGTCGCTCGCGGCTTTGCTGGCCGCGTAAGGGCTGTTCGGCTCGAAAGGGTGCTCCTCCGTAAACGCCGCGGCAGTGGGCGCCAGGCTGCCGTAAACCTCATCGGTCGAGACATGCAGGAAGCGAAAGGCCTCCTTGTCGCTCACAGCCAATGCACTCCAATGGCCGCGCACGGACTCGAGCAGGCGGCAGGTGTCGAGCACGTTGGTCCGAACGAAATCCTCCGGTCCGTGAATCGACCGGTCGACATGCGATTCGGCCGCGAAATTGACGATAGCGCGCGGCCGGTGCTCGGTCAGCAGGCGCTCGACGAGCGCGGCGTCCCCGATATCACCATGCACGAACACATGCCGCGGATCGTCATCGAGTGAAGAGAGCGACTCGAGGTTGCCCGCGTAGGTGAGCTTGTCCAGGTTGACGACGCCTTCACCACTGCTGGCGAGCCAGTCGAGCACGAAGTTGGCGCCGATAAAGCCGGCGCCGCCGGTGACGAGGATCATGGTCGTGGACTTTCTGAAGGGGTACGCCAGGCGAAGCGCTTGAATTATCGGGGCCGACGTCTTGGCCCAGCGGGATGCGCGCGCTAGCTCAAATGAACAGCCGTAAGCGTAAACCCTGTCACGAAACCGCTGGAATGCGTGGACTTCAATTCAGAACGATGTAAGCTGAATTCAGTACACCATCATGAACCCACACATGCAGTCTTGTTCCACAAAGCGCGGGCCCAGGACGACGCCGCAGCAGGCCTTCACGCTCATAGAGTTGATGGTGGTGATCGCGCTGACCGGCATCATGCTGTCGCTGGCCATGCCAAGCTTCGCCGACATCATCCACCGCTATCGCATCAACGGCCGCCTGGCATCAATGGAAGCGACCCTGGCCTTGGCACGCCACGAAGCCGTCCGGCGGGGTCGCAACGTGACGATCCGCGGCGTCGTCGGCGCCGGGTGCGCGACCCGGCAATGGCACTGTGGCTGGGAAATGGTCACAACGGACGATGCGACACCGCCAGCGATGTTGACCCTCAAGAAAGAAGATGGCGACACGCGTGTCTTCATCCGCCCGACCATGACCGCCTACAGCTACAACGCCTTTGGCCAGCTTCTGGGCTTCGGGAACATTCACTTCGACAGCGAGGAAGTCAACCCTCATACCCACAACCAGATGCTGTTGTGCCTCAGTCGCGCCGGGCGCGCACGGCAGCAGCGCGGGGCCACGAGTTGCTCTTAAACTCCCGTTATGAGCACCGACAACCCAGACCCGGGCACTTCCGGAAGTAGCACGTCAGGCAAAACCGACCGCATCAAGGAGTCGGCGCACGACATCTGGCTGGCGGGCCTCGGCGCTTTCGCCAAGGCGCAGCAGGAGGGCGTCAAGGCTTTTGAAGCGCTGGTCAAGGACGGCATGGGCCTGCAGAAGAAGACGCAGGCTGCGGCCGAGGAAGGACTCAACCATGCGCAGAGCCGCATGTCGGGCATGGCCAATGAGATCGGGGCGAAGGCGGCCGGGCAATGGGGCAAGCTCGAAGGCATCTTCGAGGATCGGGTGGCGCGAGCGCTTGAAAAGCTCGGTATGCCATCGGCTGCCGAGGTCCGCATGCTGAAGACGCGCCTCGATGTCCTCAGTGCCGAAATCGAGGTGCTCAAGCGCCAGGTGGCCGAAGGCCGGGTCGCACCGGCGGCGGCGGCCAAGACCACCCGGCCCACCGGGCGCAAGCGCGCTGCAGCCAGCGACGCTGGCACGGCGCGAAAGCGCTCAGCCAAGGCCGGCGCAGCGGCCGCCGCAAAGCGCACGACGAAGGACAGTTGATGCGCCCGCCGGCGTCAGCCAAAGTCCTGCCGTTGCCAGCGTAGCGCAACGACAGCTTTCCTGCGCTGACACAGCCCCGGCATTCATGGCCAAGAAGGCGCCGCGCCGTACTGCCGAGCGCATTTTGGAGACGGCACTCGACCTGTTCAACCGATTCGGCGAGCCGAACGTGCCGACCACGTCGATCGCCGCGCAGTTGGGCATCAGCCCGGGTAATCTGTACTACCACTATCCGGCCAAGGACGAACTGATTCTTCGGCTTTACCGCGCCTACCGCGCCGATCTGGACCCATTGCTGCATGCCAGCACCGGTGTGGCAGATGTGGAAGACGCCTGGTTCTTCATGCACAGCCTGTTCGAACTCATCTGGCGCTATCGGTTCTTGTACCGTGACTTGAATGATCTGCTCGGCAAGAACCGCCAATTGGAGCAAGACTTCCAGGATGTACTTCGGGTCAAGGTGGCCGGTATCGGCGCGCTGCTGGCCGGTATGCAGCAGGCGGGCCACGCCGAGGTCGGCGCTCGGGAAAAGGCGCCGCTGGCACACTGCATGGTGGTGGTGCTGACCTACTGGCTCAGCTATGAATATGTGCAGAACCCACGCCAGGCGCTCGAACCCGGGCACGCCCAATCGGCGATGCTGCGCGGCGCTCATCACACGCTGCACCTGCTCGCTCCGTATCTCGCCCCGGCGCAGCGGGAGCACCTGCTTGATCTGGGTGACGCCTACGCGGGCAACGGCGGGGCGCCGCTGGGAGCCCTGGCCCGAACCCGCGAGGCGGAGAGCGCTTGAGATGAAGGCGCCGGTAATACTGTCCGCCACGGATTGAAATCACCAAACCCATGAGTTACACGTTGCGCAGATGGTTCAATGGCTCGGTAATGGTGCTGGCCGCGCTGCTGCTTGGTGCCTGCGGGGGTGGTGGCAGCGGCGGCACGGCCGGGCTCGGCGCTGCGTTCAATTCTGGCGCGTCGGCCTCATCGTCTGCGCCGACTGCGCCGATCGAGTCGATCGGCACAGTCGCAGCATCTTCCGGCGTTGCCACCGGCGTGTCGTCATCCACGTGGTCGACGTCATCGCCGTCAAATGGTCCGGGCGTGATCGAATCGATGCCGCGCTCGGCAGAGATGCCGGCCAGCGTTTCGCCGATGCGTCCCCTTAGAGCCCACGCAATGCCTGCCTCGGTCGATGTCGTTCTGGCGCCGCCGACGAAACAGGAGTTGCTGGGCACGGTGCGTCAGGCGGCGCCATCGTCGTCGCTATCGGATAGCGGGCAGCCCACCCGCATCGGCACTGCCCGCCTGTTGCCGCAAACGGCCGATGCGGATGTGTTGATGGCGCAGTTGGCTTGGCAGCCGAGCGCGGCCGGCGGGCGCATTGCGACCATCCGCTTTCAATCGTCGAAGGCGCGCGGTGTGCGGCTGGCCCTGCGCGTCGAACGGCTGCCGCTCGGTGGCGTCATCCGTTTCCGCGCCGACGGCAGCGCACAGTCGTTCGAATTGTCGGCGCGCGAAGCGCTGGCTTTGATTGAGCGCAACCTCGGCGCCGGTGCCGCTGGCGAAGCTGCGCACACTCTCTGGTCGCCCAACCTGCATGGCGACGCGATCACGATGGATCTCGAGTTGCCGCCGGGTGCCGACCCCGCCGCCTTCCGGCTGTCCGTGCCTCGCTTGTCGCATGTGTATGACGATCCGCGCGAAGCGCCCAGTGTCGCCGGTGAAGACCGGGTCGGCACAAACAAGACCAGCGCCTGCAGCCTCGACGTTTCGTGCCAGCCGGAGTACGACGAGGAAAGTCGCGCTGTGGCGCTGATGGAGTTCGTCAAGGACGATGGCAACACATACCTTTGCACCGGTACCTTGCTCAACGACAGTGCCTCCTCCGGTACGCCTTATTTCCTCGGCGCCAACCATTGCATTTCAGCGCAGACCGAGGCGTCGAGCCTCACAACCTACTGGTTCTATCGTTCGGCTTCGTGTGACAGCAAGGTGATCGGCAGCGGCATCAGGTCGGTCACCAGCGGTGCCGTGTTGCTTTACGCCAGCGCGAGCACCGATACTTCTTTCATGCGGCTCAATGGCACGCCACCGGTCGGCGCCGTGTATGCGGGCTCCAGGATCGATACGGTCAGTATCGGCGCCGATGTGTTGGGCTTGCATCACCCGGAGGGCGGTCCGCAGAAGTACAGCATCGGCGCCGCCACCGACTTTGCTGTTTGCCAAGGCGGCAGCAGCTTCTCGTGCCAGCGCTCGGACTCTGCCGACGGCAACTACTTGGTGGTCATCTGGCGCGCCGGCGTCACTGGCGCTGGGAGCAGCGGCTCCGGGCTGTTCATGACCGAAGCTGGAAAACGCTATCTGGTCGGCCAGCTGCGAGGCGGCTCGTCTTCCTGCGACGCCACGTCCGGCGCCGACGTCTACGGGCGCTTCGACGTGGCCTACAACGCGGCGCTGGCGACTTGGCTGAACGCGCCGACAGCGCCACAGCGCACCGGCGTCTTCCGCTTCTACAACGTCGGCTCAGGCGTGCATTTCTATACCGCCAGTGCCCGCGAGCGCGATGCGCTGGTCGCGGCCAACGTCGACTATGTCTACGAAGGCCCGGTGTTCTATGCCTACGGCGCACCGGTGGCCGGAAGCAGCGCGGTGTTTCGCTTTGTCGATACGCGCAGCAGCGCCCATTTCTACACCGGGAGCCTGGCCGAACGCAGCTATGTCGCCGACAGCTATCCCGAGTATCACGATGAAGGGATCGGCTGGTACGCAGACGCTTCAGCGGGCGGCGGCTCGGTGCCGATCTATCGCTTCTACAACAGCAGCACGGGCACGCATTTTTATACGGCGTCGGCGAACGAGCGCGACGAGGTGATCGCGCGCTACCGACAGTTCGAGTTCGAAGGCATTGCCTACCAGGCCTGGACGTCGGCCGCCAACGAAGCGCGCGTCGGGCCATGAGACGCCACAGCGCCAGGGCGGTCGCGCGCGCCGCTGCTGCGCGATTGCTATAAGGTCGGACACATGTCTGAAACCGATCTCGATACCCAATTCGAAGCCGCCCAGGCCAACGCCAAGCTGTTGGCCGAGCGTCCGGACAACCCGACGCTGTTGAAGATCTACGGCTTGTACAAGCAGGCCACGGCCGGCGACAACCCCGAAAAGCGCCCCAGTTTCAGCGACATCGTGGCGCGCGCCAAATGGGATGCGTGGAGTGTCAACAAAGGTGTGGCGCCTGAAGCGGCGAAGCAGAAGTACATCGACTTCATTGAATCGCTGCGTTAACGGGCGGCGTCATCCTCTTGCTGCAGCAGCCGGTCGAGCTTGCGCGTCACCTGTTGCTCGATCTGCGTCTTGAAGGCGCTCGCCAGAAAACCCAGCGACAGGGAGAGTTCCAAGGCCCTGGCACTCACCCGCACGTGGCCATCGATGCCCGGCCGCGTGAAGGTGGCAGTGTCGACGGCGTTACTGCCGTTGCCTTCGCTGTACGCGCAAGCGAGCCCATAGTCGGACTGCGCCTGCACCAGCCACTCTCGTGCCAACTGGCGCGCCCGCTGGATGCCGAATGTGTGTACGCGGTCAATGAGGATTTCAGCCATTCGGATGTTCTGGGTTCAGCTTCAGCAAAGCCTGCGCGCGGTCGACGACTGGCAGGGCGCCCAGGCGTCTGACCTCGGCGTAAAAGAGCGGCCATGGATCGGCGGGGTGTTCCGCATCGATTCGGTAGAACAGGGCTTCGAAGGCCGGCACCCACTGGTCGTAAGCGGCCTGGGCGCCGAAGCTGGCGTTGTTGGCGCCCGCCACCCAGGCGTCGTAGCCGACGCGCAGGTTCTCGGGCCAACTTGCGCGCAGCGCCGCGTAACGGTCCCGGAACTCGGTCATGGCCACCTGCTTCATGGTTTCGACCGTGGCCCAGTCGTGCGCCTTGGCGGCGCCTGAAGCGTAGACCTCTTGCAGCCGTTGCCGCGTTGCCAGGCCGAGCGCGCGAAACTGTTGGCGCCGTGCATCGAAGTCGGCGTAGGCGGCGCGCGCTTCGAGGCTGGCCTCGGTCGCGAGCCAGCGCGCACCACCGATGCGCTCGACGGCGGTGGCAAACGATTCGTTGAACAGGGTGTCGCCCGGAAGGTAGAACAACTGGTGCGAAAGCTCGTGAAAGATGAGCCGCGCCAACTCGCCTTCGGGGTAGCCGATGAACGTCGAAAGCAGCGGGTCGCCGCCGGCCCAGTTCATCCAGCCCAGCGTCGAATAAGCGGGTACCGGATAGACGGCAGCCTCAAGTCCGGCGGCGCGCTGAATCGCCGCTTCGGCGTTGGCGTCTGCTTCGTTGAAATAGCCGCGATAGCCGACACAGCCGACCACCGCGAAGCACCAGGTCTTGAGCGCGAGCGAATAGGGCGGCGCGGCGACCACGTTCCACACGGCGGCGCGTCGCGCCAACGCGGCGTAGCCGGTGTAGCTGGCGTTGTCGGGCAGATGCAGCTCGGTGACGGCATAGCGACGGATGCGCTGCGTCAGCTCGAGCTTGGCCTTGAGCGCCGGGGACGTCTGCGCATCCGCAAGCACTTCGGGCACCGGCCGGGCCGCGCGCAACAGACCGAGATGGCCGCTCGCCGATTGCCAGTAGTAACCGAGGTTGGCGCACCCGACCAATGCCGCACCCGCAAAGGTCGCTAAGGCGCACAGCGCCAGCAGCCATGAGACGGCGCGGCGGCCGAGCCGGGCGGGACGTGTCATGACCCGGCGTGCAACTCGACCTGCACGGCGCAATCGTAGAACGTCGGGCCGCGTCCGATATCGGTCAGGCGCTGGCTCGTCAGTTCGTTGACATTGCTGCCATCCAGCCCGAACTTGCGCCACCAGATGCCCAGGCCGTGCACCACACCCGGCCGCGCCCGCGTCGACACATCGGCTTTGCACAGCGTTTCTCCGCGACCGTTGAAAACGCGCACGACGGCCCCACTGGCAATGCCGCGCGCCGCAGCGTCGCCCGCATGGATCTCCAGGATCGGCTCGCCTTCGATGGCGCGCAGGCTGCGCACGTTGACAAAGCTGGAGTTGAGGAAATTGCGCGCCGGCGGCGAGATCATGGCCAGCGGGAAAGGGCCTGCCGCATCGGGCAATTCGTGGTTCGGCAGGTGGTCGGGTACGCCGTCCATGTCGGTTTCGCTTTCGTCGCTGCCTGCCTGACGATGCGTCGCTCGCAGCAACGCTGCGACACGCGCACTGTCGAACTCGCACTTTCCCGAAGGCGTGGGAAAACCGCCGTCGGCAAACGGCGCATCGGGCAAAGGCAGCGACGTGAAGCCCTGCGACCACAACGCCGTGTAATCGATCGCGTCGGCGGCGAAAGCCATTCGACACAAGGTTTCATCGTCATCGGCAAAGCAGGGCTCATCGAAACCCAT
The DNA here is from genome assembly GCA_039925525.1 of Variovorax sp. GTDB lineage: Bacteria > Pseudomonadota > Gammaproteobacteria > Burkholderiales > Burkholderiaceae_C > Variovorax. The sequence goes on from JBDSYU010000027.1 coordinate 12,206, forward strand.
GCGTGCCGCCAGCGCGCGAAAGATGGCGCTGTTGCTGCGTGCTTCGCCACGCGGCGCCAGTGCCGGCCTATTGAGCAACACGTCGGTGTGACCGTAGCTCAGGTGGATGTCCCAATGCTCGAGTTGCGTCGTCGCCGGCAGCAGCCAATCGGCGTAGTCGGCGGTGTCGGTCTGGAACTGCTCGAGCACAACGGTGAACAGGTCTTCGCGCGCCAGCCCGGCAATCACCTTGGCCGACTGCGGCGCCACGGCGGCCGGGTTGCTGTTGTAGATGACAAGTGCTTCGATGGGCGCTGGCGGCGTGTCAGCGTGCCGAGTCTCGCTGGCCATCTGACCAGGCGCACCGAGTGCGTCGGCATCGCCGCACAGCGCGTCGCCGATGCGGCTCATGTTGATCGTGCGGGGCTGCCGGCCAGCCAGCAAGTCGGGGCGTTGCAGCGCCGCCCGTTCGACCGGAAAGGCGCCCGATGTGCTGAGCAACAGTCCGCCGGCGCGCTGGCGCCAGGCGCCGACCAGCGCCGGCAGGCAGGCAATGGCGCGAGTGGCATTGCCGCCGCCGCGCACGCGCTGCATGCCGTAGTTCAGGCGGATGGCCGCCGGCCGGATGCTGCCGTAAGCCGCGGCCAGCCCGGCGATCTGCGCCGCGGGCACGCCGCAGACTTCGGCGGCACGCGCTGGCGGCCATTGCATGGCGCGCCGTCGCAGCTTGTCCCAGCCCAGGGTGTGGCGCTCGATGTAGTCGTGGTCAAGCAGGTCGTTGACCACCAGCTCGTGCATCAGCGAGAGCGCCAGCGCGGCGTCGGTGCCGGGCAAGAGCGCGATGTGCTCGTCGCATTTGTCGGCCGTCTCGGTGCGCCGCGGATCGATGCAGACGAGGCGCGCGCCGTGACGCCTGGCCGTCTGCGCATGACGCCAGAAATGCAGGTTGCTGCCGATCGAATTGCTGCCCCAGATCAGGATCAGCTTGGCTTCGGCAAAGAACTCGACGCGCATGCCGACCTTCGCCCCGAGCGTATGGGCGAGCGCTTCGCCGCCCGCGCTCGAGCAGATGGTGCGGTCAAGCAGAGAGGCGCCGAGCTTGTGAAAGAAGCGGCGGTCCATCGACTCGCCCTGCACCAGGCCCATCGTGCCGGCATAGCTGTAGGGCAGGATGGTTTGTGGATCGGCAACGCCTCGGAGGCGTGCGGCGATGGTGTCGAGCGCTTCGTCCCAAGAGGCCGTCTCGAAGCGACCAGAGCCTTTCGGCCCAACCCGGCGCAGCGGCGTGGTGAGCCGCTCCGGATGGGCGTTGCGCTCAAGGTAGCGAGAAACCTTGGTGCACAGCACGCCGCCGGTGTGAAAGTGTTCGGCGTTGCCCTGCAGTTTGACTGCGACGCCGTTTTCCACCGTCGTTACCAGCGCGCACGTGTCGGGGCAGTCGTGTGGACAGGCGCCGAGCACGCGTTGAGGGACGGGCGCATTGGCGGGATCGCTGACGGCGGACACGGTCATGCGCGCAGTTTATGGCGACGCCCTATCAAGGGCGAACTCGGACAGCCGGACGGACCCAATTCGGACTACCGGAAGCAGAAGGAATACCAAGGTTTCGCAAAGGGCGCAGAAAATACAGAAGCCATTTTGGGTGTTACTTATGCGCCCTTTGTGAAGCCTTTGCGACCTCTGCGTCCGGTAGTCCGACTTTCATGCGTTTCAAACACGCCGCCCATCTAAGGCTGCACTTCGACTCCTACCTTGAGGCCCGCCCCGACAATCTCCCGCCATGTCGCATCGTCCAATTCGATGCCTCTCTGCCGGCGCTGCTGCCGCGCCGCGCGCTCGGGTTCGCCGGCGATCTGCACGGCCTCGAAGCCTTCGGCTGCCGGCGACTGCCGCAGCCAGTCGATGAAGGCGCGCGCCTCCGCTTCGAAGACCGTCTGCGTGCCGAGGCGAGCCGGATCGATGAGGATGGTCAACATGCCGTTGTGTATCGCGCGGGCGTCATCGGCGGCGCGGTGCCATGTGCCGCCGCCGGTGAGCGCGCCGCCGAGCAGTTCGCAGGCGATGGCCATGCCGTAGCCTTTGTGCTCGCCAAAGGTAAGCAGTGCGCCAAACAGGCCGCCGGGCGGTGCGTCGGTTGCCGCGCCAGAGGCATCGTCGGGTCGCTGCGGCGCCACCTGGGGCACCACCACCACGCCGGGATCATCGGTCGGCCGTCCTTCGGCATCGATCAGATAACCCGGTGGCACGCGCTCGCCCTTGTTGTAGGCCACGCGCATCTTTCCCTGGGCCACCCGGCTGGTGGCGAAGTCGAGCACGAAGGGCTCGGCACCGGCAAGTGGAATACCGATGCAGCAAGGGTTGGTGCCGAATCGCCCATCGCCGCCGCCCCACGGCGCAACGATCGGACGCGCCAGCACGTTCACGAAATGCAGCGACACGAGGCCGCCCGCTGTCGCCATTTCGGCGAAGTGCCCGATGCGTCCGAGATGGTGCGCGTGGGCCAGCGTGCAGATGCAACTGCCGTGCACGCGCGCGCGCTCGATGCCCATCGACAGCGCCTCGGCACCGACCACCTGGCCATAGCCGAACTGGCCGTCGAGCGCCAGCAGACTGCCGCTGTCGAGCGTGACGCGAACGCCGGTGTTGGGCTTGAGGCCGCCCTCGGCCACCGCTTCGACATAGCGCGGCAGCATGCCAACGCCGTGCGAATCGTGGCCTGAAAGATTGGCCAGCACCAGGTTGGCCGCCACAGCCTCGGCTTCGGCTGGCGCGCTACCGCTGGCCTCGAGGATGCGCTGGCAATGGGCTTGCAACTGCGGTGCAGGGACGATCAATGACATGATGGCCGATCAAAAACATGCGGGCGAAGCAATCGACGCCGGCATAGGCGGGAGAAGGCATGTCTTTTCAAGGCTCGACTTCGCTGAGGCGCGGCAGGTCGGCGCCGCGGCGCGAGCAGGTGATGGCGGCGGCACGGACGGCGAATCGCAGCGCCTGCCCGAGTTGCGCTGCATCAAGCGCCGCCAAAGCATCGACATGAAATTGATCGTGGTCGGCCAGCCAGGCGAGCAGCGCCGCCTGAAAGCTGTCGCCGGCGCCGACGGTGTCGACCAGCGGCACGTCGATCGCCGCGACCTGGGCTGATGCGCTGGCATTGCAGGCGAGCGCCCCGGCCGGCCCGCGCGTGACGACGACGAGTCGCACGCCCTGTGCCAGGGCGTGTGCGCAGAAGGCCAGCGGGTGGGTGTCCGGCTCGAGGCGCGCCAGGTCTTCCTCGCTGATCTTCAACAGGTGCGTGCGCGACAGCATCCAGCGCAGCGTCGCGCGCCAACGCGCCGGGTCCGGCTCGACGCCGAGACGCACGTTGGGATCGAAGCTGATCAGCAAATCGCCCCGCACATGCTCGACCAGCGCCCGCAGCGAGGTTGCCACCGGCTCCACCACGGTGGCGAGCGAACCGAGATGCAAGGCCTGCGGCGCCGAATCAGCGCTTTGATGGAATGCATCGAAGGCCCGGCGCACATCGTCCGGACCGAGTTGCCGATCGGCGCCACCGTCGCCATAGAACGCATAGGCCGGCACACCTTCAGCATCCAGGCCGACGAGACCGAGCGTGGTCGGCGCATCGACGCGCACGATGCCTTCGGTGACGACGCCTTCGTTGTCCAGGACGCGCAATAACCGCGCACCCAGAAAATCGCGCGAGATCGCGCCCAGGAACGCTACCGGCTGGGTCAGGCGTGACAGACCCACGGCGACGTTGAAGGGCGAGCCGCCGACGCGTGCGTCGAGCGTCAAGCCCGACGCCGTATCGGCGCCGGCGAAGACATCCATCAGGGCTTCGCCACAGACGACGATCATGGGGCGATCACGTCGTCCATCGGAAAGTCCGTCGTTGGCACTGCGCAGACTTGAGTCATCTGAAGTCGATGTTGACATCTTGAGAATACGACAGGCCGAGCAAGGTGCATTGTCCGCGGCGGGGCGCGTCCGATGACCTGGTGTTCCGGGAAATGTCCCATTGACAGAACAATTGCTTGCAAAGAAGATGGCCGTTGCTCATCATCCGGCAGACCATCATGTTCAGTTTTCAAGCCGAAGTCGTTTCCAAAAACAAGGGGTCGAGCAACCGCAGCTTCGACGTCGCGCGAATGTACAACCTGGGCTCGGCCACGCGCGATCCAAGGGTTGCCGCGCAACACCAGGAAGAGGTGCTGCGCGAAGGTGTGCACATCGCGCTGCATGTGCCGGCGCCGCGTATCTACCCGATTGACGCCTATGCGCTCACCACCGGCGACGCGATTGGCGTGCAGGGGCCGCGTACCTCCGGTGAAGTCGAGATCGTGCTGGTGCAGACCGATCGGCTCTATGTGGGTGTGGGCAGCGATCATTCCGAGCGCGATCTGGAGCGCGCCAGCATTGCCTGGTCGAAGCAGGCCTGCCCGAACATCCTGGCGCCGACGCTGTGGGATTTTGAAGAGATTGCCGAGCACTGGGACGAGTGCGTTCTGCGCAGCAGCGTCGATGGGCGCAAGTACCAGGATGTCAGCGTCGCCGCCTTTCTGTCGCCCCGCGATGTCTTGCGTATCCTCGCAGAGCGCGTGCCGAAGCTGCCCAAACGCGACTTCGTCGTCTTCTGCGGGACGATCGTCGCGATCAACAAGGAGTTCGGCTTCGGCGACATTTGGCAGTTCGAGTTGGAAGACCCGGTGTTGAAGCGCAAGATCAGCCACAGTTATCGGGTCGAGCAGTTGTTCCACGAGATCGCCGAACCCTATCGCGTGCCGCTGGTGACGGGCAGCCTCTGAGGCTGCCGTGTGCGCCTTTCCATTCATCCTGTCCCTGCAATCGCGCAGCGGCTTTTTTTCAGGAGACATTCCCATGACATGTTTGCATCGCATCCGCCGTGCCGCCGCTTTGGCTGTGGCGATTTCTTTCAGCGCCATGGTGCCGGCGCTTTCGGCGAGCGCCGCCACGCTGGTGGTCGCTGCCACCAAGACGCCCGGCGGCTTCGACGGCGACGCCCTCAAGCCCAACACGCAGAACGTGGTGGTGCAGGTGTACGAGGGACTCACCAAATACGGCTATACAAAAAACGCCAAGACCGGGCGCATGGAAATCGATCCCGACAAGGTCTTGCCGCACCTGGCCAAGAGCTGGAAGGCGGCGCCGGACGGCAAGAGCGTCACCTTCGAACTGCGCCAGGGCGTCAAAAGCCCGTTGGGCAACGAGATGACTGCGGCCGACGTGGTCTGGGGCTGGGAAAAATCTCTCGCGCAAAAGCGCACCGGCGCCTTCATCGCCAAGGCCGCCGGCGTGACCAAGGTCGAGGCCATCGGTCCGCACACGGTGAAGTTCACGCTGGAGGCGCCGAGCAGCATCTTCTTGCCGGCACTCACGCTTTACACGCCGAGCATCTACGACTCGACCGAGGTAAAGAAGCACACCACGCCCGAAGATCCATGGGCACTCAAATGGATCGACCAGAACACCGCCGGCTTCGGCGCCTACCAGTTGCAGACCCTGCGCTCGGGCGAGGAGGCGGTGTTCATCGCCAACCCGAACTACTTCGGCGGCAAGCCCTACTACGACCGCGTGGTCTACAAGGAAGTGCCCAACGCCGGCACCCGTTTCACGTTGCTGCGCACCGGCCAGGTGCAGCGGACCGAAGAGCTCACGTTGAAGCAAATCGCCGATCTGAAGAAAGACAAACGCGTCAAGGTCGAATCCGACCAAGGCACGGGTCACGCCAGCGTGCGCATGAACCCGACCATCAAGCCGTTCGACAACAAATTGCTGCGCGAAGCCATTTCGTACGCCACCGACTACCAGGCCATCAACAAGACGGTGTTTGAAGGGCTGGGTACACAGGCCAAGTCGATCGTGCCGCCGATCATCCCCGGCTCCGATCCGAGCTTCTGGAAGTTCAACACCAATCCGGCCAAGGCGCGCCAGTTGCTGAAGGAAGCCGGCTACCCCGACGGCATCGACATTCCACTCCAATATTCGGGCATCTTCTGGTTCGAGGAACCGCTGGCCATCCAGATGAAGGATCAGCTCGGCAAAGTCGGCATTCGCGTCGACCTGCAGAAGATCACCGACGCCGAAATGCGCTCGCGCACTGCGCCCAACAAGCGCGACCTGCCGTTCTTCACCTTCCTGGACAACCCGATCGTGCTCGATCCGGTGTATGCGCTGTACCTCAACGCGCACAGCCAGGGCGCGTCGAACCGCAACAACTACAAGAACCCGGAATTCGACAAGGTGATCGATGCTGCGCGCGTCGAGCAGGACCCGAAGAAGCGGCGCGAGTTGGTGCACAAGGCGCAGCAGATTCACACCGGCGACGCGACGTGGATCATGACCATGTATCCCGGGGCGCACGAGGCGATGCCCAACTGCATGACGGGTTACGTGTGGCAACCCGATTACCACGAGCGCTGGCGCGAGCTGAGCTGCAAGAAATAGCCGGCCGACGTGCGGCGGCGCTGGTGCACTTTCATCCGGAAATGCCTCGCCCCAACCCTCTTCCGCATCGGGAGAGAGTGAGCGTGGCCGATCACTGTCGTCCAGCCGAGCAGCAGCCATAGCCAGGGATGGCGTTTCAACTCTTTCGCTTCCTGTTGCGTCGCCTGGTGGTTTCCCTGCCGCTGGTGGTGGCGGTGGTGTTCGTCACCTTCATGCTTGTGCGCATCGGCGGCGGGGATCCGGTGGCGCTGCTGGCCGGGCCGACCGCATCGGCGGCAGAGCACGAAGCCATTCGCGCCAGCCTGGGCCTCGACAAGAGCATGTTTGAACAATTCGGCATCTATGTCTCCCATGCGCTGCAGGGCGATCTCGGGCAATCGTGGCTTTCCAACAAACAGGTGCTCGAAGAGATCCGCAATCGCGCCTGGGTCACGCTGGAACTGCTGCTATGGGGCGTCGGTATCGGCGCGCTGGTCGGCATTCCGCTGGGCGCGCGGGCCGCGGCGCGGCGCGGATCGGTGTTCGACCAGACTGTGCGCGCGGTGTCGCTGGCCGGCTTTTCCATTCCGACCTATTGGCTCGGATTGATCGCCATCCTCACCTTCTTTTATTTCCTCGACATCGCGCCGGCGCCGATGGGCCGTCTCGACGCCATGCTCATTCCACCGGAGCGCATCACGGGCAGCTACTTCCTCGATGCGCTGCTGCGCGGCGAATGGGAGGTGGCACGTTCGGCCTTCACGCACCTGGTGCTGCCGGTGCTGACCATCGCGGTCGTGGCCTGCGCGCCGATCATGAAGCACAGCCGCGCCATTGCGTCGGAGATCGTCGACAGCGAGTTCATCCGCTTCGCGCGTTCCAGCGGCTTGGGCGAAGCGCGCATCCGGCGCATGGTGCTGCGCAACAGCCTGGTGCCGGTGCTGACCTTCGTCGGCACCGAAATCGTCGGCCTGCTGGGCACCTCGTCACTGATCGAACTGATCTTCTCGTGGGGCGGCATCGGCCAGTGGGGCCTGCAGTCGATCCTGAACGGCGATTTCGCGGCGATCCAGGGCTACGTGCTGTTTGCGGCGCTGTTGTCGGTGGTGGTGTTCATCGTCATCGATGCCGCCAACTACCTGCTCGAACCGCGCGGCCGGGAGAATATGTGAAGGCAACCCCGTTTGGCCGGCGCAGGCGGGGCGCATCGTGACGGCAGCGAGCATGCAGCGTTGGCGTGGTGTTTTCCAGTCGTTTCCGAGCATCGCCATCGGCGTTGTCATCGTGGCGGTTTTCGGCCTGCTGGCCTTGTTCGCGCCCTGGATCGCTCCTTACGATCCGATTGCCGTGCATGCCGATGCGGTGCTCGACGCGCCCTCGGCGAGCTTTTGGCTCGGCACCGATGGCAACGGCATGGATCTGCTGTCGCGAATCATCTACGGCGCGCGCTACGCCTTCGGCATCGCCATTCCGGCCGTGGCGCTGTCGGTGGGTATCGGCCTGCCGATCGGACTGTGGGCCGGCTATCGCGGCGGCTGGGTCGACGAGGTGCTGCTGCGCAGCATGGATCTGCTGCGCGTGTTTCCCTCGATCATTCTGGCGTTGACCATCGTGGCGGCGACCGGACAATCCATCACCAACGTCATCCTGGTCATCGGCCTGCTTGACGCGCCGATCTTCGCGCGCGTGGTGCGTGCCGAGATCCTGGCGCTGCGCGGCGGCCTCTTGATCGAGTCTGCGCGCGCCATGGGCAACAGCACGCGACGCCTGCTGTTCGTGCATGTGCTGCCCAATTCAATCTCGGGCGCGCTGACGCAGGTGTCGGTGCGCATGGCCTGGGCCATTCGCGTGAGTGCGACCCTGGCCTTCGTCGGCATCGGTATCCAGCAGCCGACACCGGAGTGGGGCGCCATGATCCGTCAGGGCGCCGAATACATGGTGACCGGCGAATGGTGGGTGGCGCTCTTTCCCGGCCTTGCGCTGATGACCTTGATTTTCGGTCTTAACCTGGCCGCCGATGGTGTGCAGGACTGGATGGGCGGGCGCCGGACGCAGCGATGAACGCGCAGGCTCTGCCCAATTCACAACCGGTCGCCGACAAGAGCGCCGAGCCC
>JBDSYU010000028.1:0-17231 GCA_039925525.1 Variovorax sp.
TCTCCGGTCTGGTGCGCGCCACGGCAGGCTCGATCATGGTGGAACAACAGGAGATTACCGGCCTCAAGGCAAGCGACATTGCCCGCATGGGAGTGGTCCACGTACCGGAGGGCCGGCGCATCCTCAAGGGCCTCACCGTCAGGGAAAATCTCGAACTCGGCGCATTCACCGAGCGCAACCAGGCCGTGCGAAGCGAGCGAATGCTGGAAGTATTTCGACTCTTCCCGGTGCTCGACGCGCGCCAGCACCAGGATGGCTCACTGCTTTCCGGCGGCGAACAACAGATGCTGGCGATCGGCCGGGCATTGATGCAGGGGCCGAAATTGCTGTTGCTCGACGAGCCGTCGATGGGGCTCGCGCCCAAGCTTGTGCTCGACACGATGAATATCATCAAGCGCTTGAACGAGCAGGGCACCACCATCCTGCTGGTTGAGCAGAATGTCCGACTGGCGTTGCAGCTCGCCAATTTCGGCTATGTGCTGGAAGGCGGCAACGTGCGCATGCACGGCGAAGCCGCGCAATTGCGCGCCGACAGATCGATCGTGCAGGCGTATCTCGGAGGATGAAGGACAGATCATGCGTGCCGGGTAATCGAAGGCTCAGGCGATGATTTCTTACGTACCGACGGATTCGCTGGCCGGTCAGGCCCTCGACGTGGTCATCGTCGGCGCGGGGATCATCGGCATCGCCTGTGCCCACAAGCTTCAGCAATCCGGACGTCGAGTGACGCTGATCGAGCGCGACGGCGTGGCATGCGGCGCGAGCTTCGGCAACGCCGGCGCTTTCGCGTACTCGGATATCCTGCCGCTCGCCGCGTCGGGAAAACTGCGGCAGGTGCCGAATTGGCTGATGGACCCGCTGGGGCCGTTGAGCATTCCGCCCGCTTATCTGTTTCGCGTACTGCCGTGGCTCGTTCGCTTCTGGCGGGCTGGCTGGCCGGATCGCGCAAGAGCGAGCGTTCAGGCGCAGATCGCGCTGATGCGCCTGGCGGCGATCGAGATGACCTCGATGATCCAGGCCTGCGGCCTGGAGCACATGGTGCGAGGCGACGGCTCACTCGAGCTCTACGCAAACGAGCGCGAACTGGCCGCAGCCAGTGCCGGTTGGCACGCGCGTGCCGAAGCGAACATCGCGTTCGAACATGTGCGCGGCAGCCGATTGGCCGAACTGCAGCCGGGCCTGGCGCGAGAGTTCGTTGCCGGTACTTTTGTCCCGGCCTGGCAGACCGTTTCCGACCCTTATGAATTTGCCTGTGCACTGGCCGATCGGGTCCAAGAGAAAGGAGGCGTGTTCACCAGGGCTCGCGTCGCCGCTGTCAGGCCAACGGATGATGGCGCGCTTGTTTCGCTCGACGGCGGCAATACGCTTGCGGCCCGCACCGTCGTCATTGCCGCGGGTGCTTGGGCCGGGCCCCTGGTAAAACCGCTGGGCGATCACATTCCACTGGAAACCGAACGCGGTTACAACACCACATTGCCACCCAATGCATTCGACTTGAGGCGCCAACTGATTTTTGGCGCGCATGGGTTTGTCGTCACGCCACTCTCAACCGGCATCCGTATCGGTGGCGCGGTCGAGTTGGGCGGTCTCGACCTGGCGCCGAATTACACTCGTTCCGAGGCGATGCTCACGAAGGCTGCGCGTTTCCTGCCGGGCCTTGCGACCGCGGGCGGCAAGCAGTGGATGGGATTTCGCCCATCGCTGCCCGACAGTCTTCCAGTCATCGGCCCATCGCGTGCATCGTCACGGATCATCCATGCGTTCGGGCACGGTCATCTCGGGCTTACGCAATGCGCGGCAACGGGAAGGCTGGTCGCCGACCTCGTCTGCGGAAGGAATCCGGCCATCGAGTTGTCGTCGTTCAGTCCACAAAGGTTTTGACACCATGGCCAGGCACAGCTTCTTCTGCATCGACGGGCACACTTGCGGCAATCCGGTGCGTCTTGTCGCGGGCGGCGGCCCGGCACTTTCCGGCAGCACCATGCTCGAGAAGCGTGCGCATTTTCTTGCCGAATTCGACTGGATCCGCACCGGCCTGATGTTCGAGCCGCGCGGCCACGACATGATGTCGGGCTCCATCCTCTATCCGCCAACGCGAACGGACTGCGACATCGGCGTTCTCTTTATCGAGACCTCCGGATGCCTGCCAATGTGCGGGCACGGCACCATCGGCACGGTGACCATGGCGATCGAGCACGGCCTCGTCACGCCGAAGACGCCTGGCGTCGTCAATCTGGATACGCCCGCCGGCCCGGTGCGCGCCACCTATAGTCTCGACGGGCCGTATGTCGCGGAAGTGCGCATCACCAACGTGCCGGCCTTCCTCCATTCGCGCGGTCTCGAAGTCGACTGTCCGGGCCTGGGCCTGATCACCGTCGATGTGGCGTATGGCGGCAATTTCTACGCCATCGTCGACAGTCAGCGCAATTTCAGCGACATCGCCGATGTCACCGCCGGCGATCTGCTTCGCTGGAGTCCAGCTCTGCGCAAGGCCCTCAACGCTGCATACACGTTCGAGCATCCCCAACATCCGCAGATTCGCGGCTTGAGCCATATCTTGTGGACGGGCACGCCGCGAGCGCCGAACGCGACTGCGCGCAACGCCGTGTTCTACGGCGACAAGGCCATCGATCGATCGCCCTGCGGCACCGGCACTTCTGCGCGCATGGCGCAATGGGCAGCTCTGGGGCGGCTCAAAGTGGGCGACGCGTTCGTGCACGAGAGCATCATCGGCTCGCTGTTCGAAGGTCGCGTGGAGGCCGCGACCAAGGTCGGCAGTCTCGATGCCATCATTCCCTCGGTCAGTGGCTGGGCGCGTCAAACGGGCCTCAACACGATTTTCATTGATGACCGGGACCCTTTTGCGCGCGGCTTTCAGGTGATTTGAGATACCGTTACAGCCACCAAATCGAAGAGGCAACGAATCGTGAAGATCTCGAAAATTACGGCATGGCAAGTCGACCTGCCGCTCAAAGAAGGTCGCTACAACTGGTCGAAGGGCAATTTCGTCGAGGTTTTCGACTCCACGGTGGTGGCGGTCGAAACCGACACCGGACTCGTCGGCTATGCCGAATGTTGTCCGCTCGGCTCGGCCTATCTTCCGTCCTACGCCGCCGGCGTGCGAGCCGGTCTCAAGGAAATCGCACCACGGCTGATCGGAATCGACCCGACCAATCTCGGCGAAGTGAACCGCCGCATGGATGCGGCGCTCAACGGGCATCCGTACGTGAAGGCGCCGATCGATGTGGCGTGCTGGGATCTTCTGGGAAAACACGTTGGGCTGCCCGTCCATACGCTTCTGGGCGGCGCTGCTCAGGAGCGTGTCGCGCTTTATCGTGCCATTTCGCAGGAAGATCCGGCACGGATGGCGGCGAAGATCGCCGGCTACCGCTCGGAAGGCTACCGCAAGTTCCAGCTCAAGGTCGGCGGTAATGCCGACGACGACATCGAGCGTATCCGTGCTTGTCGCAAGATTCTCGAACCAAGTGATGTGCTGGTGGCGGATGCCAACACCGGCTGGACGAGGGCAGCGGCCGCGCGGGTCGTCTCTGCGGTGAGCGATCTCGACGTCCATATCGAGCAGCCGTGTCTGACTTACGAAGAGTGCCTGTCGATCAGGAGGCGTACGACGCGGCCGTTCGTGCTGGACGAGGTGATCACCGGCGTCGACACGCTGGTGCGTGGACTGGCCGACGATGCGATGGACATCATCAACCTGAAGATTTCCAAGGTCGGCGGGCTGACGCGCGCGAAGCTGATGCGCGACCTGTGCGTCGCCAGCGGTATCGCCATGACCATCGAGGACACCTGGGGCGGCGATATCGTGACTGCGACGATTGCGCACCTGGCGCGCTCGACGCCTACGGAGCTCTGCTTCTCGGCCACCGACTTCAACAGCTACGGAACGCGCAGCATCGCCGACGGCGCGCCGCAGCGCGTCGACGGCTTCATGACCACGACCGACGCGCCGGGTCTTGGCATCACGCCGAAGGTCGACAGCTTTGGTCCTTCGGTCCTGGAGATCTTCTAACCGAACCTCAGTGCCAGAAAGAGCGAATGCGTTCGTCGAAGGCCATCCACATCGTTGGCTGCCACGCCGAAGGGGAGGTGGGGGACGTCATCGTCGGCGGCGTTGCGCCCCCACCAGGCGACACGCTGTGGGCGCAGTCGCGGTTTATCGCGCACGACCAGGCGTTGCGCAGGTTCGTGCTCAGCGAACCGCGCGGTGGCGTCTTTCGCAGTGTCAACCTGCTGGTGCCGGCCAAGGATGCGCGCGCGCAAATGGGCTTCATCATCATGGAGTCTGAGGACACCCCGCCGATGTCCGGATCGAATTCGATCTGCGTGGCGACGGTTCTGCTCGATACCGGGATCATTGCCATGCAGGAGCCGCTTACACACATGACGCTCGAAGCACCGGGCGGCGTCATCGAGGTCACTGCCAACTGCCGCAATGGCAAAGCCGAATGCATTACCGTGCGCAACGTGCCGAGCTTCGCCGATCGGCTCGACGCCGCGCTGGAGGTGGAAGGACTCGGCACACTCACGGTCGATGTCGCTTACGGTGGTGACAGTTTTGTGATCGCGGATGCCCGCGCGCTCGGTTTCGCCATCACCGCGGACGAGGCCGCGGACATTGCCGCGATCGGCGTGCGCATCACGCGCGCGGCCAACGAGCAATTAGGATTCGTTCATCCGGGCAATGCCGATTGGGACCATATTTCCTTCTGCCAGATCGCTGCACCGGTCCAACGCGAGCAAGGGGCGCTGATAGGCGTCAACGCGGTGGTGATTCAGCCTGGCAGGATTGACCGCTCGCCCACCGGCACCGGTTGCTCGGCGCGCATGGCAGTCCTCCGGTCGCGCGGCGAAATGGCCGTAGGAGACCGCTTTATCGGTCGCTCGATCATCGGCTCCGAGTTCAAGTGCAGCATTGCGGAGGACACGACGGTGGCGGATCGCGCCGCGATCATCCCGTCGATCTCGGGACGAGCCTGGATCACCGGCCTGCGACAGGAGTTGCTCGACCCTGACGACCCGTGGCCCGCCGGTTACCAGCTATCGGACACCTGGCCGCGATCCGGCGCCCCATCTCGCCGCGACGCCTGAGCTTTTCGCGAATTGGCAGGGACATGCGTAGCTGGAGCCTCGGCGTTGTCGCGCGTTGCCTGACACGCCGATCGCGGCACACACGGGCGCATCCAACAGCGGTTTCCAGGCTCAGTAAACCCGCTGTCCCAGTCCCACTGTCCTCTCCGCCTGCAACAGGACGACGTTGCCGTGCGCATCATCGACGCCCAGCGTCAACACTTCCGACACCGTTGGGCCGATCTGGCGGGGCGGGAGGTTCACCACGGCCAGCACGATATGGCCCATCAGTTGCTGCATCGTGTAATTCGCCGTAATCTGCGCGCAAGACTTCTTGACGCCAAGCTCAGGTCCAAAGTCGATTTGCAGTTTGTAGGTCGGCTTGCGCGCCTTCGGGAACTCCTCGACCGCGACGATGCGGCCGGTCCGAATATCGAGCTGCTGGAAGTCTTCGATGGTCGGCATAAGAACAAGGCACCGCTTACGTGTAGTAAAAAAAGAAGCCGGCGTGAGCCGGACTTCCTGGAGCGCGCGAGAGGCCTACTTAACGTGCTTGCCGATCAACGATGCGAGTTCGAACATCGACACCTGCGCCTTGCCGAAGACGGCGCGCAGCTTGGCATCGGCGTTGATCATTCGCTTGTTGTTCTTGTCCTGCAGGTTGTTCTTCTTGATGTAGTCCCACAGTTTGCTGACCACGGCGGTGCGTGGCAGCGGCGTGGAACCGACGACCGCAGCCAACTCGGGGCTTGGCGTCAACGCCCTCATGAAGGCCGCGTTGGGAGTGCGCTTTTTGGCTGGCGCCTTCTTGGCAGCGCTCTTTTTCGCAGGAGCACTCTTGGCTGCAGCTTTTTTTGCCGGAGCCTTTTTCGCGGCCGTCATCTTCTTGGCCGGTGCCGCCTTTTTGGCGGCAGCTTTCTTGGCGGGCGCTTTCTTGGCCGGAGCGGCCTTCTTAGCGGTGGACTTTTTGGCCGAAGCCTTCTTTGCAGTTGCCATGATTGAAGTTCCTGATTTTGAAGTTGGATTCACCAATGAAAACGGGCATCTTCAGTGGTGCCTCGAATGCTAATGGAGAAGAAACGCGTCTCCAAGGGAAAACGCGTTTTTCTCCCCCTGTGCTGTTGTTTTTTTAGGGGGAGAAATCGCCCGGCTCATCGACGTCGCGGCACGGTGGCGAGCGACACGCCGGCCAACGCTGCGGAAAATGCCCCAAATTGCAGCATTGAAACGTTCTTTCCGAGGGCCAGCATGACGCCCACCAAAGCTGCGCTCACCGGCAGCAGAACCATGAACACGCCCGCCTCGCCGGCCGGCCTTCGCAAAGCACCGCGCCGAATACAAGCAGGTTGCCGCATTGGTGTTGCGTCCCGGTGCCTGCGACAAGCTCGACGCCGTCGCCACCGTGCGAGAGGCGCGCGGGCCCGTTGAAAATCTGGCTGATGATGCACCGGCCACGAGCCTCGGATCGATCCGCGCGCCACGTTTTCGTCTATGGCACGCTGCGGGCGGGTTGCAGCAACGATATTCGCCGCATGCGACCGGCGCCCCTTTTCATCGGTCGTGCGCACATCGACGGAACCTTGTTCGACTTTGGCAGTTACCCGGGACTGCGGCTGGGCGCCGGCGCGGTGGTTCTCGGCGAGGTCTATGAAATCGACTCCACCCTCGAAGCCTCGTTGGACCGCCTGGAAGAAGTCGAGCCTGACGGCAGCGGTGAGTACCTGAAGCGGGCCCTCGACGTCCATGTCGAAGGCCAGTACCTGCGCTGCCTGGTCTACGAAATCCATCCCGGTCGGATCGGCAAACAAACGGTGATCACGAGCGGCGACTGGGTTCGACACTGCGCAGGCGCAAAGCCATGAGGTTCGCAGCGCGAATTTGAGACGGCACTGCAGGCGGCGGCACCCATGCCCCACGAAAGCGTGATTTTGCAGTGCACAGAGTCTCTCTTCATGATGAAAAACATATTGCATTGTGGAACTGTGCGTGTGAATTGTTGATATCGTTAAGAAAAATATAACTCTTGTATAAGATATAAGAGTTGAGTTTTGCGATAGAGTAAGCGCCATCGGATAGCCTTAATGGCTTCGACCAAGGATCAGCTTTTCATCACACTGGAGTGACCATGCCGCAAAACCTCACCGAACAACTCAGCCGCGACCAGCAGGCGACGGCGCTTGAAAAAGACTGGACCGCCAATGCGCGCTGGAAGGGTATCAAGCGCGGATACAGCGCTGCCGACGTGGTGCGGCTGCGCGGCTCATTTCCGATCGAGCACACGCTGGCGCGCCGCGGCAGCGAGAAGCTGTGGGATTTGCTCGCGAGCGAGCCGTATGTCAATACGCTCGGTGCGCTCACCGGCGGCCAGGCCATGCAGCAGGTCAAGGCTGGCGTCAAGGCCATCTATCTGTCGGGCTGGCAAGTAGCGGCAGATGCGAACAGCGCGTCGTCGATGTATCCGGATCAGTCGTTGTACCCGGTCGATTCGGTGCCGACCGTGGTCGAGCGCATCAACAACACCTTCCGCCGCGCCGACGAAATCCAGTGGTCCAAGGGCGTGAATCCCGGCGACGAGGGCTATGTCGACTGCTTCGCGCCAATCGTCGCCGATGCCGAAGCCGGTTTCGGCGGCGTGCTCAACGGCTTCGAGCTGATGAAGGCCATGATCAAGGCCGGTGCCGCCGCCGTGCATTTCGAAGACCAGCTGGCATCGGTCAAGAAGTGCGGTCACATGGGCGGCAAGGTACTGGTGCCGACCACCGAGGCGGTGCAGAAACTCATCGCTGCGCGCATGGCGGCCGATGTCTGCGGCGTGCCGACTCTGGTCATTGCGCGCACCGATGCCGAAGCGGCCGACCTGGTCACCAGCGACTACGACGAAAACGACAAACCGTTCCTCACCGGCGAGCGCACGTCAGAGGGCTTCTACAAGAGCAGGAAGGGCATGGAGCAGGCCATCAGCCGCGCCGTCGCCTACGCGCACTACGCCGATCTGGTGTGGTGCGAGACCGGCACGCCCGATCTGGCATTCGCCAGGAAGTTTGCCGATGCCGTGCACAAGGTGCACCCTGGAAAGATGCTGGCCTACAACTGCTCGCCGTCGTTCAACTGGAAGAAAAACCTCGACGACGCGACCATCGCCAAGTTCCAGCGCGAGCTGGGCGCCATGGGCTACAAATACCAGTTCATCACGCTGGCCGGCATCCACTCGATGTGGTTCAACATGTTCGATTTGGCCAAGGACTATGTCGAGCGCGGGATGTCGGCGTATGTCGAGAAGGTGCAGGAGCCCGAGTTCGCGGCGCGTTCGCGCGGCTACAGTTTCGTGAGCCATCAACAGGAAGTCGGCACCGGTTACTTCGACGAAGTGACGACGGTGATCCAGGGCGGCAAGTCGAGCGTCACGGCGCTCACTGGGTCGACGGAGGAAGAGCAGTTCCACTGAACACGCCCTGGCGATAACGCTGGCGGATTCGGCAACCATGCGGGCGGTTCTGCTCCCTCACCCTCCGGTATGTTGTGCTCCCTCTCCCTGCGCCAGACGGCAGGGGCGAGGGCAAGCGCCGATAGAGGTCTGCTAAAGTCGCCGGCTATTCAGTCGGCCGCAGAGGCGCTCTGCCTCAAGCCGATTTGAAGCAGTGAACGCAACGCAAGCAATCAAAAAGAGCGAGGAAGGCATGTCGGTTATGACACCGCGAACTACGCAGTCGGGTTTTTGGAGCCGGGCTGTCGGGTAGCGTGCGTGTGCTGAATTTTTTCAGCATGACCAACCCCAAACAAGCGCGGCACCGACCGCGCTTTTGCTTTTTGCACGACAGTTCGCTCACTCGCCATGAGGCTTCCGATCGCCCCGAGTCGATGTTCCTTCCGGCAGTCCTTGGTTCCTCCTGGCCGTCCTTGTTATCAGCAGAGTCATTTCATGATCCAGATCACGCTTCCCGACAACTCGCGCCGCGAATTTCCTGGACCGGTGACTGTTGCCGACGTCGCCTTGCAGATCGGCCCAGGCCTGGCCAAGATGACAGTCGCCGGCAAGATCGATGGTCGCCTGGTCGACGCCAGCGACTTGATCGACCATGACGCCAGGCTACAGATCATCACTCCCAAGGATGCCGAGGGCCTGGAGATCATTCGTCACTCCACGGCGCACTTGGTCGGCCATGCGGTCAAGCAGTTGTACCCGAGCGCCCGGATGGTGATAGGTCCGGTAATAGACGAAGGCTTTTATTACGATATCGCCTACGAGCGGCCCTTCACGCCCGACGACATGGCAGCCATCGAAGCGCGTATGAAGGAGTTGATCGCGCAGGACTACGACGTGGTCAAGAAGATGACGCCGCGCGCCGAGGTGATCGAAGTTTTCAAGCAGCGTGGCGAGGACTACAAGCTGCGCCTGGTCGACGACATGCCAGACGAGCAGGCGATGGGCCTGTATTACCACCAGGAATATGTCGACATGTGCCGCGGCCCGCATGTGCCGAACACACGGTTTCTCAAAGTCTTCAAGCTGACCAAGCTGGCCGGCGCCTACTGGCGCGGCGATGCCAAGAACGAGCAGTTGCAGCGCATCTATGGCACGGCCTGGGCCGACAAGAAGCAGCTTGATCAATACATTCAGCGCATCGAGGAGGCCGAGAAGCGCGACCACCGCAAGCTCGGCAAGGAGCTCGACCTGTTCCACATGGACGAGGCGGCGCCGGGCCTCGTTTTCTGGCACCCGAAGGGTTGGGCCTTATGGCAGCAGGTCGAGCAGTACATGCGCCAGGTCTATCGCGACACGGGGTATCAGGAAGTCAAGGGCCCGCAGATCCTCGACAAGAGCCTGTGGGAGAAGACCGGCCATTGGCAGAACTATCGCGAGCACATGTTCACCACGGAGTCGGAGAAGCGCGAGTACGCGCTCAAGCCGATGAACTGTCCCGGTCATGTGCTGATCTTCAACAGCGACCTGCGCAGCTACCGCGACCTGCCCATTCGCTATGGCGAGTTCGGCCAGTGCCACCGCAACGAGCCCAGTGGCGCGCTGCACGGCATCATGCGCGTGCGCGGCTTCACGCAGGACGATGGGCACGTCTTCTGCACCGAAGACCAGATCCTTGACGAATGCGTTGCCTACACGGCGCAACTGCAAAAGGTCTATGCGGATTTCGGCTTCACCGACATCCTCTACAAGGTGGCGACCCGGCCTGACAACCGCGTCGGTTCGGACGCGCTATGGGACAAGGCCGAGCACGCCGTGATCGAGGCGCTGCGGCGTTCGGGTGTCGACTTCGTTATCTCGCCGGGCGAGGGCGCGTTCTACGGCCCGAAGATCGAGTACACGCTGCGCGACGCGATCGGCCGCCAATGGCAGTGCGGCACGATGCAGGTCGACTTCAACACGGCCGAGCGCCTGGGTGGTGATTACGTGACCGAAACCAGCGGTCGCGCGCACCCGGTGATGCTGCACCGCGCCATCGTCGGCAGCCTGGAACGCTTCATCGGCATGTTGATCGAGCACCACGCCGGCGCCATGCCGGCCTGGCTCGCGCCCGTCCAGGTGGCGGTGCTCAATATCAGCGAAGGGCAGGCCGTTTACGCTGCCGAAGTTGCGAAAACGTTGCAAAATCAAGGGGTTAGGGTGCAATTGGACCTGCACAACGAAAAGATCACGTATAAAATACGCAAGCATTCGTTGCAAAAGCTCCCCTACATCCTCGTCATCGGCGACAAGGAAAAGGCAGCCGGCGCAGCTTCTGTACGCGCCCGCGGCAATCAGGATCTCGGTGTCATGCCGGTCGAATCGTTCATCGAACGGCTCGCCGGCGATGTCGCTGCCAGACGTTGATTTCGCCAAGCGCCACCCTCAGTTGTTTTTTGCGGCTCTTTCGTGCCTGGCAGTTTTTAGGGGCACCGAGCCAGCCCAACCGCTACGGTTTTGTAGCCATTTTTGAAGGATTGAACCATCGCTACTGCTTATCGTGACCGTCGCCATCGCGAGGAACGCCAACACCGCCTGAACCGGGAAATCATGGCCCCGGAAGTCCGCCTCACCGGCGAAGAAAATGAGCAACTCGGCGTGGTCAGTCTCGCCGAAGCATTGCGAATGGCGGGCGAGCGTGATGTCGATCTGGTGGAGGTGGTGGCTGCGGCCAATCCCCCGGTGTGCAAGCTCATCGAGTACGGCAAGTTCAAGTACCACGAGCAGAAGAAGGCGGCCGAGGCCAAATCCAAGCAGAAGATCATCGAGGTCAAGGAAATCAAGTTCCGCCCCGGCACCGATGACAGTGACTACAACATCAAGATGCGCAACATCCGGCGCTTTCTCGATGAGGGCGACAAATGCAAGATCACGCTGCGCTTTCGTGGCCGCGAGATCACGCACCAGGAACTCGGCATGGCGCTGTTGCAGCGCATACGCGACGACCTTGGCGACCTGATTGTGGTCGAGCAGTTTCCCAAGCTCGAAGGCCGGCAGATGATCATGATGATTGCACCGGGCCGCAAGAAGGGCAGCGGCGCGGCGAAACCGGCGGCCGAGACGGCCAATGTGAATGCAGCGGCGGCGGCGCAAGCGACCCCAGCTTGAGCCAAAAAGGTCGCACGGATCGATAGAGATGATTTGAAAGTGATTTCGCCGGTTGCCGTTTTTATGGCAGCCGGCGCGATGAAGAAGTGACTCGAGGCCCACAAGTCTGCGGAAGGTTCGCAGCGCCCCGGAGCACAAAATTAGGGAGCATGCAAATGCCCAAGATGAAGACCAAGAGCGGCGCTAAAAAGCGTTTCCGCGTTCGCCCCGGTGGCACCGTCAAGCGCGGTCAAGCCTTCAAGCGTCACATCCTGACGAAGAAGACCACCAAGAACAAGCGCCACCTGCGCGGCACGACGGCAGTCCACGAGAGCAATATGGTCGGGATCGCTGCCATGTTGCCCGGCCGTGGCATCTGACCGCCCAACGAACGAAAGGAATCTTCCATGCCTCGCGTCAAACGTGGTGTAACGGCTCGCGCCCGCCACAAAAAAGTTCTCGCCCTGGCCAAGGGCTTTCGCGGCCGCCGTGGCAATGTCTTCCGTATCGCCAAGGAAGCGGTAATGAAGGCCGGGCAATATGCCTACCGCGATCGCCGCACCAGGAAGCGCGTCTTCCGCCAGTTGTGGATCGCCCGCATCAACGCCGCCTCGCGTGAACTGGGCCTTACCTACAGCCAGTTCGCCAACGGCATCAAGAAGGCCGGCATCGAGATCGACCGGAAGATGCTGGCCGACATCGCTGTGCACGACAAGGCGGCTTTCGCTGGCATCGTGGAGCAGGCCAAGGCCAAGCTGGCAGCCTGATCCCGTGCCGCGGCGGTCGCCTTCGGCAGGCGACCTTGCTGCGGGCGCGAACCGGGGCCGGCGCTTGCACAAGCTCCGGCCCTTTCACTTTGCAGCACATCTTGTCGACGCCATCCATGAATGAGTTGGACACGCTGGTCGAACGCGCCTACAGCGCCTTCGAGGAGGCCTTTGCGCCGGCCGACCTGGAGAACGCCAAGGCACAGTTCCTGGGCAAGGCCGGACGCGTCACGGAACTCATGAAGGGTTTGGCCGCGGCATCGGTCGAGGAGAGGAAGTCGCGCGGCGCCGCCATCAATGTCGCCAAGCAGGCGATCGAAGCGGCGCTCGGCCGCCGCCGCCGACAGTTGGCCGATGCCGAATTGGCGCAGCAACTGCAAAGCGAGGCGCTCGATGTCACCTTGCCGGGCCGGCAGCGCCCGGCCGGCGGGCTCCATCCGGTCAGCCGCACACTCGAGCGGATCGAGGCCATCTTTGCCAGCATGGGCTTCGATGTTGCCGACGGTCCAGAGATCGAGAGTGACTGGCACAGCTTCACGTCGCTGAACAATCCGCCGGACCATCCGGCGCGTTCGATGCAGGACACCTTTTATGTCG
This sequence comes from Variovorax sp., assembly GCA_039925525.1. Classification (GTDB taxonomy): domain Bacteria; phylum Pseudomonadota; class Gammaproteobacteria; order Burkholderiales; family Burkholderiaceae_C; genus Variovorax. Next base: position 13,000 of record JBDSYU010000028.1, read on the forward strand.
ACATCAAGGGCGATGACGGCATGGCCTATAACCTGCGACCACACACCAGCCCGATGCAGGTGCGATATGCGCACGCCCATGTCAAACGCCATGCCACGGCGTTTGCCGCCGCAGCAGCCGACACCACCGGCCGGCTGCAGGCGCCGGAGATCCGCGTCATCGCGCCGGGCCGCACCTACCGCGTCGACAGCGACGCCACGCATTCGCCGATGTTCCATCAGTGCGAGGGTTTGTGGCTGGGCGAGAACGTCAGCTTCAAGGACTTGAAGGTGGTGTTCACCGATTTCTGCCGCACCTTTTTCGAGACCGACGATCTGGCGCTGCGTTTCCGGCCGAGTTTTTTCCCTTTCACGGAGCCGAGTGCGGAGATCGACATTCAGTTCCAGACGGGCCCCCTGGCCGGCCGTTGGCTCGAGGTGGCCGGCGCCGGCCAGGTGCATCCGCAGGTGGTTCGCAACATGGGGCTCGATGCCGAACGCACCATCGGTTTCGCCTTCGGCATGGGTCCGGATCGGCTGACGATGCTGCGCTACGGCGTGAGCGACTTGCGCCAGTTTTTCGATGGCGACCTGCGTTTTCTTTCGCAGTTCAATTGAAGACGGAAGTCGCCTTTCATGCAGTTCCCTGAATCCTGGTTGCGCGAGTTCTGCGATCCGCCGATCGGCAGCGCTGAATTGGCAGAGACGCTCACCATGGGTGGGCTCGAAGTCGAGGAGCGGCGTCCGGTGGCGCCGCCGTTCAGCGGCGTCGTCATCGGTGAGATCCGCACGGCGGCGCAGCATCCCAACGCCGATCGGCTGCGCGTTTGCGAGGTCGACGTGGGGCAGGGCAGTCTGCTTCATATCGTCTGCGGCGCGCCCAATGCGCGGCCTGGTATCAAGGTGCCGGTGGCGCAGGTTGGCGCCGAATTGCCGCCGGCCGAGACCGAGGATGGCGAGGCCAAGCCCTTCGTCATCAAGCTCGGCAAGCTGCGCGGTGTCGAGAGCCAGGGGATGCTTTGTTCAGCGCGCGAGCTCAAGTTGAGCGACGACCATGGCGGCCTGTTCGAATTGGCGGCCGACGCACCGATCGGCGTCGACGTGCGCGAGTGGCTGCGCCTTGACGACGCGCTGCTCACGCTCAAGCTCACACCCAACCTCGCGCACGGCCTCAGCGTCTTCGGCATCGCGCGCGAACTCGCCGCATTGACCGGCGCCCCGCTGCGGCCACCGCAGGTCGTGCCCGTACCTGCCGTCATCGACGATCGGCTCGCGGTCAAGGTCGAAGCCAGTGACCTGTGCGGGCGCTTCTCGGGCCGCGTGCTGCGCGGCGTCGACACCACCGCACCAACGCCGCAATGGATGGTCGAACGTCTGGCGCGTTGCGGGCAACGCAGCGTCTCGCCGCTGGTCGACATCTCGAACTACGTGATGTTCGAACTTGGGCAGCCGAGTCACATCTTCGATCTCGACAAGATCGATGGCGGCCTCACGGTGCGCTGGGGCCGGGTCGGCGAGAAATTGGCGCTGCTCAATGGCAGCACAGTCGAGCTCGACGCCGGTGTCGGCGTCATCGCCGATGCGGCAGCGGTCGAATCGCTGGCCGGCATCATGGGCGGCGAAGCCACGGCAGTATCCGACGCCACCCGCAACATCTACATCGAGGCGGCGTTCTGGTGGCCGCAGGCGGTGCAGGGCCGCTCCCGGCGCTTCAATTTTTCGACCGATGCCGGACATCGTTTCGAGCGCGGTGTCGATCCGAGTCGCACGGTGGAAGTGATCGAACGCATCACGCAACTGGTGCAGAGCATCTGCGGCGGCGTCGCCGGCCCGGTTGATGATCAGCTGCTGAAAGTGCCTGATGCCGTGCCGGTGACGCTGCGCGTGGCTCGCGCGGCGCGCGTCATCGGTATGCCGATCACGCAGGCGCAATGCGCCGGTGCGATGCGCCGGCTCGGCTTCGAATTTACAGAGGCGCAAGGCGAGGGCGGTGCGACGCTGACCGTCACGCCACCACCCTATCGTTTCGACATCCGAATTGAAGAAGACCTGATCGAAGAGGTGGCGCGCCTCGTCGGCTACGACAACTTGCCCACTGATCCGCCCGTCGCGCCGATCGTCGCGCGTCTGCGACCCGAAACACAGCGCAGCGCCTTCGCGGTGCGCCATCGTCTGGCCGCGCTCGGCTACCAGGAAACCATCAACTTCAGTTTTGTGCAAGCGCGCTGGGAGCACGAGCTGGCCGGCAACGTACAGCCGATCGAATTGCTGAATCCGATCGCCAGCCCGATGAGCGTGATGCGCTCGAGCCTGCTCGGCTCGCTGCTGCAGGTGCTGAAGTTCAACCTCGATCGAAAGGCGGCGCGGGTGCGCGTGTTCGAAGTCGGCCGCGTCTTTCGGCGCGACGCCAGTGTCGAGACCACCGACAGCACCGTCAAGGGCATCGATCAGCCGATGCGCGTGGCCGGCCTCGCCTGGGGCGATCCGGATGGCTTGCATTGGTCGGGCGCCGCCCGGCGCGCCGATTTCTTCGATGCCAAGGGCGACGTCGAAGCGCTGTTGGCGCCGCTCGGCGCGCGCTTCGAGGCCACCTCCGATCATCCGGCGCTGCATCCTGGCCGCGCCGCGCGTGTCTGGCTGCACGACCGCGACATCGGCGTCGTCGGCGAGCTGCATCCGCGCTGGCGGCAAAGCTGGGAACTGCCTTATGCGCCGGTGCTGTTCGAGCTCGATTTGGCCGCCGTACTGCAGCGCCCGTTGCCCCTGGAGCATGCGGTGCCCAAGCAGCAGACCGTGCTGCGCGATATCGCGGTCGTCGTTGGCGAACCCGTGACCCATGCGCAACTGATGCAAGCCATCGAGACAACGGAGACTTCAGGGCTGCTGCGCAGCGCCGTGCTGTTCGATATATTTCGCCCGCAGCCGGTGCAAGGCGCGCATGCAGCCGCAGCGAACGCGCTCGCCGTCGGCGAGAAAAGCCTCGCCGTGCGTCTGGCCTTCAACAGTGACGATGCGCCGCTGACCGATGGGGCCGTCGACACGGCGGTTCAGGCCATTCTCGAACGCCTTCAGTCGCGCCTCGGCGCACGCCTTCGGGCTTGATTCAAACGGAGAGATGTCGTGGATTTCACGCTCGAAGAACTGGAAACGCCGGCGCTCACCAAGGCTCATCTGGCCGACTTGCTGTTTGAGCAGATCGGCCTGAACAAGCGCGAATCCAAGGACATGGTCGAGGCCTTTTATTCGCTCATCAGCGACAGTCTCATCGATGGCCGTGACGTGAAGATCACCGGCTTCGGCAACTTCCAAATCCGCGTCAAGGCGCCGCGCCCGGGGCGCAATCCACGTACCGGCGAGCCGATCCCGATCGGCGAGCGGCGCGTCGCCACCTTTCATGCCAGCGCCAAGCTCAAGGAGCTGATCCAGCAAGCCACCGACGACGAAAGTGCGGCCACGCACGCTGCGCGCGACGACTGATTTGCGCCCTCTTGGACTAGCGCCTGCGCCGCACCTGCGGTAGGCTTGCGCGCTCGATCAGCTATCCACTGCCTCCCGGACTCGAACCCTTGCTACCAACGATGGAGAACTCGCTCCCGCCCATCCCCGTCAAGCGCTATTTCACGATCGGCGAAGTCGGCGATCTGTGCGGTGTCAAGCCGCATGTGCTGCGCTACTGGGAGCAGGAGTTCACGCAGCTTCGGCCCATGAAGCGTCGCGGCAATCGGCGCTACTACCAGCATCACGAAGTGCTGATGATCCGCCGCATCCGCGACCTGCTCTACGACCAGGGCTTCACCATCAGCGGCGCCCGCAACAAGCTGCAGGAACTGGTGGTACAAGAGCGGGAACGCCGCCGCAATGGCGAAGTGCCGCTGAACGGCGTCGAGCCGGCAATGCCGCACCCTGAAGAAGAAAGCGACGACGTGCTCACAGGCCTTGGCGCCTTCGGCGCTGATGACGGCCAACGCAGTTCTGCCGTTCGCCGCGGCACTGCCACGTCGCACCTGCAGGAACTGCGCCGCGAGCTGTCAGAGATTCGCGAACTGCTGAGCGTCGGTCCCTGAAAGAACGTAAGCGAGCCGACCCGTATAATTTTGAGCTTCGGTGTGTGGCGCAGCCTGGTAGCGCACTTGCATGGGGTGCAAGGGGTCGAAGGTTCGAATCCTTTCACACCGACCAACAAAACGTCCAAGGGCGTCCGGTTTCATCCACCGGACGCCCTTTTTCATTGGGGAACTGGGCGAATGACGGCCG
>JBDSYU010000029.1:0-4228 GCA_039925525.1 Variovorax sp.
GCGAAGCAGGTTCATGCCTGCGGAACGCTCTGAAATTTCATGGTGCGTTTGTGCTCAACTGATCCACTGATGCGACAGTCGCAGACAACCTCTAGCGAATCTCACCATGCGTACTACCCTCAACATCGCAGACGACGCCTTGCTGGCCACGCGCCACGTCGCCGAGCGCGAGCGCATCTCGTTGGGCGATGCCGTGGCCGAACTGAGCCGTCGCGGCGCCACGCAGTCCAGGGGCGCCAACGCACCGCCTGCGCTGCGAGGGCGTTTCGCGCTGCTGACGGCGCGAGACGAAATCATCACACCACGCCATGTGCGCGACTTGATGGAACGCGAAGGCCTCTGAAGTCGACGCTACGCGACGACACCCGGCTCGACTTTGCGCGCGTGCAAGGCCATAACCAGATCACCGATCTGTATCTGCTGGCACTGGCTGTGAAGAATGCCGGACGCCTGGTGAGCCTCGATCAGGCGATCGCGCTATCGAGCGTCAAGGCGCCAGCGCCGAGCATCTTCACCATCTTTAACCTGTCGCACTCGGCGCGACTTCTTCTATAGTCCGCCGATGTTTTGGCTCGTGATTACTGCCATGCTGGCGCTGCTTGCAGCCGGCACCGCGGTTGCCTATGCGTTGGGCGCGTCATCGGTGCTGGCCTTCGTGGCCAGTGGCAACACGCAGTATCTGGCGATCATGCCGCAGCGCATCTTCAGCCAGATCGATGTGTTTGCGCTGATGGCCATGCCGCTCTTTATCCTGGCCGGCGAGATCATGAATCGGGCCGGCATCACACGGGCCCTGGTCGATTTCGCGATGGCGATGCTGGGGCGCTTGAAAGGTGGACTCGGCCATGTGAACGTGCTGGCCAGCGTCTTCTTTGCCGGCATTTCGGGCTCGGCCGTGGCCGACGCCGCGGCCTTGGGCAACACGCTGGTGCCGGCGATGGTGGCGCGCGGGTACACGCCGCTCTATGCCTCGGCGCTCACGGCGGCGGCGTCGGTGATCGGCCCCATCATCCCACCGTCGATCGTCATGATTTTCTACGGCGCGGTGATGCAGACCTCGGTCGCCGCGCTTTTCGTGGCCGGCGTAGTGCCGGGCCTCATGCTGGCCGGCGTGCTGTTCGCGGGTAACGCATGGTTTGCACGGCGCCACGATCATCCGGGCGGTGCCGGCGAAGACATCCCCGCCTTCTGGCCGGCGCTCTGGCGCGCGCTGCCGGCCTTGTCTCTGCCGGTGATCATCCTGGGCGGCATTGTCTTTGGCATCGTCACACCAACCGAAGCGGCGGCCCTCACGGTGATCGCCGCCCTCGCGGTGGGCCTGTGGTATGGCGGACTGCGAGCGTCGGACCTGTCGCAAAGCCTGGTGCAAACGGCAATGCTGACCGGCGCCATCTTCATGATCCTCGGCGCGGTGGCGTGTTTCAGTTGGCTCGCCGGGCACGAGCAATTGCCGTCGCGGCTGGCCGGCTTCGTCACGCAGTTGGGACTTGGCAAGACCGAGTACCTGCTGCTCATCAACGTGATCTTCGTCGCCGCCGGCATGGTGCTCGATCCGCCGGTCGCCCTGGCCCTGCTGGTACCGCTGCTCGGACCGCCGGCGGTGGCGCTCGGCGTCGATCCGGTGCACCTGGGCATCGTGCTCTGCCTGAATCTGACCATCGGCCTGATCACACCGCCAGTGGGCGGCTGCCTGCTGGCGGTGTCGACGGTGTGCAAAGTCGAATACTGGGCGCTGGCGCGCGCGATACTGCCGTTTGCGCTGTTGGAAGTCATGCTGCTGCTGGTCATCGTGCTGGTACCCCAGTGCAGCCTTGTCCTGCCGCGTGCGTTCGGGTTGCTGAACTGAGACTTTCCATCCAGACTGTCGCAAACGCCACGTCATCCATCACACTAAAAAAGGAGACCCATCCCATGACCAAGAACCTGAGAAGTGCCTGTATCGCTGCGCTGCTGGCGCTGACCGGCTTTGCCGCACATGCGCAAGAGGTGCGCATCGCACTCGATTCGCCACCCGATCCCGTGCGCTCCGGCTCCTATGTCTTCGCCAAGGCCTTGGGTGAGGCGCTGAAGGCTTCGGGCTTCACTGTCAAGGAGTTGCCGGTCAACTCGATCGGTGGCGAAGCCGAGCGGCTCGACCAAGTGACGCAAGGTCTGCTCGAAGTCAACATGGCCGACCTGGCACGCTCGGCGCAACTGAACAAGCTGACCTTCGGCTTCAACCTGCCCTACCTCTTCGATTCGCTGGCGCAACTGGACAAGTCCGACGCCACCGGCGGCCTGTTGGCCAGGGTCAACGAGGGCACGATCCCGAAGGGCGCACGCATCGCGGCGCTGGTGTCTGTGGGCGGCGGCACCGGCATCTTCAACACGCAGCACGCGGTCGCGAAACCCGAAGACATGGCCGACCTGCGCATGCGAGCGCTCGACGAAAATCAGATGAAGCTGTTCCGCGCCTGGGGCACCAACGGCGTCGTCATCACCATGCCCGAAGTCGCCAACGCGCTGCAAACCGGCATCGCGTCGGGTTATGTCAACCCGCCGTTCGTGCCTTTCCTGTTTGGCCACGGTTCGATCCTCAAGTTCTATACGCCGGCCAACATCGCGCAATCCTTGCGCGTGGCGATGGTTTCCGAGGATTGGTACAAGAGCTTGTCGGCCGAGCGAAAGGCGGCCTTCGACGCTGCCGTGGCCAAGGCCAAAGCCGCCAATCGCGAGTGGGTCAAGACCAGCGACGAGGAAGCCATGGCGCAGGTCGAGAAGGCCGGCATGAAGATCACTGCGCTCACGCCTGAAGGGCGCAAGGACTTCAAGGAGCGCTCGCGCGCGGCATGGACGGCCATCCTCTCCGAAGCCGAAATCAAACCGTTCGTCGACGCGGCCGAGAAGACGCGCTGAACAGCTGCGCTGAGACAGACACAGCCAGCCATCCACGCAGAGCGATGCGCGGTCTGATCCGTTTGAGCCATGGGGTCGACCGGTGCTGCCGCGTCGGCGCGGCCGCCGCTCTGGTGCTGATGCTGGTATTGATTGGCATACAGGTGATCGCGCGCTACCTTTTTTCCGAGCCGCCGGGCTGGACCGAAGAAGGCGCTCGCTACGCCATGGTCTGGTCGGGCCTGCTCGGCGCCACGGTGGCCTTCAAGGCCCGGCGCGACCCGGTCCTGCTGGAGCTGAAAAGATTCGAGACCCACACGGCCATCGCCTGGCTGCGCGCCGCCAGCGTGCTGTTGTTTCTGGGGCCGATTTTGTACTTCTGCCTGGTCGGCCCGGGCGGTGATCTGGCTCGCGGATTCATCGCCCGTTCGGCATCGCGTAACACCGAGGCCATCGGCCTTTCCATGGCCTGGTTCACGGCAGCGTTGCCGGTCACCTTCGTCGCCATCCTCATCCACGTGGCCGCAGCTTTGGCGGCAAGGAAAAATCAATCATGAAGAAGGCAACCACTGAACGTGCCGTCAAGGTCGATGGCCTGACCTGGCACCTCGTCGAGACACCTGGAACCCGCCATGGTCCGACCCTGATGATGTTGCCCGGAACGCTGGGCACGGCAGCCATCTTTGCGGAGACGATGACGCGCTTCGGCGAACGTGTGCGCATGATCTCCGTCACCTATCCGATGATCGAGGACATCGAGCGGCTGGCCGATTCGCTGGCCGGCCTGATGGAGAAACTCGGGTTGGAAAAAGCCAGCCTGGTCGGTTCGTCGCTCGGCGGCTTTCTGGCCCAGCATTTCGCCGCCCGCCATCCGGAGCGTGTCGAGCAGTTGATCCTCGGCAACACGCTACGCGACCCGGCCCTGACGCGGCGCGTGGTGAGTCGACAGCCCGTCGAGCGGCTGCGCCAGATGCCGCCCAAGGCGCATCGCGAGATGGTGCTGACATCGATCGAGTCCTGGCCCGAGGACGAGCCCGTTCAGAAGAAGCTCAAGGAAATCTTGCTCGACAGCGGCAGCCGCTTGCTCAGTGCCCGCGCCATGAAGGCACGCGTGCTGGCGGTGCAGGCAGCACCTGCCGTGCCCAAGCTCACCATCCCCCACGAGCGCATCACCATCATTGATTGCGAAGACGATCCGCTGCTGCCGCGCGAAGTGCAAGACGACGTCGTACGCACCTACCCCGGCGCGCGCCATGTGCGCCTGCCCAGCGGCGGCCACTATCCGTATGTGCTGCGTGCCAAGGAATACAACGCAGTGCTCTCGCGAGCGCTCGACCTCGATTGAGGCATTGCT
>JBDSYU010000030.1:0-6393 GCA_039925525.1 Variovorax sp.
GTCTCAGCCGCAGCTACGGAAACCGTCGCCTGGACGACCGCCCAAGCCCGTGACGCGCAAGATGCCGATCTGGCTTGGTTGACGAGCACCGGCAAGATGCAGCTGGTCGAGATCGACATGACGGGCATCGACGAGCTGATCGCCAAAGTTCCGGAAGAAGTGCTCGGTGCCGACGGCCGCAAGCTCTACGATCGGATCAAGGCGACCAAATACTGAGTCGGTGTCGCGTTAAGGGAGCATCGCATGCGCACCCGTATCGGACTGGCCGAAATGGTTTCCTTCGTCCTTGTGGCGGTGATGTTTTTGGTCTTGCTCGGGCAAGTTGCTTTGCGCCCGTTCGGACTCGGCTTTGTCTGGGCCGAGGAGTTCGCTGCTTTCGCGTTCATCGGGCTGGTCTTCTTCAGCACAGCCGCCGCGCACCGGCGGCGCGAGCACATGACAGTCGACGCCTTTCATGATTGGGCCGCACCCAGGCTTTCCGGCAACCAGCGCACATTGTGGCGCGTGGCCGTCCTGGGCCTGGAGTTGGCCTTCCTGATTTTGCTCGCGGTGGGGCTGACGCAGATGTCCCGTCAGACGTGGGGCTCGTTCGCCGGCTCGCTTTCGGGCTTTCGCTATGGATGGCTTTACTTGGCGGTGTTCGCTGCGTCACTCTTGAGCATCACGGCGGTTGCGACGGCACTTTTCACCGCGCTTCGAGACCTCGAAAAAAGACACTCATCATGATGATCGCCTTGGGGCTGCTGGGCCTGATTGCTCTGCTCGCCTTGCGTGTTCCGGTAGCGGCTGCGCTGGGCATCGTGGCCATCATTGCCGTCGTCGCCGCAGACGGCATTGGCAACGCGCCGGTCATTGCCGCGCAGTCCATGGTCAATGGCGTCAACAGCTTCGTGCTGATCGCCGCGCCGTTCTTCATGCTCGCCGGCGAGATCATGAATCAAGGCGGATTGACGCAGCGCATTTTCCGGTTGGCTCGTGCGTTGGTTGGCTGGATCCCGGGCGGTCTCGGCCAGGTGAACGTGGCTGCCAGCATGTTCTTCGCCGGCATGACAGGCTCGGCAATTTCCGATGCCGTCGGGCTTGGATCGATGGAAATCAAGGCGATGAAAGAGGGCGGCTATGAACCCAAGTTTTCCGCCGCCATTACCGCCGCATCTTCCCTGCTGGGCCCGATCATTCCGCCCAGTGTGCCGATGGTGATCTACGGCGCAGTTGCTGGCGCGTCGATCGGATCGCTGTTCCTGGCCGGACTGATTCCTGGTTTGCTCATGGGCCTGTCACTGATGGTCACGGTCGGCATCTATGCGCGACGCGGCCGTTGCCCGCGCGAAGAAAAGCCGACGTCAACCGAACTGCGCGCGGCCTTTGTCGGTGCGGTGCCCAGCCTGCTGATCCCGCTGTTCGTCGTCGGTGGGATTTATGCCGGCCTGTTTACGCCGACCGAGGCTGCCGTCGTGGCCTGTGCGTACGCGCTGGCGCTGGCTGTGTTCTACCGCGAACTGAAAGTGCCTGAGTTGGGCCGCATCGTCATGCGTGTTGTCATGGCAACTGGCGCCTTGTTCTACATCGTCGCTGCGACGGCGCTGCTGGGCTTCGTTGTCACTCGTTCGGGCGTCATGATCGAGGTGGCGCTCTGGCTCGGACGCGAAATCACCAGCCCCACCCTCCTGCTGTTGATCATCGTTGCCCTCTACCTCGCAGTCGGACTGTTCATGGAGCCCATCGCCGCCATGCTGTTGCTGGTGCCGATTCTTCTACCCGGTGTCAAGCTTCTGGGCATCGACCTCGTTCATTTCGGAGTCGTCACTGTGCTGTCCCTGTGCATCGGCTTGCTGACGCCACCGGTCGGCCTGGTGCTATACACCGTAGCCCGAATCGCCGACGTGCGCGTCGACGAGCTCGCCGTAGCGATCGTGCCCTTCCTGCTGCCGCTTTTGATCGTGCTGTTGGCGGTCGTCTGCATCCCTGACCTTGCGCTGGGCCTGCCCAAATTGTTGGCCGCGTTGACCGCGTCATAACTGGAATACCCCTTGCGAATTGCTGAAGTCGTTACCGGCACGTATCGCATCCCGCTCGCCGAGGCGTGGGTGTCGGCGAAATACCGCATCACCCACCACGAATATGTCGTCACCGAAGTTCGCACCGAATGCGGTGAAACGGGCGCGGGTTGGTGCCAGACCATCGGCCTCGGCGGACTGGCGATCGAGCAGCTCGTTTGCGCCTATCTGGCGCCCACGCTGGTTGGCGAGGATCCGGCCAACACTGAAAGGATCTGGTCGCGCCTATGGGATGAATGCCATTTTCTCGGCCCCGCGGGTATCACCACATTGGCACTGGCCACGGTGGACATCGCGCTGTGGGACATCAAGGCAAAGGTTGCGGGCATGCCGCTGTATCGGCTGCTCGGCGGCGTGGCCGACTCTGTTGGCGTCTACGCAAGTGCCGTCAACCTGCACCTGACGCAAGACGAACTGCTTGCGCAGGTCGAGGAGCAACTCGCGCAGGGCTACACCACATTCAAGCTCAAGATCGGCCGTGGCGACCCGGTCGAGGATCTGGAGCGCATGCGTGCCGTACGCAAGTTGATCGGCCCTTCGCGCACGCTGCTGCTCGACGTGAACCAGCGTTGGACTTCCGGCGAAGCGCTGGTCAGGCTCAAGTCATTGGCCGAGGTGAACCCTGGCTGGATCGAAGAGCCCATGCTGTCGGACGACGTGGCCGGCCATGCGCATCTGCGGCGCACCTGCGGTGTCCCCATTGCGGTCGGCGAGCAACTCGGCAGCCGCTACGATTTCTGGGCGTATATCCGCGGCGAGGCCGCGGACATCCTGCAGCCCAATGTGTGGAAGGTCGGCGGCGTAGGTGAATGGATGAAGATTGCGCATGCTGCGCAGCTTGCCAATCTTGTCGTGGCGCCGCACAACAGCCTCGAACTCTCCTGCCACCTTGTCGGGGCGATCCGCAATGGCTTTATGGTCGAGAACATCTTTGGCGGCAACCTCAGCGATCTTGGCGTCGTCGAGGAGCCTGTCAATGTTGTCAATGGCCGCATTGCATTGCCACAGCAGCCCGGTCATGGTGTGATCTTTCAACGCGACAAACTCGAGACCCATCGACTCGAGCCCGGCAAGCCGGTGTCGCGCGAGTCGTCAGTGCATGCTGGCCTTTAGTTCCCGGCCCCTGTCCAGCAAGCCGCCGCGGCGTTGAGAAAGTCTGCTGGGTAACAGGTACGCGCAAATGATCGGCGATGCCACACGGGCGATCTCCCAAGCGGCGCCCACCCCATCATGCCAGGCGAACGACGCGCCTTGCAACCCGTAGCAGCACCTCGCAGCCGTGAACCGCAAAGACTTCAAGAACCCCACTGTCCGCGACGTGGCACAGCACGCGAGCGTCTCGGTCGGTACCGTTTCCAACGTGCTCAATGCGCGCGGCAACGTGAGCGCTGCGCGGCGGGCCAGTGTCGAAGCGTCGATGGCGGCACTGGGCTTTCAGCCCAATCGCGTTGCGCAGAGCCTGCGCCGCAGCGAGTCGCGCGTGATCGGCCTGTGTACGCCGCTCACTTCCAGCGCGTACTTCGCGGCGCTGCTCGAAACCTTCGAGTCGGTAGCTGCGCAGCAGGACTACGAGGTGATGCAGGTGTTGAGCCATGCCGACCCGACCCTGGAACTGCGGCGCGTGCAGGCGCTCATCGGGCGCAACGTGGATGGACTCATCCTCATTCCCACGCACGACCCGAGTGCGACATTGAGTTTGCTTGCAGTACGCGGTACGCCCACGGTCATCGTCGACCGCGTGTTCGACGATGCACGCTTTGACTACTTCGCCATAGACGACCGCGCCGCCATGCGCGCAGCGACGGCACAGGTGATCGCGCTCGGCCACCGCCGTTTGTTGTACGTGGTGCGCGACATGCGTCTGCCGACGACCCAACGTCGCATCGAGGGCTACCGCGATGCGGCGATTGCTGCCGACGCCGCCAGTACGGGCCACACCGCAGAGGCTGCGTCGGGCTCGATCTGCGCTGCTGTCCTGCAGCGCGATCCGGACGAGGCGGCATTTGCGCGGGAAATCCAAGCTGCACTGACGCAGAATTTGAAAGCACCCACGGTTCTGATCGCCAGCAACAGTGTCATCGCGTTGTCGCTGATTCGGCTCCTCGGCGAGCTGGGCGTGCGCTGGCCCGACGATGTGTCGGTGCTGGTGTTCGACGAGCCGGTGTGGGCGCCGATTCTGACCCCGCCCCTGGCCGTCATGCGCCATCCGACGCAGGCAATCGCTCTGGCGGCATGGGAGCGCCTGCTGGCGCGCCTGGCGACGCCCGATCTGCCGCCGATCCGAGTCATGTTCGAGGCGAGCCTGGTCGGCGGACCGTCTCTGGCCGCGCCCCGCCTTGGCCATCAAACGTCGTCGGGCAGCGCGAAGGACAAGGCGTTGGCAGAGGCCGCCGTCAAACGGCAAATCAGCCCGCGGTCTTGATCAATCCCGCCGCCTGCGCCATCCGCCACTGGCCCCTGGTGGTGGTGTTCGCATCGGCGCGCCGCGTTGGCACGCCGCGCAGCGCGAACGCGGCCGCATAACGTGCGCACAAGGCGTCGTCGCCGATCAGCGTGACAGGACCGGTTTGCGCGTCCACCGTTGTGGCCCTCTCGCTCAAGCCCTCACCCCGGCCCTCTCCCGCAAGCGAGAGAGGATCAGGACGGCCCATCACTGTCGTGTATCCGGGAACGCTAAACCGATCGCCCATGGCTGCGCCGATCTCGGCGCCAATCAATATGCCTGATAAAAAATCGGGCAAAGCCTCGGCAGCAATGCGCCCCATCAGCCCTGCAGTGCGGGCCGCGAAGATCGTGTGTGCCAGTTGCTTGGCGCCACGCAACCCGAGTTCGACCCCCTGCTCGAAGGCTGCATCGTTTGTGCTGCCGAAGGCCATCAAACGACCCAGGATACTGTGCTGCGTGAGCAGGCCGTACAGCTCGCCGGTCATGAAGGTGCGAAAGCGATCGACCGAGCCACCACCATTGCCATCGCCGCCCAGCCAGGCCCACTTGCTGTGCGTGCCGGGCAGCACGCAGCAGCCGGCATCGGCGTGTTCTATCCCCCAAAGCTGCGTTTCCTCGCCGCGCATCACGTCAGCTTGGCCAGCTTCGTCGGTGCAAGTGAGGCCGGGCACGATATGCAAGGCGCGTGCCGCGCCATCGGGCCCTGGCAGTGCGCCGTCGATGACGACCGTGTTCAGCCGGTGCGCGACTTCGTCAATGGCAGCCGGGCAAGGCAGGTAGGCGGCCTCCTGCCAGCCTTGGCGGCTGCCGATCATTCCGCTGGCGATCACCGGGACCGACGCCAGGGCGATCCAGTCGCCGCAAAGTGCAAGCAGTGCTGCGGCAAAAGCACCATCCTTCACGGCCATGATGCCGCCGGGCGCACTGCGCGTGTCCAGTACGGCGCCGCCGGCATCAAGCAGGCTGCAACGCAAATTGGAGGTGCCCCAATCGAGGGCGATGAGCGCGGCGTTTTGCATTGACGGCTCATGCAAATTCGACTGCGAACGCGACTGTGGGTTCGCCCGCGCTTGCGTCACAGCGGACCCCAATCGCGCGTCATGCGCTTCACTTCACCTAAACCGAAGGCCGTCGGCTGCAACTCCGGCGCGCGTGCATGCACTTCGCCCATCCCGGCCCGCTCGGCAAACAGGCGCTTGCCGTAGCACAGCATGCCCGGCACCGAATTGGTCATGAACAGGATGAGCGGCAGCAGTTGCGCATGCAGCGCCTCGGCCTCCTCAATGCGACCGCCCGCCAGCATCTGGTGCAGTTGCAGTTGCCTATCCAGGCAATCAGGCGCGGGGATGAGGCCAACGCAGCCCGACAGGATGTTGGAGATGTATTCCTTGCCGCCGTGGCCGGCGAATACCGCATAGCGTCCGTTGGCGGCCTTGATGAGTTCGGCCACGCCGACGGCGGGGCCTTCGCCTTTGAGCAGCGTGATGTTGGGATGGTCGTCGCGCAGGCGCAGCAAACTCGCCACTGACAGCGACACATCCATGTTGACCGGGTTGTTCTGGATCGCCACCGGGATTTCGAGCGCATCGGCCACGCTGCCCAGAAAATTCACATACGCCGGCTCGGCAAAACCCTTGATCGACGGCGGCTGCAAGATCACCCAGTTCGCGCCATGGCCTTGTGCCATCTTCGAGAACTCGATCTGCCCGTGCACCGACGATTCGCCCACCGTCACCGCGTAAGGCACGCGTCCGTCGATGGCGCGCCCGACCACCTCGACCAGGTGGCACCGCTCGTTGACGTCGAGCTTGTGCACTTCCGTGACGAGGCCGAGCACGGCGATGCCATGCGCACCGGTGGCAATGCACTTGTCGACCTGCAGGCGCATCAG
>JBDSYU010000031.1:0-19750 GCA_039925525.1 Variovorax sp.
GTCGAGCCACTCGACGCGGCTGCCATGCGCAGCCAACGCCCGTTGCTGGCGTTGGCGCAGCAGCCCCGACAGCTCGACGATGCGGTAGCAGGTCACCGGCTGTCCGAGGGCGTCAAGGGCCGGCAGCAATTGCGCCGCCAATGCGCCGCTGCCGGCGCCGAACTCCCAGACGCTGTCGGTGCCGGTGCGCTGCATTGCTTCGGCGACCTGCACCGCCATCATGCGCGCGAACAACGGTGTGAGTTCAGGTGCCGTCACGAAATCGCTGCCCGAAGCCGGCATGGCGCCGAACTTCCGGCCGGCGCTGGCGTAGTAACCCGCGCCTGGTGCGTAAAGGGCCAGCGCCATGAAGCGGTCGAACGGCAGCCAGCCACCGGCGGCCGAGCATGCCGCGTCGATAATTCGATGGATAGTCGCCATGGATTTGAATTTATCAGCATGACCTCGCAGCCGTCGCTCCCACGCACCGCTTCGCGCCGCGCCGTCCTCGTGACCGGCGGCGGCCAGCGGCTGGGCGCCGCCATCTGTACGGCCTTTGCCAAGGCCGGCTGGCATGTGCTGTGCCAGTACCGCCGCTCACGCGCGCAGGCTGAGGCGCTGTGCGCGGAACTCTGCGCCCAAGGTTTCGCGGCCGAGGCGATCGAAGGGGAACTGGGCGACGAGGCCGGACGCGAGGCGCTGGTGCGTCGTGCCGCCGCTGGCGCGGCGCCGCTCGCCTGCGTCGTCAACAACGCCTCGGCCTTCGAGCCCGACAGCGCGCGGGATTTCACGGCCGACGCGGCGCTCGATCAACTGCGTGTCAATTTGATCGCGCCGCTGTCTCTGACACGCTGGCTAGACAAGTTGGCCCGCCAAGCCGTTGAGGAAAAAGGTCATTCCGATGACATTGATCGCTCGGTCATCCACATCCTGGATCAAAAGGTGTTCAACCTGAACCCGGACTATTTTTCCTACACAGTCTCCAAGCTCGCACTGGAGCGCGCCGTGGCGCTGCAAGCGCAGGCGCTGGCGCCGAACTTGCGGGTGGTCGGCGTCGCGCCCGGCATCCTCTTTCCCAGCGGGCCGCAGAGCGGCGACAACTTTGCCCGCGCCGCCGCTGCCAATCTGCTGCGCCGGCCGATCGACGCAGCCGATGTCGCGGCAAGCTGCCTGTTCCTGGCCAGCACGCGCAGCATCACGGGCACGACGTTGTGCGTTGACAATGGCCAGCACCTGCTTCCCCTCGAGCGCGACATCATGTTCGTCGTCGATGATTTGCTAAAAGCCTCACCGCCATGACGTTCACCACGCTGCGTGCGCCCGATCCGCTGCTAGCCACCTGCCGGCGCATGTTTCTGCGGGACTATGAGGTGCGGGTCAACATCGGCGTGCATGATTTCGAGAAGCGCGCCGAGCAGCGCGTGATCTTCAACGTCGAGCTGTACGTGCTGTTGTCGGCCTCGACGCCGAAGGAGGACTCACTCGATGAGGTGGTCGATTACGACTTCATCCGCCGCACCGTCGCCGACAGGGTCGCTCGCGGACATATTCATTTGCAGGAGACCTTGTGCGACGACGTGCTGGCGGCAATGTTGGCACATCCCAAGGTGCAGGCGGCCCGGGTGTCGACGGCCAAACCCGATGTCTATCCTGATTGCGCGGCGGTCGGCATCGAAGTGTTTGCGGCGAAGGACGAAAGACGATGAGCGCGCTACTTGCAGATCACACGGCGGCGCTGGTCGAGCCTGGCACGCGTATCGAGCGCGAAGCGCACAAGCTGGAGAAGCGCCTGTGCCGTGAGGTTGGCCGCGCCATCACCGACTTCAACATGATCGAAGCCGGCGACCGCGTCATGGTCTGCGTCTCGGGCGGCAAGGACAGCTACGGCATGCTCGACGTCCTGCTCAAATTGAAGGCCCGCGCGCCCATCGACTTCGAGTTGATCGCCGTCAATCTCGACCAGAAGCAGCCGGGGTTTCCAGAAGAGGTGCTGCCGCGCTATCTGAGCGACCTGGGTGTGCCTTTCCATATCGAAAATCAAGACACCTACAGCATCGTCAAGCGCGTCATCCCCGAGGGCAAGACCACCTGCGGACTGTGCAGTCGGTTGCGCCGCGGCATCCTGTATCGCGTCGCCGATGAACTGGGCGCCACCAAGATCGCCCTCGGTCATCATCGCGACGACATCCTGCAGACTTTTTTCCTGAACCTTTTTTTCGCCGGCAAGTTGAAGAGCATGCCGCCCAAGCTCGTGAGCGACGACGGCCGCCATGTCGTCATCCGGCCGCTGGCCTATGTCGCCGAAAAAGACCTCGTCGCGTGGGCCGCGCGGCGCGCCTTTCCGATCATCCCGTGCACTTTGTGCGGCAGCCAACCCAACCTGCAGCGCCAGCAGGTGTCGGAGATGCTGCGCGAGTGGAACCGCAAGCATCCGGGGCGTGTCGAGAACATGTTCACCGCGCTGCAGAACGTCGTGCCGTCGCATCTGCTCGACGCCCGTCTGCACGACTTCGTCGGGTTGGCGGCGACGGGCGTTGCCGACCCGGATGGCGATCACGCCTTCGATGCGCCACCGTTTATCGCCCAACGCGAGGCCACTGGCACGAGTTCGCCAATCGCCATCGTTTCTCAGTGACGCGGTGCGATAGCGGATGGACGTCACGCGCCTGATCGCCATCCGCCACGGCGAGACCGCCTGGAACGTCGACACGCGCATCCAGGGGCAGCTCGACATTCCGCTCAACGCTGTCGGCGAGTGGCAGGCTGCGCGCACCGCGTCGGTGCTGGCGGAGGAACCCCTGGCCACCGTCTATGCGAGCGACCTGGCGCGGGCCTGGCGCACCGCAGAGATCGTCGCGGCGCCGCACCACATCGGCGTGACGCCCGAGCCAGGACTTCGCGAGCGTGGCTTCGGCAATTTCGAAGGCCGGACATTTGCGCAGATCGAGGTCGATGTGCCCGATCAGGCGCTTTTGTGGCGCAAGCGTGACGTCCATTTCGCGCCGGCCGGCGGCGAATCGCTCACGCTCTTTCGTGAGCGCATCACCGGCGTTGTCGACACGCTTGCAGCGCGCCACGCCGGCCAGCTGATCGCCTTGGTCGCGCACGGCGGGGTGCTCGACGTGCTCTATCGCGCCGCCACGCGGCAAGACCTCAAGGCGCCGCGCACCTGGCAACTTGGCAACTGTGCAATCAATCGCCTGCTATGGACGTCGCAGGGTCTGACATTGGTTGGATGGGCAGATGATGCGCATCTGCAAAGGAGCGAACGAGACGACGCGGGTGCCTGAATCGTAAAGACTTGCCCTTGTGCGGCTCACGCAGGCGCGGTCTGCCCCGCCACGACGATGCCCTCGCCCGGCAGCACCTGCAGCGGCCCGGTGCCGCTGAACCGGTCCAGCGCCAAGTAGATCGCCGGCGTGATGTACAGCGTGATGACCTGCGAAAAGATCAGGCCGCCGACGACGGCGACGCCCAACGGCTGGCGCAGTTCGGCGCCAGCGCCTAGGCCGAAGGCCAGGGGCAAGGCCCCCATCATGGCAGCCAGCGTGGTCATCAGGATCGGCCGGAAGCGCAGACGGCAGGCCTCGCGGATGGCGGCCTGAGGCGCCATGCCTTCGCTGCGCTGCGCGGCCAGCGCGAAGTCGATCATCATGATGGCGTTCTTCTTGACGATGCCGATGAGAAGCAGGATGCCGATGGTGGCGATCAGCGTCAGGTCGAAGCCGAACAGTCGCAGCGCCAGCAACGCGCCGACCGCTGCCGATGGCAGGCCAGCCAGGATGGTCAGCGGGTGGATGTAGCTCTCGTAGAGCACGCCGAGCAGCACATAGATCACCAGCACTGCCAGGATCAGCAGCGCCGCCTGACGGCTTTGCGAGCTCTGAAATACCGCCGCATCGCCGCCATAGGTGGCGATGATGGACGCCGGCATCGCCATCTCTTCGGTGAAACGATCGATCTTTTTTGTTGCGTCGCCCAGCGGCACCTCGGGTGCCAGGTTGAACGAGACGGTGACCGCCTGCAACTGGCCCTGGTGATTGACGGCCGTCGGGCCGACGGTGCGGCGTACTGTCGAGAAGGCCGACAGCGGCACCAGCTGGCCATTCTTGCTGCGCACCGACAGGCGCGACATGTCTTCCTCGAACTGACGGTCATCGTCGGCCGCCGAAAGGATGACCTGGTAGGTGCTGCTGGCGCCGTAGATGCTGCCGATCTGGCGATCGCCATAGGCGTTGTAGAGGGCCGTGCGCAGGTCGCCAATAGCCACGCCGAGCACACCGGCCTTGTCGCGATCGACGTCGAGTGTGGCCTGCAGGCCCCGATTCTGGGAATCGCTGGTGACGTCGCGAAACGCCGGATCGCCGCGCATGCGGTCCATCAGCTTGATCGCCCATGGCGTCATGGCGCCGGCACTCACGCTTTGCAGCGTGTACTGGTAGCGTGCCTTGCTCGGTCGGCCGCCCAGACGCAGGTTCTGCACCGGCTGCATGAACACCTGAACGCCGACGATCTGGCGAAAACGCACGCGCAACCCATCGATCACCTGGGCCATCTTTTCGCGTTCGCCGCGCGGCTTGAGCACGGCGAACATGCGCCCGGAATTTTGCGTCGCGGTCGGCCCGCCGACGCCGACGAAGGAATTGACGTACTCGATGTTTGGGTCGGCTTTCAACGCAGCCGCCACGCGGTCCTGCAGCACCTTCATGGCGGCAAACGAAATGTCTTCGGCCGCCTCGGTGCTGATCTGGATCTGGCCGATGTCTTCTTCCGGGAAGAAGCCTTTGGGAATGGTCACGAACAACCACGCCGTGACGGCAAACGTGGCGGCCGCCAGCAACAGCATCAGGAAGCGATGGCCGAGCGTCCAGTCCAGTGTGCGCATGTAGCTGCCATGCACCCAGCGGTAGCCTCGCTCGAAGCCTCGGCCAATGGCGGTGCCGGGCTCGGGATGCTCTTCCTCGTGGTCCATCGGGCTCGGACCGGCGGCCCCGGCGCGGCGCGGCACCACCTTCAGAAAGCGACTGGCCAGCATCGGCACCAGCGTCAGCGACACTGCCGCCGAAACCACCACCGCCAGCCCCACTACCACTGCGAACTCGTGGAACAAGAGGCCGATGACCCCCGGCATGAAGAACACCGGGATGAACACCGCCACCAGCGAGACCGAGATCGAGACGATGGTGAAGCTCACCTCGCGCGCGCCGCGCAGCGCCGCGGCCATCGGGTTCATGCCCTTCTCTACATAGCGCATGATGTTTTCGAGCACCACGATGGCGTCGTCGACCACCAGGCCGACGGCCAGCGTGATGCCAAGCAGAGACACGTTGTCCAGGCTGTAGCCGAAGGCATAGAGCAGGCCGACGGCGCCGATGAGCGAGATCGGGATGGTCACAGCGGGGATCAGCGTCGCCATGACGCGATGCAGGAACAGAAAGATCACCAGCACCACCAGGCCGATGGTGCCGAGCAAGGTGAGTTGCACGTCGTGCACCGCCTCGCGAATCGACAGCGACCGGTCATTTACCAGGTTGATCTCGATCGAATCGGGCAACTCTTCCCGAAAGCGCGGCATGAGCGCGCGCACCGCGTCGACCACTTGCACGGTATTGGCGTTCGGCTGGCGCTGCACCGCCAGCGAGATCGAGCTTTTCCCATTGAAGCTGCTGGCGGTCTTCACGGATTCGAAGCTGTCCTCGACTGTTGCCACTTCATCGAGCCGGACCGGGCCGCCGGCGCGCTGCGCGATGATCAGGCGCCGGAAATCGTCGGCGTCGAGCAGCTGCTTGTTGGCCTGGATGGTCAGCGTCTGGCGCGGACCGTCGAGCACGCCGACCGGCGTATTGGCATTGGCCGAGCGCACCGCCGCGGCCAGTTCGTCAAGCGTGATGTTGCGGGCGTTGAGGAGGTCGGTATTGGCCTTGATGCGCACGGCGAAGGCCTTGCGCCCAAACACCGAAACCTGGGCCACGCCGTCGATGGTCGACAGCGTCGGCGAGAGCAAATTCTCGGCATAGTCGTTCAGGTCCGCCGGATTCATCGAAGGCGACACCAGGGCGATGAACAGCACCGGCGCGTCAGCCGGGTTCACCTTGCGGTACGAAGGCAGCGATGTCATGTCTGCAGGCAACTGGCGCTGGGCGCGCAACAGCCCGGCCTGCACGTCGACCGCCGCCGCTTCGATGTCTCGGCTTTCGACAAACTCCATGGTGATCGAGGTCACCCCCTGGGTATTGACCGAACTGATGGTCTTCAGTCCGGCGATCGTGGAGAACTGCTTTTCCAGTGGCAGCGCCACCGAAGAAGCCATGGTGTCGGGGCTGGCGCCGGGCAATTGCGCCGAGACGTTGATGACTGGCGTGTTGTAGCTCGGCAGCGCCGCCACCGGGATGTTCATATAAGCAAAGATGCCGACGACGACGATCACCGCCGACAACAGCACCGTCATCGCCGGACGACGAATGCACAGTTCGGGAATATTCATGCCGGCACCCGCGCGGCGGCTGGTTTGTCGCTGCCCTTGTCGCCTGGCTTGCCGCCATCGGTCGGCGCGCCGCCCCCACCGCCGCCCGAACGGGCCCCGCCCTCGCGACCCTCGGGTCGCCCGGCGCCACGCTGTCCGGCACCACTGTCGCCAGCGCCGCCTTCGACGCGCACCTTCGCTCCGGGACGCACGTTCTGCTTGCCCTCGACCACCACCTGGTCGCCGGGCTGCAGGCCCTGCACGGCCACCTGGGTGCCGAAGGT
The DNA here is from genome assembly GCA_039925525.1 of Variovorax sp. Taxonomy (GTDB): domain Bacteria; phylum Pseudomonadota; class Gammaproteobacteria; order Burkholderiales; family Burkholderiaceae_C; genus Variovorax. The sequence goes on from JBDSYU010000031.1 coordinate 6,727, forward strand.
GTGCACCACCTTGACCTTGCGCGGCGTGGCCTGACGTTCGGCGTCGACGACATATACCGAAGCGCCGTCGGGCAGCATGGTCAGCGCCGTCGCCGGCACGACGATGGCGTCGGCAATGCTGCGCACCGTCACCCGCGCCTCGACGAACTGGCCCGGCCACAACACTTGGTCGGCATTGGCAAACGTGGCCTTGGCGCGTACCGTGCCGAGCGCCGGATCCACCGTGCTGTCGACAAAACCCAGCTTCCCGGCGAGCGGTTCGACGCGCCCCGGCAGCAGCGCCTCGACCTTGGAACCTTGTCGCGCTGCAGCCAGCAGGTATTGCAGCTGGCCCTCGGGCACCGGGAAGCTGACGGCGATCGGGTCGAGCTGGGTCACCGTCAGCAGCACCGTCGAGGGTTGAACCAACGAGCCTGGAAAGATGTTGACGCCGCCGACGCGGCCGCTGATTGGCGCACGCAACGTGGCATAACTTACCGCCACCTGCGCGCCCTGCACCGACGCCTTGTCGGAGGCCACCGCTGCACGCTGCGCCTCGAGCTGGCTCAGCGTTGCATCGGCGGCGCTCCTGGCAATGAAGTTTTGCGCCAGCAACTCCTGGCTGCGCTTGACCTGCCGCTCGGCGTCGGCCATGGTCGCCTCGTCGCGCTGTTGTTGTGCCCGCGCCTTGGCCAGATTGGCCTGGTCGGCGCGATCGTCGAGCTTGAAGAGCACTTGGCCGGCCTTGACGAACTGCCCTTCCTTGACCAATACCTCGCGCACCGTGTTGGTTACTTGCGCGCGCAGCTCGACGCTGCTGATCGGCACCACGCTGCCGCTGACGCGCACCGTCACCGGGACGTTTTCCCGCGTGGCCGTGGCCAGCGTCACCAGCGCCGGGCCGCCGGCGCCCCGTGCGGCAGCGCCGACGCGATCGGCCGGCGCGCCGGGGGCAACCTTGTCGGGTGGCGCGCCGGGCACGGCCCTGTCCACCGTCGCGCCAGATGCGGCCTTGTCCGCTGGTGCGCCAGCGCGCGGCTTGTCGGTCGGCGCGCCCCGCGCCTTGTCAGCGCCCTCGCCGCGCGCAGCGCGAGCGCCCCCATCGCCCGATGGCAGCGGTGCTTGCGCCCAGACGCCGGCGCAAAGGCAGGCACCCCAAGCAAACAGCAGGCAAGCGGCGACACGCCGCACCGAGAAAAGGCTGTTCATACAAGACCCATCCTGTAGTGAGTACTGCAACCCGGACATATCGGAACATGAAAGCGCGTCTTCGCACCCGTGGCGGCGTTGCAAACCTTGAGAAAGCGCATGGCCTTCCGGACCTTCGCTTGCTAGGTGCACGAATCCATCGCTTTCATTTTGTTCCGCCACTTCCAGGTTGCACTACCAGAAGCTTCATCGCTGGACGCAAGCCCCGCGCCAGCCCGAGCTGCGCAGAGAACGGTGGCTGCGTCACCGGACGGCGGATTCTGCACTGCGCCAGCCAGTTTCGTGGGCGAACTTCGGCAGAGCGCAGGGTCTCCGTTGCGGCGGCAGTCGCCGATGCAGACCTGCTTTGGTAAAGATGCGTAAACCTGTGGATTGCTGCGCACACAACGCCTCTCCCGGTCCGGCCTTGGAGAGTTCGCTCAAGCGAGCGGCCGAAGCGCCGGTAAACTCCATGGCCCTACAGCCTCTGGATGTCCCCATGAACCGCTGCATGCCGCGGCCGATGCGCACAGCTTTTGCCCCTGTCGCACGACCCGCACGCCCCACCGTTTGCCGTCCCGCTTCTGCCGCGTCGCTGCTGGCGGTAATGCGCGGCGTCCTGCTGACGCTGGCGCTTGTTTGCGCGGCTGGGCTGGGACGCCACGCGCAAGCGCAGGGCGTGGCACCGACGCAGAACGAAGCGGCGCTCGGCGGCCGTAACTTTCCGGTTGGCACGCTGCGCGGCCGGATGATCGTGCTCGAAGCGCCGAACATCGAACTCGATGGCCAGCCAGACCGCCTCTCACCCGGCGCCCGCATCCGCAGCCCGCAGCAGATGATGCTCACACCGGCCGCACTGATCGGCCAGAAGCTGTTGGTCAACTACACGCGCGACGCCGCCGGGATGGTGCGCGAAGTCTGGATCCTCACGCCCGAGGAAACACGCGCCAAGCGCGCCAGCAATGAAAAGCCGCTGTTCAACTTCTGGCCCTTCGTCGCCAACACCGGCCCCCGCGATGACGGCAAGACGCCGTTCAATCAACTGCCCAGGTACGGGCAGTAGGGCTGGGAGCTAAGCGCAAACGGACGGACCGGACGCAGAACACGCAGGATTGCGCAGAATGCGCTGAGCCGGAACCCAGTCGTTGTGGGGATTTTTTAGCGTCTTTCGCGGATCCTTCGCAAGCTTCGCGTCTGCAGTCCGCAGTCCGCAGTCCATAGTCCGTGTTCGGTCGTCCGCATTCTGGTATCTGACGTTTTCATGTCCAAAAAAGTCTTCATCAAAACCTTCGGCTGTCAGATGAACGAGTACGACTCGGACAAGATGGTCGACGTGTTGAACGCCGACGATGGATGGGAGCCGACCACCAACGTCGACGAAGCCGACCTGATCTTGTTCAACACCTGCTCGGTACGCGAGAAGGCGCAGGAGAAAGTTTTCTCCGATCTCGGCCGCGTCAGGCATTTGAAGGCGCGCGGTGTGCGTATCGGCGTTGGCGGCTGCGTTGCCAGCCAGGAGGGCCAGGCCATCATCGAACGCGCGCCCTTTGTCGACGTGGTGTTCGGGCCGCAGACGCTGCACCGCCTGCCGCAGCTGCTGGCCGCGCGCGAGCGTGAAGGGCGCGCACAGGTGGATATCCGCTTCCCGGAGATCGAGAAGTTCGACCATCTGCCGCCGGCCCGCGCCGATGGCGTGACGGCGTTCGTCTCGATCATGGAGGGCTGCTCCAAATACTGCAGCTACTGCGTCGTGCCGTACACGCGCGGTGAGGAAGTCAGTCGCCCGCTGGACGATGTGCTGGTGGAGATCGCGGGGCTGGCCGATCAGGGGGTACGCGAGGTCACGCTGCTCGGGCAGAACGTCAATGGGTGGCGTCAGCCGCCGGCGCCCGGTTCGAGGCCTGCTGCCGGAGAGGCGGCCGATTTCGCACTGCTGCTCGAATACGTGGCCGAGATTCCCGGCATCGAGCGCATCCGCTACACCACCAGCCACCCGAACGAGTTCACGCCGCGCCTGATTGAGGCCTACGCGCGCATCCCGCAACTGGTCTCGCACCTGCATCTGCCGGTGCAGCATGGCAGTGATCGCATCCTGGCGGCGATGAAGCGCGGCTACACCTCGATCGAGTTCAAGAGCACGGTGCGCAAGCTGCGTGCCGCGCGAGCGCAACTGGCGTTGTCGAGCGATTTCATCGTCGGCTTTCCGGGCGAGACCGATGACGACTTCGACCGGCTCATGAAGATGATCGACGACATCGGGTTCGACGCCAGCTTCAGCTTTATCTACAGCCCGCGACCGGGCACCCCGGCGGCGCAATTGGCGGATGCCACGCCCCACGCCGTCAAGCTGGCGCGGCTGCAGCGACTGCAAAAGGCCAACGACGCAGAGGCGGCGCGCATCAGCGAGCGTCTGGTCGGCACGTCGCAACGGGTGCTTGTCGAAGGGCCGTCGCGCAAGGACGCCTCCGAACTCATGGGCCGCACCGACTGCAACCGGGTCGTCAACTTCGGCGGCAATGCGGCGTGGATCGGGCGGATGATCGACGTGCAGATCACCGAGGCGCTGTCGCACACATTGCGCGGCAAAACCAGCCTCGACGCGAAAGCGCCTCCGGGTGTCGTCGCCGGCCTTGCCGCGTAATCGCGACCAGACAACGGCAGACGCTGATGGCGAGGTCCAACCCGCCGCGCGGCTCGTTCCAGCAACTTCTGCTGCTGGCGTTCCTTCTGATCACCGCGCTGATGGTGGGCGTGGCATTGCGCTCGCTGGTGCAGTTCAACACCTTGATGACGCAGAGCCAGGACGCCGCCGCCCGGGCGCTCACACTGTCGAGTGCCGCGCGCTCGCTGGCCGAACGCAGCGCTGCCATGGAGCGTGCCGGCCGCCAGTCTCTGGTGTTGAAAGACGCCGTTCTGCGCCGCAACTTCGACGACGCGGCCAACGAAGCCAAGGGCATTCTTCAACGCCTGGGCGAATACACGCTGCCGGACTTGCCGACGGCGCAGTGGCAGGATCGCCTGCATGTGATCGAAGGCTTGCTGGCCGGGCCGGCCGACACCTCGATGGAACGCGAGCGCCTGCTGGCCAATGAGTTCAGGGACCTGGACCAGGTCAACGCCAACCTGGCGCAGCAGGTGCAGGTGGGCATCGAGGCTCGCAACAACGAACTCAAACAACGCATCGAGGACGAGCGCCGCCAGCTCGTGCGCCAGGTTCTGGCTGCCAGTGCGCTGGCCGGCGCCATGGCCCTGGCCTTCGGCTACTGGCTGGCGCGCCCGTTCAAGCAGCTCGAGCGCGCCGTCGTCGGCCTCGGGCAAAACCGGCTCGACCAGCCGATCGACATTCGTGGACCGGCCGACGTGCGCCGCCTGTCGCGGCAACTCGAACGGTTGCGCCTGCGCCTGACCGAACTCGATGCCGACAAGGCGCGCTTCCTGCGCCACGTTTCGCACGAATTGAAGACGCCGCTGACAGCGTTGCGCGAGGGCGTTTCGCTGCTGGAGGACGGAGTGATCGGGCCGTTGAGCGAGGGGCAGCGCGAAGTGGCGCAGATTCTCCAGCAGAACACCCACACGTTGCAGGCACAGATCGAGGCGCTGCTGCGCTTCAACGCCGCCGCGTTCGAGGCGCGCCAACTCAACCGCCAACGCGTCGAGTTGCGCGCCTTGATCGAACAACAGATCGAAGCGCAGCGCCTGCAATGGCAGGCGCAACGCGTATCGGTGCGGGTCGAGGGCGAGTCTCGCACGGTGTTTGTCGACGCTGCCAAGCTGGCCACGGCAGTGGCCAATCTGCTGTCGAACGCGATTCGCTATTCGCCGCCGGGCGGCGTCATCGTCTTCACGCTTGAGGGCGACAGCAGGGTCACGCACATCGACATCAGCGACCAGGGGCCGGGCATTGCGCCGGCCGAACGCGAGCATGTTTTCGAGCCATTCTTTCGCGGCCAGCAGCAGCCGGCGCACCTGTTGCGCGGCACCGGCATCGGGCTGTCCATGGTGCAGGAGTACATTGCGGCTCACGGTGGCAGCGTGCGGCTCGTACCAGCGCCGCAAGGTGCCACGTTCCGCATTGAAATACCCAACGAATGACGCTGCATCGATGATGGGACGCACCGCACTTCGCAGCTTGCGCGCTGCGCCAGCCACTGCCAAGAAACCCCCGCCGACGCCGGCGTGGTTGCTGGCGATGCTGGTCCTGGGCCTGCCGGCTTTGCCGCTTGCGGCCTGGGCGCAATCTTCTTCTTCGGATGCATCGCCCGGCGGGCGGGCGCCGCCGTCGGCGCCAAGGCCGACGCCGGCGCAGCCCGCATCTGCCGGCTCCCCGTCGGGCACTTCCGCCACAGCGCCACCGCACGCGGCCGACGCATCGCCTGCGTCGCCTGGGAATCGCGAGCGCTCAAAAGCGTCCGCGCCGGCGCTGCCGCCCGCGACGTCCAACAGTGTTGCGGCGCCAGGCGCTGCGGCCGTGCCCGCTGCTGCCGCTACCGCTGCTGCTCCTGCCATATCTGCTGCAGAGACGCCCGAAGCGTCCACACCCCCTTCGCCTGCGAACCCGCTGCAGGCGATCTCGACGATGTTGTCTTACATCGACCAGGTGCGCGCCTCGTCGCAACCAGAAGCGGCTGCCGAAGTCGCCCGGCTTGGCGATCCGACGCAGCCCGAAGTCCAGATGCGGTTGGCGGTTGCGCTGTCGAGCTCGCGAGTCCCGGCCGATCTGGCCCGTGCGCTCGGGTTGCTGCAGCGCGTGATCGCCAGCCCCTCGGCCGAGGCCGAGGGGCTGCGCCCGCTGGCCCGCGCCCTGGCGACGCGCTACATGGAGCAGCGCCGCGTCGAGGAAGATCGCGATCGGCAGGCGGCGCAACTGCGCGACGTCCAGCGCAAGAACGAGACGCTCAACGCGCGCATCGAGGTGTTGAACGAGCGCATCGAGGCGTTGAACGAACGCCTTGACGCATTGCGCGCCATTGAGCGCAGCGTCGGCCGCCCGCCGGTGGCCGTGCTGCCGATCCCACTCGCGCCGCCTGCCGCGCCGACGGCGGCGTCCGGGAGCGGCGGCAACGCCGGAACCGCCGCCGCCAGTGCTGCAACGGGCCCCGTCCCGGCGGCATCGCCGCCATCGGCATCGGGATCGCCAACGCAACCGCCTCCACCGCCAGCGACGGCGCCGGCGCCGGCCAACGCGGGCGCGGCGCCCGCGGCAGGACCTGCGCGAGCGACCGCGTCGCCGTCTGCAGCGGCTGCGCCATCGCCAACGCCGCAGCCCCCTGGCGGCAGCGCAGACAAAGCCGCGTCGACGCGCAGCGCGCCGTGAGTTCTTCTGCCGACCCGCAAGCGGCCGCCGCGCCGCGCATCAGTGGGGCCCACCTGTTGGTGGTCGACGACGACGCCGACCTGCTGCGCCTGTTGTCGCTGCGGCTGCGCGGGGCCGGTTACCAGGTGACGGCCGTGACATCTGCTGAAACGGCGCTGACGCAACTGGAGCTCGATCCGCCGCAACTGGTATTGAGCGATGTGCGATTGCCGGGGCGCGACGGCCTGGCCCTCTTCGATGACATCCGCAAGCGCCATCCGTCGCTGCCGGTGATTCTTTTGACGGCGCATGGCAGCATCCCGGATGCGGTCGAGGCCACGTCGCGCGGAGTCTTCGGCTATCTCACCAAGCCGTACGACGCGCGCGACCTGCTGGAGAAGATCTCCCAGGCCCTGGCGCTCGGCTTGCCGGCAGCGAGCGCCGGCCCTGCGCCTGCCACAGACCAGCGCTGGCGCGCAGACATTGTCAGCCGCTCCAGCCGCATGGCCGAGTTGCTGGCCGAGGCGCGCATGGTGGCGCGCTCCGACGCCAGTGTGCTGCTACGCGGCGACAGCGGCGCCGGCAAGGAACTGCTGGCGCAGGCCATCCACCGCGCCAGCCCACGAGCGGGAAAACCGTTCGTTGCCGTCAACTGCGGCGCCATTCCCGAAGCGCTGCTCGAGTCCGAACTGTTCGGCCACATGAAGGGCGCGTTCACCGACGCCGTCGCCAACCACAAGGGCCTGTTCCAGCAGGCCGACGGTGGCACCCTGCTGCTCGACGAGATCGGCGACATGCCGCCGGCGTTGCAGGTGAAGCTGCTGCGCGTGCTGCAGGAGCGCGCCGTGCGTCCGCTGGGGGCCAGCCAGTCGATCGCCGTCGACGTGCGCATCGTCTCGGCCACGCACCGCGACCTCGACGCGGCGATGGCGGCGGGACAGTTTCGCGAAGACCTGTATTACCGGCTCAACGTGGTGACGCTGGTGCTGCCGCCGCTCGACGCACGGCGGGAGGACATCCCGCTCCTGGCCAACCACTTCTTGAACCGCTTGGCCAGCAAGTACAACAAGCGGCTCTCCGGTTTTGCGCCGGAGGCCTTGAAGGCGCTGACGCTGGCGCCGTGGCCGGGCAATGTGCGACAGTTGTTCAACGTGGTCGAACAGGTGTGCGCGCTCTGTACTTCTCCTTTGATCCCGTTGACGCTGGTGCAGCGCGCCCTGCGTGTGCCGTCGATCGAAGTACAGACCTACGCCGAGGCCAAGCAGCGCTTCGAGCGCGACTATCTGGTCGGCCTGCTCAAGCTGACCGACGGCAATGTCGCCGACGCGGCGCGTCTGGCCGACCGCAACCGCACCGAGTTCTACCGGCTGATGCAAAAACACGAACTCACGCCAAGCCACTTCAAAGCCGATGGCGCCATGCCTGGTCGGGGTGGCGCGGGCGCCGGCGCGACCGCGGGCCCTGGCACCGGGGGGTACCCCGCCAACATCGGCGTCGCCGACCGGCGACAGGGCTAAGTGCTTGTCGCATATTAAGACTTTGGTTTGATGTCGGCGCCGTGTCGCCGCGTGGCGACAAAACAGGCGGTTGTTGCTGCGGCTCCCACCGGGAGCTTCAGAAAGCACGCGAAACCCTGAGCTTAAGTCGTTGTCATGGACGGGGAAGCCCAGACGGGCACAGGGTTTGCAAATAGTGGTGCATGCAGACCCAAACCTACCGTCTTTCGACCCCTTCAAAAAATTTTCCGAGCGGGCGCGAAATGCGCCGTGACGAGCGATTCCTCCCGGGGCGCGCGCCCTCGGCTTCGGTTTTCCAGCCCCTTCAGCAAAGCGCTTCACATGCCAGCGCCGACTGTGTAACCAAGCGTTTTCCGGCGATTGGCGACACGCCTGTAAACGGCCGTCAGCACGGGTGAGCCCCACATGAAACCCGTCGATCAGATTGAACGCGCGGCCATCGAGGCCGCGTTGCAGCAACCTCAGCGCAGTACCTTGCGCGAAGAACGCCACCCCAACAGCGTCACCGCGCCGCCGGTGCATCGCGGCTCGATGCCCGCCTTGCCATGGCTCGGGTTCTGGAACAGTCTGGGCCTGGCTGTGGCCTCCCGCCTGACCGGGCAACGCGACGCTGGCGCGGCAACGCCGACGCAGTTCGCGCCGTGGCAGCGCAGCGCACAGCGACGACGCCTGGCTTTCATCGCCCTGTCGGTGATCAGCACGGCCATCGCAACGGCACTCTTCGCGCGGGTGCAGCCGGACTATGGCAGCGCGTGGCTCGAGTACACGCAGGTGGCCCTCTATGGCCTTCTATCGGCCTGGGTCGTCACCGGGTTCGTCACGGCGTTGATGGGCTTCTACGTGCACTTGCGTGGCGAAGCCCATGGCTTGTCGGCGCGGCAGGTGGCGGATCGGCCGATGAACCCCGAGGCACGGACGGCCATCATCATGCCGATCTGCAACGAGGATGTGGCCAGTGTGTTTGCCGGTTTGCGCGCAACCTGCGAGTCTCTTGCCGCGACCGGTCACGCCGGCCAGTTCGATGTGTTCGTGCTGTCCGACAGCGGCAAGCCCGAGCAGGTGGCGTTGGAACGCGACGCCTGGGCCCGTCTTCGCTGCGCACTGGCGCAAGGCGATGGCGACACCTCGTTGCAATCACAGACGCAGGTTGAGGTCTACTACCGCTGGCGGCGGATTCGCACCCATCGCAAGGCTGGCAACGTCGCCGATTTCTGCCGTCGCTGGGGCAAGGATTACCGATACATGGTGGTGCTGGACGCCGACAGCATCATGAGCGGTGACTGCCTTGTGGCCATGGTCAAGCTGATGGAGGCCAATCCAACGGCCGGCATCATTCAGACGGCGACCCAGGCGATCGGCCATGTCACGTTGCACGCACGGGCGCAACAGTTCGCCTCGCGCGTCACCGGCCGGCTGTTCACCCTGGGCATGCAGTTCTGGCAACTGGGCGAATCGCATTACTGGGGCCACAACGCGATCATCCGCGTCGAGCCGTTCATGGCGCATTGCGCGCTGGCACCGATCAAGGGCCGCGGTGGCATGGCCGGCGGCATCATGTCGCACGACTTCGTCGAGGCGGCGCTGATGCGTCGCGCCGGCTACCACGTCTGGCTCGTCCCCGACCTGGTAGGCAGCTACGAGCAGCAACCTCCAGACCTGCTGGCCGAGCTGCAACGCGATCGCCGCTGGTGCCAGGGCAACCTGCAAAACGCCCGGCTGATGGCCGAGCCGGGTTTGCACCCGGTGCACCGGGCCATGTTCGTCACCGGCACCATGGCCTATGCGTCGGCACCGATATGGCTGGCCTTCCTGATGCTTGGCACGACGCTGTGGCTGACCGGTACCTCGATCCTGGACCATTGGTTTGCGATACCGATGGAGCTCATCGGCTTGTGGCTGTGGACCCTGTGCATGCTGTTCCTGCCGCGCGTGCTCGGCTTGGCCGCCGTGTTGCTGCGCCGCGAACAGGCAACCTATGGCGGCACCTTCGGCCTCATCAAGAGCGCCGCGCTCGAATGTTTGTTGGCCGTAGCGCAAGCCCCGGTGCGGATGATCGCGCACTCGGTGTTCGTGCTGGCGGCCGTGACCGGCCTCAAGCTCGAATGGAAATCGCCGCCGCGCGAGGCCGCCGCCGTGCCATGGCAGGCCGCCGCGAAGACGCTGGCACCGGTCAGCCTGGGCATCGGCGCATTGGCACTGGCCATTGCCGCGATCGACCCGAGCGCTCTCATCTGGCTGATACCGGTCGGCATGCCTTTGTTGCTGGCGATCCCGATGACCGTACTGACGAGCCGCATCGACTTCGGCACTTACCTGCGTGACGCCGGCTGGCTGTTGATACCCGAGGAATCGCGCTCCCCCGCCGTACTGCGCCGCGCCTGGATGCACGCCAGCAGTTGGCAGGGGTTGCAGGTATTCGCCTGAGAGTAATTCCGCCGCGACGCTGTCGTGGGTGAGTCGCTACGGCGCCGTGCGCAACTGCTCGAGCAGGTGCCGGCGACCGTCGCGCAAATCCTTGCGGATGGCCTCGCCGAGCGCTGCTGCATCTCGTTTGCGTAACGCTTTCATCACCGACGCGTGATTGACACCGCCGCGCCATTGGCGCAACGAGCGCGGATATAACAGACGCAACGTAGGGCCTGTTTGCAGCCAAAGCGATTCGAGAATCGAAAGCAGTGTCGGCATGCCGCAATGGCGGTAGATCGAAAAGTGAAAGGCCCGGTTGTGCGCCAGGACGCTCGCATAGTCGGCCCGCTCCTTGGCTTCCAGAAGGCCTTCCTGCACTTTGTCGAGGGCCTCGATGTCGGTATCGCTCAGATGCGGCAGCGCCGCTATCGCGGCCATCGGCTCCAATGCCATGCGGATGGCGACCGACTCTTCGTAGCGGGCCAGTGTCAATGCCGGCACCACCAGAGCGCGCCGCTCGCCGACTTCTAGGCATCCCTCGGCAGCCAGGCGATTGAGCGCCTCGCGCGCTGGCGTGAAGCCGATGTCGAGCATCTCGACCAAGCCGCGCACGGTGAGTCGGTGTCCGGGCGGCAAGGCGCCCGAAGCGAGCGCTTCACGCAACGATTCGTAAGCTTGATCGCCCAACGTTTTGGCCCGCACCACCGGCGCCAGCCGCACCGGCGGTCGGGTGGATTGCAGATCCATCAGACGGGACTGCTTGATCTTCTCGTATTGAGATTCCATGATCAAACAGCAGCGGCCTGTCGATGGCGCTTTTGCGATGCATGCAACAAGGTCTTGCTGTACGGGTGCGTCACGGCACCGGCGCGCAACGCTGCCGCACTGACTGTTTCGACCATGCACCCGGCCTGCATGATGGCGATGCGATCGCACAGTTGTGCCACCACTGCCAGGTCGTGAGAGACGAAGAGATACGACATGCCACGCTTTTCGCGGATTTCGGCCAGCAAGCGCAGTACTTCGGCCTGCACCGACACATCAAGCGCTGAAGTTGGTTCGTCCAGCAAAAGCAGGCCTGGCTCCAGCGCCAGTGCTCGCGCAATGCATACGCGCTGGCGCTGCCCGCCCGACAACTGATGGGGATAGCGAAAGCGCAATTCCGGCCCAAGAGAGACCTGCGCCATCAGGGCCAGCACCCGGTCATTGAGGTCGGCCAGGCAATGCACCCGCATCTGCTCACGCAGTTGAGCGTCGACACTCTGCCGCGGATGCAGCGCGCCGTACGGGTCTTGAAAGATCATCTGCACATGGCGTGCACGCACCTTGGGCGCCATGGCGGACAGAGCCTGACCGTCGATCAGGCTGCTGCCGCTGTGGATCGGCGTCAATCCGCAGACGGCACGCAGCACCGTCGATTTGCCACTTCCGCTCTCGCCGACGATGCCCAGGGACTCGCCCTTTTTCATCGTCAGGCTGACGCCGGCCACGGCTGTCACCGTGTTGCGCACGTCGCCAAACCGCACCACCAGGTCCTGCACCACCAGCGCGGCCTCATGCACTAGCGCGAAATTCTCGGGTGTCATGCTTGGGCCAGCGCGGGCACACTGTCGAGCAGGCGGCGGGTGTAGGGATGCTGCGAATGCGATAGCTCGGCCGCGCTGCAGCGGTCCACCACCTGGCCCTGGTGCATGACGATCACCCGATCGCAAAAGCCTTCGACCATGCGCAGGTCGTGACTGACCAGGATCAAGGCCATGCCTCGTTGCGTCACCAACGATTGCAGCAAGGCCAGGATCTCCACCTGCACCGTCACGTCGAGCGCGGAGGTCGGCTCATCGGCGATGAGGAGCGCCGGCTCCATCGCCAGCATCATGGCAATCATGGCGCGCTGACCCATGCCGCCGGAGAGTTCATGCGGGTGCGCCTTCCATACCCGAAACGGATCGCGAAGGGCCACCGCATCGAGCAGGCGCAGGCCCTCGGCGCGCGCTGCACTGCCATTGAGGCCGCGTTGCAGCGACAGCCCTTCTTCGATCTGTGCGCCGATCGTCAACACCGGGTTGAGCGAGTAGCGCGGGTCTTGCATGATGAGCCCGACCCGCCGCCCGCGCACGGCGCGAAAGGCATTCGGCTTGGCGCCGGCGAACTCGTCGCCAAACAGTCGCATGGATGCTGCCGTCACCCGCGCCGGTGGCCCGATCAAGCCGAGCAACGAACGACAGGTGACAGATTTCCCCGATCCGCTTTCGCCGACGATGCCGAGCTTCTCCAGCCCGAGGTCGAAGCTGATGCCGTCGACCGCGGTCGTCACTCCAGCGCGGCTCGGGAAGACGATGCGCAGATCACGCACGTCAACCAGCGGACTCGCCGCTCCAGCCGCTGGTGCCTTGCGCTCGCCTGCGCCCGCACCCGCCCTTGCCCCTGCGCTTGCCCCGTGTGCGTGCGCCGGTGCGCTCAAGACTGCCGCCTCGGATCCAGCGCATCCCGCAGGCCATCGCCCAACAGGTTGAAGCCGAGGCTCGTCACGAAGATGGCAGCGCCCGGCAACGTGGCCACCCACCAGGCATCGAGCAAAAAGTCGCGGCCGTTCGACAACATGGCGCCCCACTCCGGCGTCGGCGGTTGCGCCCCCAATCCC
>JBDSYU010000032.1:0-20500 GCA_039925525.1 Variovorax sp.
TGAAAGAAGAAGGCGTGATCGGCGCCATCGGTGGCGGTTGCGACAGCGTGGCGCCGCTGTTGGCCGGCCTCGAGCGTGATGCCTTCGACACCTTGTTGTGCGCCGGGCGTTACACACTGCTGGACCGCAGTGCGTCGGAGTATCTGATTCCCCTCGCGCTCGAAAAGCGCTGTGCGATCATCGTCGCCGGGGTGTTCAATTCGGGGGTGCTGGCCACCGGCGTCGCGCCTGGTGCACGCTTCGACTACAGCGCTGCACCGCCAGAAGTCCTGCATCGGGTGGCGGCGCTGGAGCTGGCGTGCCAACAGCACGGTGTCGCACTGAAGGCTGCAGCGCTGCAGTTTCCGTTGCGCAACCCGGCTGTCGGCACGCTGTTTCTAGGGCCCGCGAACCTGACAGAACTGCAAGACAGCCTGACGCATCTGGCCGCGGCCATACCCGAGGCCTTCTGGGCTGACGCAGACGCGGTGGCAATGGCACCCGCCGCAAGACCGCACACATGATCATCGACGGCCACGCCCATCTCTGGCAGCCCTCGCGCGGATTCGACATCCGTCCGATCCGGGAGCACGCCGAATTCCAGCGTGACTTTCTGCTGCCAGAACTCATGGAATGCTGCCGTCCGTTCGATATCTTCCATGTGGTCATCACCCAGTCGGCGCCGCAGATCGAGGAGACAAAGTTCCTGCTGCGCCTGTGCCGCAGCGAACTCTTCGTGGTGGGCGTCACCGGCTGGGTGGATCTCAGCGCCGCTGACGTGGCAGAGACGCTGGATCGCTGCATGGCCGAGCCGAAGTTCGTCGGAGTTCGTGCGCAATTGCGTCGCATGCCCGACGGGTATATCGCCCGGCCGGAGGTGCGGCGCGGCGTTCGTGCGCTGGTCCAGCGCGGACTTTCGGCAGTGCTGCTCGCCCAGGCCCGCCATGCCGGCGACTGCTTGCATCTTCTGCAGTCGGAGCCTGAGTTGCGGGCCATCCTTAACCATGGGGGTATGCCCGATCTGGTGAGCGGTGACATGGCGCAATGGCGCCGGATGGTGACCACATTTGCGCGACAAACCCATGCCGTGGCGCAACTCTCCGGGTTTGTCGCCCTCGCGGGACCGGCCTGGACGCCACCACTGCTGGAACTGGTGATCGGGCATCTGCTCGACCAGTTCGGTCCGGATCGCCTGATGTTCACGAGCGACTGGCCGATGACGGATTTGTACGCAAGTTACGCGCGTTGGTGGGAGGTGTTCAACACCATCATCGACCACGTCGGCCTGTCAAGCGCCGAGCGCTCACAGATCTTCGGAGGCGTAGCGCGGCGCGTGCATCGCCTGGACCTGCCGGGTCGGTTGCCCATGGTCTGACCGGGCTGGCACGCACACAAAAAACTCAAAGAAAATTTGGTATTGCTTCTGCGCCCTATGCGCAAACTCTGCGCCTTTTGCGTACGGTAGTCCGCAATCAGTTGTCTGCAAGTGCCGGATGGGGTTTCGAATCCACCGGGTCCAGCCAGTTGTCTTCCATTTTCATGACCCAGCGGAAGGCGTCCGGGGGTTCCACGGCACGCCACCACTGCGCCAAAACTGCGCGGTCCGCGCGTCGCACCGCCAGCGTCTGCACGATGGCCTCCGGGTTCCATCCGGCATGCAGCAAGGTGAGCAGCCGCTGGCGGGTCGCCGCGTGGGCTGGGTCCGCACCGAGGTCGTGTGTTTCGTGCGGATCCTGCGCCAAGTCGAACAACTGGGGACGGTAATTATGGAAGTAGATCAGCTTCCAGTTGTCGCAGCGCACCATTCGCTGTACCACCGAATGGCCGCCGTCCCAACGCGCGGAGCCGTCCGTGCAGTACTCCGAGTAGGTCAGGTTGAGCCAGGGCGCAGACGCGTCCCGGGCAACCGCCAGGAAGCTGCTGCCGTCGGTATGGGGCAGTGCCGGCGCCCCGACCGCTTGCAGCAGGGTGGGCCCCAGATCAACCAGGTTCACCACCTGGGAGCGGTGTTCGCCCTCCGGCAGCTTGCCCGGCCACGACACGATCAGCGGGACCTTGGCCGACTCGTCGTAGAAGGTCTGTTTCCACCAAAGGCCGCGCTCGCCCAACTGGTCGCCGTGGTCGGAGGTGTAGACGACGATGGTGTCTTCGGCCAGACCGGCGGCCGCGAGCCGATCCATCACCTGGCCGATCAGCGCATCCAGCCGCGTGACCAAGCCGTAGTAAGCGGCCCGCGCGCGCAGAGTTTCGGCGTCGGAGATGTCGGCGGTGCCGGTGACCTCGCGCCACTTGACGAGGTAGGGGTGGTCACCGGCTTCGTCTGGTTTGCCGATGGTCGGCAGCCCGATGCTGTCGGCGTAGGGCGCGAAGTCCGCTGCGCGCGCCACATACGGTTGGTGCGGCAGCATCAGCCCCACACCGAGGGCAAAGGGCTGGTCGTCTCCGGCGGCGCGCCGTGCGGCATGGCGGTCGAGCCAGGCACAGGCGGCGTCGGCCACGTCTTCGTCATGCAGCTCATAGGCCGACTGGCCTGCACCAGAGCGTTGCAGGCTGACGCGAAACGGATCATTGGTGCGGTCGAGCACGCCCATCTCGTGGGGACGGCCACCGATCCAGTTGCTGCTGTGATCACCGACCTCGCGCTCTGCGTAGCCGTGCAGCTGGTCGGGGCCCACCGAGTGCAGGCGCCCGATCAAGGCCGGCCGGTAACCGCCTGCGCCCAAACCATGCAGATAGGTCGGAATGTCGGATGCGAGCATGTCGGAGTTGGTCCAGCAGGCCTGCGTCACGGGCCAGCGACCGGTCAAGAGCGACATGCGCGACGGTGTGCAGATCGGCGACGGGCAATAGGCGTTGTCGAAGGCCACACCGCGCTGCGCCAGGGCGTCCAGGTGCGGCGTGCGCACCAGCGGATCGCCGTAGCACCCGGTGATCTTCTGGGTGTGCTGATCCGACATGAGGAACAGGATGTTCGGTTTCTTGGGCAGCGCCATTCGAAGTGTCCTTGGAGTGTGGGTTGATTGAACAGGAGGGTGTACGAGGGCGACGGCATCAGGCGGTGTCGGGTGGCACAGGCCCCGGAAAGTGGCAGACCACGACATGCGCACCTTCACCGACTGGCCGGGCAGCAGGCGAGACGGCGCTGCACAACGCTTTCGCTCTGGGGCACCGCGTGCGGAAGTGGCATCCGGACGGTGGGTCGATCGGGCTCGGCACATCGCCCGTGAGGTGGACGCGAACCGGCGGGCGATCAGGATCGGCCACTGGAATCGAAGACAGGAGGGCCTGGGTATAGGGGTGCTGCGGCGCCGAAAACAGCCGATCGGTCTCGCCGATCTCGACCAGGCGCCCGAGGTACATCACGGCGACGCGAGTGGCAATACTGCGCACCACGGCCAGGTTGTGAGAGATGAACAGGTAGGTGAGGTCAAGCTCCTCCTGCAGCGTGCACAGCAAGTTGATGATCTGTGCCTGCACCGATACGTCCAGGGCCGATACCGCCTCGTCACAGACGACGAATCGCGGATTCAGCGCCAGCGCGCGCGCGATGCCGATCCGTTGGCGCTGGCCGCCGGAGAACTCATGCGGGTAGCGCCCCGCGTGTGCGCGTGCCAGCCCAACCAGATCGAGCAGGCGGTGCACACGACCGACGTGCGTATGACGCGCTTCGCCATGCACGACCAGCGGCTCGGCCACGATGTCGGCCACCGTCATGCGGGGGTCGAGCGAACCGAAGGGGTCCTGAAAAATGATCTGCAGATCGCGCCGCAGCGCGCGCATTTCGCGCTTGGAGACCGTCAGCAGGTCGACGCCGCGATAACGCAGACTGCCCGCGCTGGGTTCGATCAGACGCAGCAGCAAGCGCCCGGTGGTGGATTTGCCGCAGCCGGATTCACCGACCAGGCCCAGTGTTTCGCCCTGCGCGAGGTGGAAATCCACGCCGTCTACGGCGCGTACCACCCGGCGGGCACCCCACTGCAGCGGCTTGCGCCGCAACGCAAAGTGTTTGGTCAGGCCAATGACCTCGATCAGCGGTACTGCGCTGTCTCTCGCGCGGGTTGGGTCGCGTGACGCATGCGCTGCAGGTGCGCTCATTGGACGACTCTCCGCACTGCGCGCTTTGAGTTGAGCGCTTGCGACCGGCCCGGTGCGCTCATACCAAACGCACCTGACTTGCCGGACTCGCTGCAGCCACAGACGCCACCACGTCTTCATGGCGCCAGCAGGCGACCTCGGAGCCAGATGCCAACGTTTCCAGTGGTGGTTCGCTGTCGCTGCAGGCGGGCTCTGCGTAGACGCAGCGCGGCGCAAAGCGGCAGCCCGGCGGCATCTCCGAGAGCTGCGGCACCGAGCCGGGAATCGGCTGGGGGCGGCGTGCCGATCGGTCATGGCGCGGGATCAATTCCATCAGCGCACGGGTATAGGGGTGGCGCGGCGCGCGGAACAGGGTCCGCACCGTGGCGCTCTCGACGATGCGCCCTGCGTACATCACCAGGGCGCGGTCGGCGAACTGCGCGATGACTCCGAAATCGTGCGTGATCAGGATGATCGCCAGATTCATCTCGCGCCGGAGTGTCCGCAGCAGATCGAATATCTGGGCTTGCACCGTCACGTCGAGCGCCGTGGTGGGCTCATCGGCGATCAGCACGCGGGGGTTGCACGCCAGCGCCATGGCGATCATGACGCGCTGGCGCATGCCACCGGACAACTGATGGGGATAGTCGTCGACACGCCGCGCCGCCTGCGAAATTTCAACGCGACCCAACAATGCGATGGCTGCAGCGCGCGCTTGCCGCCGATTCTGGCCTTGATGGATGCGCAGCGATTCCCCAATCTGGTCACCCACCGTGAACAGCGGGTTCAGGGCACTCATCGGCTCTTGAAAGATCATCGCGAGCTGGTTGCCGCGCAGACGACTGAGTTCAGCCGGCGTTTTGCGCAGCAGGTCTTCGCCATCGAACAGCACGGCGCCCGCTGTAACCTTGCCCGGCGGCATGAGCAAGCCCATGATCGACAGTGCCGTGATGCTCTTGCCGCTGCCGGATTCGCCAACAATGCCCAGCACCTCGCCTTCGGCCAGATCGAAACGGACATCGTCGATCACGGCTGTCTGCGCACCGACAGGGCCCAGCATGGTTTGCAGGCCGCGCACGGACAGGATCGTTTTTGCGGTGGCGCTCACCGCGCCTCGACTTTCAGGCGTGGATCCAGCACGTCGCGCAAGCCGTCACCGAGCAGGTTCAGCCCCAACACCGCCAGGGCGATGGCGATACCCGGATAAAACGAGATCCACGGCGCTTCGACGAAATAGCTCCGGCCGCCCGCGATGATGCTGCCCCAGGTGGCGATGGGCGGCGGCGGGCCGACGCCGATGAAGCTCAGGACCGCCTCGGCCAGAATGCTCAAGCCGAACACATAGGTGAACTGCACCAGCAGCGGCGCCGTGCTGTTGGCCAGGATATGGCGCAGCAGGATGCGCAGGTGCCCGGCCCCGATGGCGTGCGCCGCCTCGACGAACTCCATGACCCGCACCGAAATCACCGCGGCGCGCACCACCCGTGCCGCGCGCGGGGTGTAGGCAACGGTGAGTGCAATGATCGCGTTGGTCTCCGACGCGCCCAACACAGCGGCCAGCGCGATGGCCAGCAGCAGGCCGGGGAAGGCCATCAACCCGTCCATCACGCGCATGAGCAGATCGTCGAGGCGCCGCACATACCCGGCCAGCGCCCCGATGATGATGCCGAAAAAGGTGGTGGCGATCGTCACCGCCGCGCCGATGCGCAGCGACACCCGTGCGCCATGCAGGATGCGGCTCAGTACGTCTCGCCCGTAGTTGTCGGTGCCCAGCAGGTGGCTCCAGCTCGGGGCCGCCAGCCGCTGGCGAAAGTCATTCTGTGTCGGGTTGTAGGGGGACAGGATGTCGGCGCCCAGCGCCATCAGCAGCACGGCACCGAACAACACGGCGCCAATGGCGAACAGGCGATTGGCCCACAGGCGCCGCAGGATGCGCGTGACGCGGCGCTTGCCGATGGGCGCTGCCGGACTTCCAGCCGGCATCGGTGGTGGCGTCGGTGTTGGCGGCACAGTAGCCGGCAACTCAATCGGCATGACGCACGCGCGGATCCAGCGCCGCGTAGAGCACATCGACCAGAACATTGACGCACAGGAAGATGGACGCGGTGAACAGCAGCGCCCCTTGCACGACGGGATAATCGCGCCGCACGATGGAGCCGACGATCAAGCGTCCTACGCCCGGTAGCGAAAACACCTGTTCGATGACCACCGCACCACTGAGCAGGATGCCGGTGGTCAGGCCGATCACCGTGACGACCGGAATCATCGCGTTGGCAAGGGCATGCTTCATGATCACGAGCCGTTCCGGAACCCCCTTGGCGCGTGCCGTGCGGATGAAATCCTGGCGCAGCACTTCGAGCATGCTGGAGCGCGTCATGCGCGCGAGAAAACCCATCTGAGTCAGCGCCAGCGTCATGGCCGGAAGCGTCAGATGCCAGAGCCAGGCAGCCGGGCTCTGGGCAAACGGCACGTAGCCGCCCGAAGGGAACCAGCCCATCGCCACCGACAACGCGTAGATCAGCGCCAGACCGAGCCAGAAGTCGGCGAAAGACAGGCCCAACAACGCGCCGGTCATGAGGAACTGGTCGGCTCGGGTGTTGTGTTTCATCGCGGCCACCGTGCCGAGCGTCACACCCAGAATCACCGAGAACAACAGGGACAGGCCGGTCAGCGAGAGCGTCACGGGCAGCCGTTCGATGATGGCTTCGGTGACCCCGCGCTTGAGCAGGAACGACTGGCCGAGATCCCCATGCGCGAGCGCCCTGTACCAAGTGACCATCTGTTCGAAGAAGGGACGGTCCAGCCCGAGCTGGCGCTGGATGCGGTCGAGCTCTTCGGGCGTCGCCAACGGGCCGGCCAACTCGATGGCGACGTCCCCTGGTACCAGTCGCAGCATCGTGAAGGCGACCAGCGACACCGCCAGCAACAGCGGCACCGCCGTCAGCAGTCGAAACAGAACGAACCTCAGCAACGCAGCCGCCGGTCGACCTTGCGCTCACACCACCGCTCATTCGTACCAGACGTCCCACATCCGCGGCATGCGATAGGGCTTGAAACCCTTGAGGTTCGAACGCACCGCCATGTATTGGCCCACGTCGCCGAGCTTGATGGCATAGACCTTCTCATAGGCCTCCTGCTGGAATTGCGCGAACACCTTCTTGCGCGCCTCGACGGTGGGACCAGAGATGAGGGCGTTGTAAAGCTGACCGAGCTGCGGATCCTTTGCCTTGTGAATGGTTGGCTCGGCGAGCAACACGGCGATCCCGTAGGGACCTTCCCAGGGCTCGGTGCCCACGGCAATCGGCACCATGTTCCAGCCGGTGTCGCCGCGGCGGGTCTTCACGGTGCTGGGCCAGTCGAGTGTCTTGATGGCGATCTTGATGCCCAGTGCGCGCAACTGCTCGGCAGCGACGACCGTGGCTTCCTGATTGCCTTTGAAGGCGTTGTCGGTCAGCATGATCATTTCCTGGCCCGCGTAACCCGACTCCTGCAGCAGCTTCTTGGCCTTGGCCGTGTCGTGCTGGTTGTACATCGCCTTGCCGGCATCCCCGGCGTAGTACTCGCCCTCCGGGTATTGCCAGCCCCAGCCCATGCGGTACAGGCCGTCCGAGGCAATGGCCATGATCTCCTCGTCACCCAGCCCGGTCTGGATGGCCTGGCGAAACTTCTGGTTGTCGGTGGGCGGCAACATGGCGTTGAAGAAGAAGGTCTGCATGGCCCACGGCATGACCTTGTAGATGGTGATCTCCTTGTTGTCCTTCAGACGCGCGGCGCTGGGCGCCGGGACGCTGTCCACCGCCTGGAACTCGCCGGTTTCGAGGCCGGCGGTGCGGGCGCCCGCTTCGGGCACGAAGCGGATGCGGATCTTGTCCAGATAAGCCGTGCGTTTGCCACCGAAGCCGCGCGGGCCGTCGTAGCGGGTATCGGGCACGTAATCGGCAAAGCGTTCGAGCACGAGCTCCTTGTCGGGCACGTAGCTGACGAATTTATACGGGCCGGTGCCGATGACTGCGGGCTGGTTCGCCGGCTTTGCCGCTTCTTCGGCGGGAATGACGACCACCGGACCACGCGGCGTGGCCAACTGTTCGATGAAGATTGGCACCGGTCGGCTGAGCACGACTTTGACGGTGTAGCGGTCCACCGCCTGCACGTCGGTCACGGCCTCCATGATCTTGGCGCTTGCCCCAACTTTGGCGTAGCGCAGCAGTGATGCGCGCACGTCTTCCGAATCCATCTCCTTGCCGTTGTGGAACTTGACACCTTTGCGTAGCGTGATCGTGACACTGAGCCCGTCGTCGGCCACCTTGTTGCCTTCTGCCAGTTGGGCAATCAGGCCCGCCTGCTCATCGCGGGTGTACAGGCCCTCGAACACATGGGAGGCGAAATTGCGCGTGGCTTCGGAGGAGGTCGTCGCCGGGTCGAGGCTGGGCGGCTGGGCCTGTTGTGCGAGCACCGCCTCGCCGCCTCGTTTTTGCGCCATGGCCCGATGCGGCTGGAAAACAGCAAGCGCCAATACGCTCAACCCGATAGCCAGTAATCTTTTTGACATGTCAGCTTCCTATCAAGTGGATGGCCGGACGGGGCCGGTCGGACGAGGACGGACAGCGCAGCACGCCACACGGCATGCAGGTGTCGCATATACATAATACAGATCGATGCCGTATTAACTGTATTTTTTGCGGGTTAGGCTACCGGAGCGGCGCGGATGTGCGCTCGCCGCCTTCGCATGCAGCACCTCACGGCACAGTCGCTCGGCGCCTGATTCATTCGCCAACAGGCTCTAAACTTCCGCATGAAGCCAAGCAGCGCGCAGCGCCCCAACTTCCTGCTGTTTATCACTGATCAACAGCGCGCCGATCATCTCGGCGCCTATGGCAATCGCGTCGTGCGCACACCCCATCTCGATGCGCTGGCACGCGAGGGTTTTTTGGCCCGGCGCTGCTATGTCGCCTCGCCCATCTGCATGCCCAATCGGGCGTCGCTGATGACCGGGCGCCTGCCGTCGGTGCATGGGGCTCGGCACAACGGCATTCCGCTATCGTTCGCCGAGGTCACCTTTGTCGAGCGTCTGCGCGAGACCGGCTACGCCACAGCGCTGGTCGGTAAAGGGCACTTGCAAAACATCAGTGGCAATAAACCGATGTGGCCGCCGCCTTCGGCACCGCCGACCGCAGGCGAAGCGCGGCGGCCCGAGAGCGGGCGCTTCGATCAGGAGTGGGAACCTGCCTGGAACGCCAATGACGACTTCGCCATGCAAACGCCCTACTACGGCTTCGACGCTGTGCGTCTGGTGATCAATCACGGCGACACCGCTGGTGGAGATTACCGGCGCTGGTTGCAGCGCGAGCACCCTGACGTCGCGGCACTGACGGGACCCAAACACGCCATTCCCACACCCGAATTCGCCCTGGCCACGCACCAACAGGCCTGGCGTACGCGCGTGCCAGAAGAACTCAGCACCACCTCGTATGTCGGCGCGCAGTCCAACCAGCTGCTTGAACAGTTTGCAAAGGCCGACCAGCCTTTCTTCATTCAGTGTTCGTTCCCCGACCCGCACCACCCGTTCACGCCACCGGGCCGCTTCTGGGACATGTATCGGCCCGAGGACATGACCTTGCCAAGCAGCTTCCATGCGCTGGTGAGCGGCCCTGCGCCGCACCGCGCCTGGATGCATGCCGAGCGCGATGCCGGCCGTGCCAAAAAGAACACGCCAGCCATGTTTGCCGCCGACGAGCGCGAGGTGCGCGAGGCGCTGGCGTTGAATTACGGGTCGATCGCGCACATCGACGAAACCATCGGCAAGGTGCTGGCGCGCCTGACCGAGCTCCGGCTCGACCAAAACACGGTGGTGCTTTTCACCAGCGACCATGGCGACTACTTCGGCGACCATCAGCTTTTGTGGAAGGGGCCGTTGCACTACCAGGGATTGATTCGCGTGCCGCTCATATGGCGTGATTCGACGCCCTCCGGCATCCGCGAAACAAGCCAGTTGTGCTCGACCATCGACATTGCACCGACGATCCTGGCCCGCGCCGGTTGTCTGCCTTACAACGGCATCCAGGGCGTCTCGCTGCTGCGGGCGATCGAGACCGACGAGTCGCTCGGGCGCGAAGAATTGTTGATCGAAGAGGAAGGCCAGCGCACCATGTTCGGCTTTGCCGCCAGAACGCGGATGCGCACGCTGCAGACCAAGCGTTACCGACTGAGCATCTACGAGGGCGAAGACTGGGGCGAGTTGTATGACATCGACAGCGACCCGGGAGAGAGTCGCAACCTCTGGAACGGAAGCACCAGCACCGAATTGCGTCAAAACTTGCTGCATCGACTGGCGCTGGCGATGATCCGTTACACCGACACCAGCCCGCATCCCACGGCGCTGGCCTGACCCCACCGTCTGAAGAAGGAGACCCACTGATGCATACGCCAACCCGCGCGCTGTACGCGCCATCGACTGTCCGCCGCAAGGTTCTGCAACGCGCGCTTGCCGCCGGCCTTTTCGTCGCCGGCCTCTCGCAGGTCCCGTTGCACGCCGCGGGATACCCCGACAAAGCCGTGAGGATCGTCGTCAATTTTCCGCCGGGTGGCCCCCTCGACATCATCGCCCGCCTCGTGGCAGCGCGGTTGGCGACCACACTCAAGCAGCCGTTCGTCGTCGACAACGTCACGGGCGCCTCGGGCAACATCGGCGCCTCGCAGGTGGCGCGGGCCGAGCCCGACGGCTACACCATTCTCATGAGTCTGGACACGCCGTTCACCATGACGCCGGCGCTCTATCCGCAGACCAGCGTCAAGGCCGATACATTGAAGCCCGTGGCCGTGATGGGTGCCACTGGCAGCATCGTCGCCGTCCACCCATCGCTTGGCGTCAACACCTTGCAGGAGCTCATTGCCAAAGGCCGCAACGAAACGCTGACCTTTTCAACCGCAGGCAACGGCAGTCCCGGGCATTTCGCGGCGCTGATGCTGGCCGAAGCATCGGGCATGAAGGTCAACCCGATCCATTACCGCGGCAACGCACCGGCCGTGCTGGCACTGCTTTCGGGAGAGGTTCAGGCTGGCGTGCTCGGAAGCGGCGGCGTACTGCCGCATGTGAAGGCCGGTACCATCAAGGCGCTGGCAGCTGCCGGTGGCAGCCGCTCGAGCCTGCTGCCTGACGTGCCGACTGCGGCCGAGCTCGGGGTGCCCGGCCTGGATCTGGAGTTCCTCTTTGTCGCCATGGTGCCGGCGAAGACGCCCGAGCCTGTGGTCGAGGCGTTGCACGCAGCCATCGTCGAAGCAGCGGCCCAACCGGACTTTCAGGAGCGCATGCGCGCCATCGACGTGGTGCCCTCCAAGCTGGGCGGCGCCGAACTCGAAGGCCGATTGAGTTCGAGCCGTGCGCGCTATGCGGAGATCGTCAGGAAGGCCGGATTGAAAGGCGAGTAGCGTCATTCATCCAAAGGTCATGCCGCGGCCAGCACGGCCTCCCACGTTGCCGGTGGCAAAGTAACCGCGACGAAGTATGACTCCGGGTAGAGGTAATCATCGCCGGATTCGTCTATGACGCGGATGAGCTGGTGGTTCTTGGCTTGCGTGTCGCTTATGGCGCTATACAACTTGCGACGCTCAAGGGACGCCTCGTACCCCGTGTTGTTGACGCAGACGACAAGTCTGGGAGAAGGTGCTGTAGATGCTGTCATTTCGTTCTCACAAGAAGTACTTGATCTTGAATTCCTTCTTTCCAATACCGGTGGCTTCGTACCAGTGAACCTCAGCAAGGCAGGTTGTTCCGTCATCGAGTCTGACGCTTGCTATCCCTTTGCGCTTTCGCCATCGTCCATGTCCATACAGCCTCCTCAATCGCGCGACTTCCCGAATGCCTGAGCCTGTTGCGAAAGTCTCCACCTGCGCGATTTCGCCGACGATGGTGAAGTGCATGACGCATTCTGCTTCAGCAGGCCCTGCCGCAATCTCAGCATTCGCAAGGAAGAGGTATGCCTGGACTTCAATGTATCGCTAAACCAGCGCCGCCCGCGTCACTCTCACGATGTGTGCCGCGTCCACCCCGAAGAATTCTCGCAACGCCGCGCGCGTGTCGCTGCGGCCGAAGCCGTCGGTACCGAGCGTGATGTAGCGGCGGCCTGCGGGCAGATAAGCGCGCACGCTGTCAGGCACGGCGCGCACGTAGTCGGTGGCGGCGATGATCGGGCCTTTCGTGGCCTCGAGCTGGCTCAGGATGAAAGGGCGCTCGCCTCCCGCATCCCTTTCGCCGAGCAGGGCAGCCGCCTCGCACGCCGCGCCGTCACGGGCCAGCTCGCTCCAACTGGTGACGCTGAACACCTCGACTTCGATGCCTGCATCGGCGAGTTGCCGAGCCGCCTTGATCACCTCCGTAAGGATGGCGCCTGAGCCTAGCAGCGTGACCTGCGCTGCGCTGGCCGGCGCTTCGCCAGCGTTCGCTTTGGCCGGGAAGTGGCCGAATCGATAGCAACCCTTGAGCACCTCGCCATGCACCTCGGCCGGCAACGTCGGCTGCGCGTAGTTCTCGTTCATCAGCGTGACGTAATAGAAGACGTCCTGCTGCTCCACCATCATTTCGCGAATGCCGGCGTCGACGATCACGGCCATCTCGCCGGCAAAGGCCGGGTCGTAGGCCTTGCAGTTGGGGATCGTCGCGGCAACCAGGTGGCTGCTGCCATCCTGGTGCTGCAGGCCTTCGCCGCTGAGCGTCGTGCGCCCGGCCGTGGCGCCGAGCAGAAAGCCGCGCGCACGCTGGTCGGCGGCAGCCCAGATTTGATCGCCGACACGCTGGAAACCGAACATCGAATAGTAGATGTAGAAGGGCAGCATGGCCAAGCCGTGCACGCTGTAGCTGGTGGCGGCGGCCGTCCAACTGGCGATGGCGCCAGCCTCGCTGATGCCTTCTTCGAGGATCTGGCCGTCGGTGGCTTCGCGGTATGACAGGATGGTGTCGATGTCTTCCGGCGCGTAGCGTTGCCCCACGCTCGAGTAGATGCCGACCTGCTTGAACAGGTTGGCCATGCCGAAGGTGCGCGCCTCGTCGGCGACGATCGGCACGATGCGCGGACCGAGCGTCTTGTCCTTCATCAGGTTGCCAAGCAGACGCACGAAGGCCATGGTCGTGCTCATCGACTTGCCGTCGGCGGCGACGGCAAACTGCGCATAGCCTGCCAGTTCCGGTTTGAGCACCACTTCGCAAGCGGTCTCGCGCCGAGGCATCGAGCCGCCGAGCGCCGCGCGATGCGACCTTAGATACTGCATCTCCGGGCTGTCTTCGGCCGGCTTGTAGAAGGCCAGCGAGGTGGCCTGTTCGTCCGACAACGGCAGGTTGAAGCGGTTGCGAAAACCGATGAGATCGGCACTCTCGAACTTCTTGTGCGAGTGCGTCGTCATGCGGCCCTGCCCGGCGCTGCCCATGCCGTAACCCTTCTTGGTGTGGGCCAGGATCACGGTCGGCTGGCCCCGATGCGCGGCCGCGGCGGCGTAGGCGGCATGAATCTTCACCAGGTCGTGGCCGCCGCGCTTCAAGCGGTCGATCTGCTCGTCGGTCATGCCTTGGGCCAGGCGCTTCAATTCTTCGTTCTGGCCGAAGAAGGTGTCGCGGTTGAAGCGGCCGTCCTTCGCGGCAAAGGTCTGCATCTGGCCGTCCACGGTGTTGGCGAAAGCTCGTGCCAAGGCACCTGTGGTGTCTCGCGCAAAGAGACCGTCCCAGTCGCTACCCCAGACCAGCTTGATGACATTCCAGCCGGCGCCGGCAAAGAGCTTTTCGAGTTCGTCGATGATGCGACCGTTGCCGCGCACTGGTCCGTCGAGCCGCTGCAGGTTGCAGTTGACGACCCACACCAGGTTGTCGAGCCGCTCGCGCGCCGCCAGCGTCAGAGCGCTCATCGATTCGGGTTCGTCCATCTCGCCGTCGCCGAACACGCCCCACACACGACGCTCGCCGACGTGCATGCCATTGCCCGTGCGCCCGCTGCAATCGAGCAGGTTGCGGTGCGTGAGATAGCGCATGAAGCGCGCGTGGTAGATCGAACTGATCGGCCCGATGCCCATCGAGCCGGTCGGAAACTGCCAAAAATCCGGCATCAGATAGGGATGGGGATAACTGCAAAGACCACGCGCACCCTTGCCCTCGCTAAACGCCGGCGCCGTCAGTTCCTGGCGGTAATGGCGCAGGTCTTCTTCGCTGAGGCGCCCTTCCAAGTAGGCGCGTGCGTAGACGCCAGGTGCGCTGTGCGGCTGGAAAAACACCAGGTCGCCCCTATGAGGTTGCCCCTCACGCTCGCCCAATTCGGGTGGCGCGCTGCTCTTTGAAAGGTGGAGTTCGTTGTTTGGGGCGGCCCGTCGCGCCTCGTCCCCCGCGTGAAAAAAATGATTGAAGCCGACCTCGAACAGGTCCGCAGCGCTGGCGTAACTGGCGACATGGCCTCCGAGTTCGCCATACGAATGATTGGCGCGCACCACCATCGCCAGCGCGTTCCAGCGCATCAGTGAAGCGAGCCTTTCCTCGATCGCCAAGTCGCCCGGGAATGCCGGTTGGTCATCGACGGCGATGCTGTTGACATAGGGCGTGCACAGCTCGGGCGACCAGCCGATGCGTTGCTGGCGCGCCAGCCGTGCCAACTCATCGAGCATCTGCCGGGCGCGCACCGGTCCCTGGGCGTCGATCAATGCGGCAAAGGCATCGCGCCATTCGCGCGTTTCTTGCGGATCGGGATCGGGCGTTTCGGCAGGATCGACAGGCGCATCCGCCATGGCACGAAGCTGGGGGGAGGAAAAGGCGTTCATAACAGCACTTTAGGCGTGCGGCGATAAAATTTGCTGCCGCATGCGCCGGCTCGCCGCAGAAACCAAGCATTCGGTGCGGCCAAACAAACAATCCACAGCATTTCATGAAACTCGACGCGCTCGACCTGCGCATCCTGGGCGAACTGCAGCGCGACGGCGCGTTGTCCAACGTCGAACTGGCGCGACGCGTGCACCTGTCACCCTCGCCATGCTTGGCGCGCGTGCGGGCCCTGGAAAGCAATGGCGTGATCGATCGCTATGTCGCCATCGCCAATGCAGCGGCGCTCGGGCTCGGCCTGAACGTTTTTATCTCGATCAGCCTGAAGACGCAGAGCAAGGCCGCACTGGCCGAGTTCGAGCAACGCATTGCCGAGCACGACGAGGTGATGGAGTGCTACCTCATGACCGGCGACAGCGACTACCTGATCCGCGTCGCCGTGGTCGACATCGCGGCGCTCGAAAAATTCATCCTCGAGCAGCTCACGCCGATCGCCGGCATCGAGAAGATCCGCTCGAGCTTTGCGCTCAAGCAGGTGCGCTACAAGACCGCGTTGCCGCTGCCGGGGCGTTGAAGCGCAACGACCTCGGGCTTTCCGCGTCTTGCGCCTTCTCCGCAATCAAGTCGGGCACGAGGTGTGCTCGCCCGGAAATGCGCCCGCAGGACCACCCTACCTCGCAGGCTCGAGCAAGCGCAGCTTCAACTTCGGGAAAGAGCGAAAACCACGATCGAAGGTGACCATTTCGCAGTCGTTCGCCTGAGCCAAGGCAGCCAGCCAGGCGTCCCTCCACAGATTGGGCGTCGGTTCGCGGCGGGTCACGTTGCCGAGCCACGGCGTGGCATGCGAACTCGGCACCTGATCTATGACTGACACGCGCGGATCGTCTACCAGACGTTGTACTGCTCCCCAAGCCTGAGTCGGCCGCAGCGTGCCCGAGCCCATGACCCGGCTGTTGCTCAGCAGCCTGAGCAGCGCCATCCGCACCAGCAGGGTCAGAGCGACATTGCCATCGTCACACGTCACCCACCAATCCGTCGCAGGGGTCTGGTGTGCGTGCCCTTCCGTCAGCAATGGCAGCAGCACATTGGCGTCAGCGATACAGCGCACGCGCTTTGGCCTCGTCGGCTTGCTGAACGGCTTTCATGTCGAGCCGCTTGACGGCCTCAGGACTCAGTCGGCGCAACGGCGCGTCCGGCGCCAGCTTGATCGGCGGCTGCGTCAGCCGCTTGCGCGGGTTTTCAGCGCCCCCCATTTCGCGTTGCAGCGCATCGATCACCAATTGCCGCAACGTAGAGCCGCGTCCTACGGCCTCAATCTTCGCGCGCCGAAGAATGTCGTCTGGTAAATCGAGTGTCGTTCGCATCGCAAAAGGCCCATAAATGTGTTTAGCTGCATCACTGTATAAGGAACGCGATGTCGCCCCTTACAGCGACTTGCAATTGCTGCTGAGGCGGATCGCCAATGCATCACGCCGTCTGCGCAAACAACTCACGCCCGATCAACATGCGCCGGATCTCGCTGGTGCCGGCGCCGATCTCGTAGAGCTTGGCGTCGCGCCACAGGCGCTCGACGGGAAAATCCTTCGTATAGCCAACGCCGCCCAAGGCCTGAATGGCTTCGCCGGCCATCCAGGTCGCCTTCTCGGCTGCATACAGAATCGCGCCGGCCGCGTCCTTGCGAAAACTGCGCGCGTGCTCGGCCCGGTCGCAGGCCTTGCCGACGGCGTAGACATAAGCGCGTGTCGCCTGCCAGGTGCTGTACATGTCGGCGATCTTGCCCTGCATCAACTGGAACTCGCCGATGGGCTGGCCGAACTGCTGGCGCTCGTGCACGAAGGGCAGCACCGCATCCATGCACGCCGCCATGATGCCAAGCGGCCCGCCCGAGAGCACGGCGCGTTCGTAATCGAGCCCGCTCATCAGCACCTTGGCGCCATTGCCTTCGCCGCCGAGCACGTTCTCTTCGGGCACCTCGCAGTCATCGAAGTAAAGCGGATAAGTGTTGGAGCCGCGCATGCCGAGCTTGTCGAGCTTGGTCCCGGCGGAAAAGCCCTTGAAGCTTTTTTCGATGATGAATGCGGTCATGCCGCGCGCGGCCCGCCCAGCCGCCCGGCCGCCCGAAGGCGGGGCAGCCCCCTCGGGGGGCAGCGAAGCGTGGGGGCTCCAGTCATCTGGCTCGGTCTTGGCGTAGATGACCAACGTATCGGCATCGCCGCCGTTGGTGATCCACATCTTCG
This sequence comes from Variovorax sp., assembly GCA_039925525.1. Taxonomy (GTDB): domain Bacteria; phylum Pseudomonadota; class Gammaproteobacteria; order Burkholderiales; family Burkholderiaceae_C; genus Variovorax. The sequence continues at coordinate 17,077 of JBDSYU010000032.1, forward strand.
AACCGTTGAGCAAATAACGATCGCCCTTCTTCTCGGCCCTGAGCTTCATGCTGACCACGTCGGAGCCAGCGTTCGGCTCGCTCATCGCCAGCGCGCCGACATGCTCGCCGCTGACGAGTTTGGGCAGATATTGCTGCTTTTGCGCTTCACTCCCGTTGCGATGGATCTGGTTCACGCACAGATTGGAATGCGCACCATACGAAAGGCCGACCGAGGCCGAGGCGCGAGACACTTCTTCCATGGCCACCATGTGCGCCAGATAGCCGAGTTCGGTGCCGCCATATTCCTCCTTGACGGTCATGCCGTGCAGGCCGAGATCGCCGAGCTTCTTCCACAGGTCTTGCGGAAACAAGTTGTCGGCGTCGATCGCCGTGGCACGCGGTGCGATCTCGTCCGCGCAAAAATCCTGCACGGCGCTACGCAGCGCTTCGATGGTGTCGCCGAGTTCGAAGTCGAGGCCGGGAAGCGAGGTCGCTGGCATTGGATGCTCTCCTTGATTAGCGAATTTCAAGCCCTTCACCAAGCTTACGCGCGAGCTCGGCTGCAGTCCTGACGCCAAGTAAGACTCATGCCTGCGCCGGCAACAGGCGGCCGCGCAGCCAGGCGCTGAACGAGTCGACGGCGAAGACGAGCGCAAACATGGCGATCAGCAGGGTCGCCGCCTGAGCCTGCTGGAAGATCGACAAATGAAAGTACAGGAGCTGGCCGAGTCCGCCGGCGCCGACGAAGCCGAGCACGGCGGCCATGCGCACGTTCATCTCGAGCCGATACAGCGCGTAGGCGATGCCCTGGGTCATGACCAGCGGCAGCGTCGCATAGGCAAACGACGCGATGGCCGAGGCGCCGGCTTCGCGCAGAGCGCGCTCGGGCAGCGGCGGCACGTTCTCCAGGCTTTCGGCGTACAGGCGCCCGAGCACGCCGGTCGTGTGCAAGGCCAATGCGAGCGTGCCGGCGAACGGCCCGAGCCCGGCGGCGATGACCATCAGCGCGGCCCAAACCAGTTCGGGCACGCTGCGCAAAAAGTTGAGCAGAAAGCGGGCGACCAGCCGTGCCACGAGTCCGAAGCGCCCGGCCGCCGGCAACGCCAGCGCCGCGCCGCCCAGCACCGCGAGCAGGGTGCCGATGGCAGCCACGGCAAAGGTTTGCAGCGTGCCCCAGGCTGCCTTGGCGACAAAGCTCGGCGACAGATCGGGTGGGAAAAACTCGGCGATGAACTTGGCCATCAAGGCCAGCGACCTAGCGCTGAAGAGTTGCGCATAGTCGACGGCCAGATAGCCAAAGCTCGCGACGACCGCCGCCACCAGCGCCAAGGCCAGCGCGAAACCGGCGTAGTTCGGGCGATGCGCGAGCGCAGCTTCACGCGTCACGTTGGCCGTACTCACGCCAGGACCTTGCGGATGACGACGCTCAGCAGATCGGCAACGACGACCAGCAGCAGAAAAGTCAGGAGGATGGTGCTGGCCTCACCGCCATTGAGCATCTTCATCGACTGATCCATCAATTGGCCGAGGCCGCCGGCGCCGACGAAGCCCATGACCACCGAGGCCCGTACCGCGCACTCCCAGCGATAGACGGTATAGGACGCAAGTTCCTGAGCCGCGCCGGGGATCAGCGCGTAGAAGAGCGCGCCCAGCCGTGGGCTGCCAGCTTCGAGCAAGGCGCGTGCGGGACGCGTGTCACCCGATTCGAGGATCTCGGTATAGACCTTGCCGAGCATGCCGCCATAGGTGATGGCCAGCGCCAGCACGCCGGCGCCGGGCCCGAGTCCGAGCGCGCGAACGAACAGGAGCGCCCACACCACCTCGGGGATGGCGCGCAGGAAGGTTAGCAGCGCGCGCACCGCAGCGCGCACCGCCATGCCACGGCGCCGACCCGGCCCTGGGCCGATGCGGCCGACAGCCAGCGCGCGCGTCGCGGCCACGGCCAGCGGCGCCGCGATCACCAAGGCCAAGGCGATGCCAGCCGTGGCGATGGCCAGCGTTTCCAGCGTTGCCTTGCCGAGCAAAAGAAGAAAGTCGGGCGCAGTCGCCGGCGGCAGAAAGCCGGCGAGGAAATTGCCCATCACCTGCAGGTTGCCACTCTCGAACAGCTGCCACGGGCGGAACTCAGCCAACCAGAGCAAAGGCCAGAGAATGACGAGGCCGACAACGAGCGCCGTCAGCCGGCCGCGCGCTGCCGGGTCGCGCAAGGCCACGGCGCTGTGTCCGCTGGCGAGCGGCATTGCGCTCACCGGATGACCCTCCGCGCTGCGCGCTTCGGGATGAGCGCTTGGGAGCGGCCCGGCGCGCTCACCGGACGACCCTCCGCGCTGCGCGCTTCGGGATGAGCGCTTGGGAGCGGCCCGGCGCGCTCATGGCGTCAACGGCATTCCGGCCGGCTGAGCGCAACGGCGATGCCGTAGCCCGCGTCGGCGCCTGCATCGATGCCCTGGAAGGGCAGGCTGCGCCCCTCGGCGGCATAGAGCGCATGCAGCATCTCGCTGGTCACCTCGGCCGACGGTCGGTCGAAGAAGACCTCGCCATCGCGCATGCCGATCAGGCGCGGGAACCATTTCAATGCCAGATCGACGGCGTGCAGCGAGGCGACGAGCGTCACCTTGCCCGCCTCGCTGGCTTGGACCAGCGCCTCGATCGCCTGGTCGGCCAGCGTCGGATCGAGCGCCGACACCGGCTCGTCGGCGAGCATCATTTGCGGCCGCTGATACAGCACCCGCGCAATACCGACGCGCTGCAATTGCCCCCCGGACAGTCGGTCGCAGCGATCGAAGACGCGATCGCCGAGATCGAGACGGGCGAGCGCTGCGTGCGCACCCACAGCGTCGGTCGGCAGCATCAGCGAAGCGAGCGCCTTCCACGTCGGCCAGGTGCCGAGACGCCCGGCCAGCACCGCGGTGACAACGCGCAGGCGCGGCGGAATCGGCGGCGCCTGATGGATGACGCCGACGCGCGCACGCAGGCGCCGCAAGGCGCTCGCCGAAAGCCGCCACGGGTCCGCGCCGGCCAGCTCGATACGTCCTTCAGTGGGCCGCAGCGCCGTGCCGAGCACGCGCACCAGCGTCGTCTTGCCGGCGCCCGAGGGGCCGATCACCGCTGCACGCTCACCGACGCCGAGCTGCAAAGAGACGCTCTTGAGCGCGCGATGTCCGTTGGCGTGGACCAGGCCAACGCCCTGCAGCGCCAGGCTCACCAGCGGACCACTCCGCGCATGACAAAAACGGCGGGCAATTGGCCGTCACGCATTCGTGGGCAACGGGCCATCGCTCATTTGATGAGCCCGGCCGATTTGGCCGCCGCCTCGATACCGTCGTAGTTCGAATCCTGCGTCGGGATGAACTTGGAGGCACGCTGCAAATCCAGGATTTCCTTGTCGCCGGGCCTGGCTGGATCGAGCTTCAAAAAGGCCTGAGTCAGCTTCTGCGTGATGG
>JBDSYU010000033.1:0-12232 GCA_039925525.1 Variovorax sp.
CAAAGATTTCGCCTACATCTCCTGCGCCGGGACCACGCCGTTTGTCCTCGACGTGGCAAAGTCATTGCCGGTCAACAAAGTGCAGGAACTCGTCGCCTATGCCAAGGCCAACCCTGGCAAGCTCAACTTCGGTTCGGCCGGTCTGGGCAATTCGGCGCATTTGGCGGCGGAGTTGTTCAAGCAGACCACCGGCGTCGACATGGTGCATATCCCGTACAAGGGCAATGCCTTGGCGATGGTGGACCTGGTTGGCGGCCAGATCCAGGTGCTGTTCGATCCGGTGCAAACCTCTCTCGTACAAATCCGGGGCGACAAGATCAAGCCTCTTGCGGTGACCAGCAGCGCGCGCTTCGCCGATCTGCCCGATGTGCCGACAATCGCCGAGTCGGGGTATCCGAGCTACGAGTTCGTTGTCTGGTATGCCCTCGTCGCTCCAGCCGCGACACCGGCGCCGATCGTTGCGCGGCTCAATGCCGAGATCAACAAGATCCTGGTCGAGCCCGAAATGAAGGCCCGCTTCTCCTCGCTCGGTGCCAACCTCCAGGCTTCCACGCCTGACGGTTGCGCCAGCTATGTGAAGAAGGAATTCACGCAGTGGGGCAAGCTGATGAAGGATGTGGGGATCGTGCCGTGAGGCTGGGTTCCGATTGCAGTGTTGGAAGCAGCGCGTTGGACACCATCCGATTCGGTCGATTGCGGCGCAGCACAGGCGAGAAGGTCGAGCGCTTCAGCGTGCCGATGCGTTTCGGGCTGAAAGCCCACCCCTCCTGCTCAGACGGGCGTGTTCGCCAATCGGCCCTGTCATCGTTCATAAGGGGGACGTCGGGCATCTCTATCGATTCGGTTACTCTACAACTCTGCTGCTTATCAACGGGTCCGGCTTCCAGAGCTGACCAGGCTTTCAAGCAACTTGAATCGCGTCATCAATTATTAGGGGAACGGTATGTTGGTTACAGATGTCAAACCAAGACGCGAGCACATGCGCCTCGCGAAATATTTCGCTTTTCTGCTGACAGCGGCGCTCATAGCTGGCGCACAAGAACCGGCGCAGGCGCAAAAGTACCCTAACCGGCCAGTTCACATCGTGAATACCTTCCCGGCCGGGGGTTCAGGTGACGCAGTTTTGCGTATTGTGTTCGACAAGGTTGGATTGGCACTCGACCAACCGTTTGTCATTGAGACTCGTGCTGGCGCATCCGGGGCAATCGGCACCGACTTTGTCGCAAGGGCCGCGCCCGATGGATACACTTTCGTACTTGGAACCGCGAGCACCTTTGGCACCAACTCAAGCACCCAAACAAGTCTCCCGTACGATCCGATCACGGATTTCACCCCGGTGATCCTGATGGCGAGAACGCCTTATTTCCTGTTGATCAACCCATCGGTGAAAGCCGACACGCTTGCAGAATATGTCTCTTTAGTAAAGGCAAATCCGGGGAAGTTTAATTTTGGATCCTTCGGCGCCGGAAGTTCGAACCAACTCGCCTATGAATTACTGAAGTATGCCACTGGCATGGATGTTGTGCACGTTCCCTATAAAGGGGGTGCGCCTTTGATTACGGCATTGCTAAGTGGAGAGATCCAGTCGTCCATGGATGTGTACGGGACGTCAATTCAGTATATACGAGCAGGAAAGATGCGTGTCCTTGGAGTGGCTTCGGCTGAGCGCTTTTCCCTGCTGCCGGAAGTGCCGACCCTCAAGGAACAGGGATACGACGTCGAGGGAGGAACCTTTTTCGCCCTTCTGGGGCCGGCCAACCTCCCAGCGCAGGTTGTTGAAATCATGAACCGCGAAGTCAGCAAAGCGCTGACGTTGCCAGAAGTGCGTAAAAAGCTCGCTGCGCTAGGCGTTGAACCGGTCAGCGGCTCACCAGAAGAGTTAGCTTCTGCCGTCTCAAATGAGGTAAAAAAATGGGCGCAGTTGGTGAAAGTCAGAAATTTGAAATTCAACTGACGAATCAACTGCAGACAGGTTTGGTGCGCGGATCGCCGAGCACGCTGCCGCAGATCATTCGACAACGTCGATTGGACCTTGAAGATCGTAGCATTAAGGCTGACATGACCCCTATCCGGGTAAATAGGCAATGGCAGAAACTCATAGTCGTTTTTATGAAGAATTCGAGGTGGGCACTCGATACCCCACCACCTCGCGCTTGATCACGTTGGAAGACCATCTCGCTTTTTGCGAGTTGGTGCGCTATAAGGTGCCGCTCTTCCTCGATGCGGAAGTGGGCAATGAGTCTCCCTACAAAAGCATTATTTGCCCAAGCCATTTAATCATGTCGTTTTCTACGGCAATGACTGGCGCGCTTTTTTCGGAGAGCGTTCTCGCGCTTTTGGCCATTGAGAACGTGCAGTTTTTGTCACCAGTCAGGCCGGGTGACACGATCGCGACCGATGTGGAGGTTATTGACAAACGTCTTTCGACAGACACTTCGAGAGGAGTCGTTACTTTCCGCGACCGAGTGCGCAATCAGCACAATGTGCTCGTTTTTCAGAATGACAAGATCGCGTTGATCAAGCGGCAACCGGTTCGCACACCTGAAATGGGTCGTCATCAATGATCGACCTGCTGAGGGAATCCAATGAAGTGATCGAACAGGTTCAGAGTGAGAAGATGCGCTCTATGCTTTCATTGTGCGCCAGAGGTCACCCATACTACCGAGAACAATGGAGGGCTGCGGGCATTGATCCGGCCAAAATTCGGACGCTAGCCGAATTGGAATTACTCCCTCTTACCCCCAAGGTAGAAATGATGCGCGATCCGGAAGGCTTCCGGATCGATCTTCCTGACCTGCCGCTGTATGAGCGCGTGCTTTGGGAGGTCATCTACACGACAGGCACGACCTCCGACCCGACGCCAGTCTATAACACCACGCATGATTTCCACGCCTACCTATTTCAAGCGCGCCGCGTTGCGGAAATCTCAGGCGTGAATGCCGCCGACGTAATTGCCAATCTGTTTCCGCTGACGACTGCCCCAATGGGCGCATTCTTGCGCGCAGGTTCCAATGCCTATGCGGCAGGCGCCTCGATATTCGCGGCCTTGCCAGGTGCAACGCAAGGACCGTTCGGTGTGCACCGGTCGTTGGAACAAGCCGTTCGCGCGATCGAGAGCCATCGAGCGACGGTGTTGTGGGGCGTGCCGAGCTTTGTTCGCCGGGTTTTGCTGCGAGCGATAGAAATTGGTGCAAATTTTGAAAGCGTAAGGATGTGTGCGATCACCGGGGAGGCGTCTTCTTTGGGTATGAGAGAGGAGCTCCGGCGCAGCATGCGGGAACTAAATACAAAAGCGGCTTCGGTGTTTGATAGATATGGATCTACCGAACTCGGGGGATTCGCTCAATGCTGCGAGGAAGGCGGTTGGCACAACCCGGCTCCAGAGATTCAGTACCATGAGGTTGTGGACCCTGACACAGGGAGGCGATTGCCCGACGGCGAGCGTGGAGCGCTGGCTGTCACTCATCTAGACAGGCGCGGTACGGTACTGATTCGGTTTATTGTCGGTGACGTGGTTTCCATAGCGCATTCGCCGTGTCCACACTGCGGTCGAAATGGGGACCGCATCATCGGGCCGGTGGTGCGTACCAAAGACTTGGTCAAAGTCAAGGGCATGCTTATCAACCCAGTCGTGCTGCTCGACTCACTGCAAGGCTTGCCAGGCGTCGACGAACTGCAGGTTTTGATCAGGCGCACGGATCTGAACGATGCCTATTCTATGGATGAAATACTTGTTCGCGTAGCGACACAACGCACTGATCGCGCTATGCTCTCCGCCCAAATTTCAGACGACGTACAGCGAGCAATTCAAGTGCGGCCGCGCGTCGAATATGTCCGCCGCGAAGACATATATGATCCAGGCACAGAAACCAAAGCGAAGCGCTTCATTGACGAGCGCTGAGCCGCGCGCGTCCTGTTTTTCGCAGTTTTAGAGCAATTTCACTGTGGACCTTCACCTAGCCGACAAAACTGTTCTCGTAACAGGTGGGTCTAAAGGCATTGGACTAGCGTGTGCTGAGTCGTTCGCCGCTGAAGGGTGTAATTTGATCCTGGTAGCTCGCAATCAGGAAAATCTTGAAGCAGCCCAAACCAGTATTCAACTCAGACATAACGTTCATGTCGATATACATGGCATCGATCTCCGTGGGCCCGTGGGTGTTGAGCGAGCGGCGGAATTTTGCAAAGCGGCAGACATACTCGTCAATAATGCTGGGGATATTCCGGCTGGTACGATCGAAACTTTGGACGAGGTGAGTTGGCGTCACGCGTGGGAGTTGAAGGTATTTGGCTACATCAACCTTTCGCGCTGTGCTTACGCGTTTATGAAGAGCCGTGGGAGCGGCGTGATCGTCAATGTCATTGGCATGGCAGCAGAAAGAGCCTCCTATGACTACATCTGCGGCTCGACCGGCAACGCGGCTTTGGCGGCATTCACTAAAGGACTGGGCTCGCAATCGAGACGATTTGGCGTGCGGGTCGTAGGGGTGCATCCCCCATCTACACGCACGGAGCGTATCGACAAAATGCTACGCGTCGCCGCGATGCAGCGCTACGGCGACGAGACGAGGACTGAAGATTTGGTGAAGGATGGCGTCTTCCTGCCGGCCATCGACCCAGACCAAGTGGCAGATGCAGTGGTATATCTGGCGTCGCCACGCGCAAGTCAGTTGTCGGGGATTGTGGTCAATTTGGGCTGAATCACTGCATAACCGTTTTGGCCATGTCCGTGGTGCAGGCCGGGGCCGGCGTGTCGCTTCAACGTGTGCTATCGGACCCGCACTTTCCGAAACATTGCATTGCGAAGTGGTGGGTTCTGCCCGAAGTGGCCTGTCACCGCTTGGCGTCCCCGACAGGAATCGAACCTGTATCTGAGTCTTAGGAGGACCCTGTTCTATCCGTTGAACTACAGGGACGCGGACCGGGCGGCAGCTTAACACCGCGTCGGCGCTTCTCAATCAAACGACACGGTGTAGATCAGATCGAGCCCGCTGGTGCTGCCGGTCTGAGCGCGCAGGGTGAGGCGTTTGGTCAGGTCGTAGAAGATGTTCAAGGTGCCAAGCGCGCCCGACAGGCTGCGCTCGTAGGTGACGTAGAAATCCTTGGACAGGCGCTTGCCCAGCGTGATGGCCGAGCCGCGCACATCGGAGCCCTCGCCCGGGCCCTTGAAGCCGATCTCGTCGAGCCCGAAGCGGCTGGCGAAGTTGCCGCCGCCGCCACTCGGGCCAAGTCCGCTGAGCAAGGCGAGGGCGGCCTGCTGCATGATCGCCGCCTCGGCGCCGCCGTTGGCCGTGGAACGGCCAAGCACGACCCAGGAAAGGGTCTCGGCGTCGGACATCGCCGGATTCGAATAGAGCTTGACGCGTGGCGCCGTGGCCGAGCCGGTGATCTGTACGCCGGCGGTGACGGCAATGTTCGGGCGTACGGCCAGAATGTCGAGCGACGGATTGGTTGCCGGGCCGTTGAAGCGGATGATGCCGGTCTCGATGTTGAGTGCTTGGCCGTACGCGCGATAGCGGCCTTCCACGGTGCGGATTGCGCCGGTGATGCGCGGCTCGCCGCGGCTGGCGGCGTTGCTGATGATGGTGATCTGCCCTTCGAGGCGAGTGGTAATGCCCAGGCCCTGCACCGCGAAATCCTGCCCCAGGTCGACCTGCACCGAGACGTCCGGCGGCTTGGCGGCGGCGACGCTGGCATTGCCGCCGCCTGCCGCCGCGGCGTCTTCCGCCCTTTTGGCCTTGGCTTCGCGGGCGCGCTTGACTTCTTCGGCCTTCGCCGCTTCGCGCGCCTTGGCCTTCGACATCACGACGACATCGGTGCCCAGCGACGGCGCGGTTTCGTCGGGCAGGATGATGACGGCGCGGTCGACCGTGAGCTTGCCGCGCACGGTGACCTGGCCCTTGTCGAGGCCGAGCTTGAGCTGGCCGCTGACGCTGGCCTGTCGGTCTGTGCGAACCAGCAGGCGCATGCGACGGATGTCGACATCGACGGCCATGGTGATTGGTGGTGCACCGGCGGTTCCCGCGCTGCCCGTTCCCCAGCTGACGCTGCCGCGCGCCGTCAGTTCGCCGCCACCGCGCGCCGCCTCGCTGGCGACGGTGCTCAGGTTGCCGCTGCGCCCGCCAATGCGTGCGCTGTTGGCTGGGCCGCCGTGCAGCACGAATTCGTCGAGCCTGAGCTTGTTGCCGGCGAGCGTGGCGCGCAGCCGGCCATCGCGCAAATCGATGCCTTCGACTGCGGCCTTGACGGCCAGATCGTCGGCGCGAATGCTGCCGCTGTATTGCGGCGTATGGAGCGTGCCTTTGAGCGTGGCATCGGCCGCCAGCGTGCCTTGCACGCGCCAGCCCGGTGGCGCAAAGGCCGACCAGACGCCGATGTTGGGCAGATCGGCCTTGAGCCTGCCGCTGAGCGGCGGGTCGGCCGGCAGCGCCCAGCCGCCATCTTGTTGCACCAGCCGGGTGCCGACTTCAGCATGGATCTGGCCTGCTCGCTCGGTGTCCCAGACCAGCTTGGCGGTCACCGCGTCACCTTGCGCGTCGACAACCAGCTCGGCCTTGCGGATGCCGGCGGGCGTGCTGACCTCGGCCGCTTGAGCACCATCGCCGCTGGGCGTTTCGTACTTGATGGTGGTTTCGCTCTTGGTTCCGATGCCATAGCTGTGGATGCGCTTGACCAGGCCGGTCCCACCGGTTCGCAGGCGCAGATCGCCGCTGGCACGCGCCACGCTGACGCGGGCGCGCACGCTGTCGCCGATGTCGATGTCCCAGTTGGCGTCGAACACGAGGTCGCCGCTGATGCCGTAGCCGGCGAGCTGCGCGGCGTCGGCGCCAAAGGCGTCGGCCCAACTCATCGGCACGCCGAGCAGCTTGCCCTCGGTGCGCAGGCGGAACGCCGGCTGGCCCGCGGCGGCGTTGCCGATCTGCACGAAGCGGATCGGTTGCCACTGCAGCTTGGCTGTCCCGGGCACCGGGCCGCCGAGGGTGGCGCTGCCGGCCGTTGCCTCGACCTCGAGGCGCGGTGCGCCACCGCCCGATGACGCCGTGACCCGCCGCAGGTCTGCGGTGAGCGGTTGGTCGAAATGGATCGTCCACGGCTTCGTGCCAGGGCGCTTCGTGGTGTCCAGCGCCGACAGGCGCAGCGAATCGAGCCGTACGCGCCATTTTTCGGCGCCGGTGGCGCCACCGTGGGCCCGCGTATCGAGCACGATCTTCTGCGTACCGACGTTGACTTCGCCTTTGAGCGACAGATCGGCGCCGGCCAGCCCGCCCGACACGTCGAGCCTCACATCCCGCAGCTTGATCGTGCTGGCCGCGGCCACGCTCTCCGGCGCTGCTGGCTTGGCGGGCTGGCCGGGGGGCGACGTTACCGTCTGCGCCGCGGCCTTGGCCGCATCGGCGACCTCCTTGGCCGCGGGCGGCGGCAAGCGAAGATCGAGCGTCGGCACCGCGAGCTTGGCGTCAAGCTGGAAGGTCGGGCCGGCCTTGGCCGCAGCCGCAGGGTCCTTGGCCTGCAACTGTTTCTGCAACGTCTCCCAGCCGCCCTTGTAGCGCGCGTCCAGCGTTGCCGAGCCATTGGCATCCAGGCCGGCAAACACTGACGACAGGCCCGGCAAGCCTTCGACCCAGCGCTGCAGGGTGGCGGCGTTCTGGATCTTCAGGTCGACGCTGCCGGCACCGCTCGTGCGCGCAATGTCACCATCGAAATTCAAGCTCGCGCCGGGTAACACCAGATCGATCTTGCCGCCGCCGGCCAGCTTGTCGATCTGGGCCCGGGCGTTGCCTTCGAGGCGGGCCTGTTCGGCGTCGACACGCAACTTTTTCAAGGTCAGCGTCTGACCCTGGAACGTGCCTTGCGCCACCACCTCGTCGACGCGCAAGCCACCGAGCGCGCTGTCGGCGTTTCGCGCTTTGGCACTGCCACTCGGCGTTGTTGCAACCTCTGCAACGTTGGCACCAGCGACTTTGGCGCCGGCCACCTTGGCGCCGCCGCGCGACTTGAGCCCGACATCGAAGTCGATGGTGTCGCCCTGTTGCGAGGCCTCGAGCTTGCCGTCGATCGCCGTGGCGTCGAGTTCGCTGTACAAGCGCAACGGAATCAGGTTGGTGATAGTGGCGCTCGCTTGCCACGGCTCCGGAGCCGGCGCCCAACTGCCTGCGGCCTCGATGCGGCCGGGGCCGATGTCGATGGTGGCCTGCTCCAGGATCGCCCGGTTGCCCTCGTAGCGCGCGCGCGCCTGCAGCCGATCGACCGGCACCTTTTTCTGGTCATACGGGCCGGCATCGGCGTTGCGCAGGTCGACCTCGCCCTGCCAGGCGGTGGCCGGCGCTGCGGTGCTGCCGGCCGCGCCGGTAGCACCGGCCACGGGTGGGTTGGACCCGGCCGTTCCGCCGATCGATGCGCCGGATGGCATCCTTGGCGCCGAACCCGAGGCCACGGCAGAAGCAACAGGCCCAGCCTTCAGCGTGCCGGAAAGCAGGGTGTGCGGCGCGCCGGGCACAAGCCGCGCCACATCGACATTTGCAAAGTCGCCATCGGCCTGAAGGACCGGCTGCGCGGCCCATGGTGCGATCTCGGCGTTGACGTTGCCGCGCATGGCTTGGCCGGCGGCGGCGTTGGCCGTATCTTCGGGCGCGACGTTCGCGGTGATCCTCAATCGCGCATCGGGGCCGGACAGCGTGCCTTTGACCGTTGCGTCGGCCAGCACAGTGAGCGGCGCGGCGCCCTCGGGCACCGGTGCCTTGATGCGGCCGTGCAGCTCGGCGTCGATGGCCATCGGCGCGGCGCCTTGAACGTCGACCTTGGCCGAGTAGTGGCCGTCGGCCACATCCACACCGTCGACGCGCAACCGGTGGTGGCCGCCCTTGTACTCGTACAGGCCAGAAAGATCGGTCACCTGCACCGGTGGTTTGCTCGCCCATTCGATCTCGTCGATCTTGAACGGCAGCTCGACGTCGACCGGCAACTCCAGGCTCTCGAGAGGTTTGCCCGGCTCCTTTTGCACCGCGTCGGCAACGGTCTTGGGCGACAGCACCACCTTGCCGGCATTGAGCTTGCCAACTTTGACTTGCTTGTCAGTGAGCTTCGACAGATCCCAATCAAGATCCAGGTTCTGCACATCGACATCGAGCGAAGGCGTCTTCAATTTGAGTGAATCGACATGGCCACCGCGCTGCAGCGAGCCGGTGACGCCCTCGGTTTCAAGTGACATGCCCTCGGGCATGTACTTGCCGGCCTGCTGCAGTGCGGTTTGCAGCGAACGATCCGATCCGCTCCACCAATACAACGCGCCGCCGGCTAGGGCCAGCAATAGAACCAGCGCGAGCAACAGCCACAGAAACACGCGCCAGGCGGTGCCGAAAATCGAACGCTTGCGTTTCCCCGTTGGCGGCGCGGGTGCGTTGGCCGCCGCCGTGGTTCTGGCGAGCGCTGTGTCGCCGCCGCCTCTCGGGCCCGCCGCCGCGTCCATAGGGTTGCGCGCGTCGCTGGTCACGACGCCCGTCAAAAAGAGAAGCCCAGCCGCAGGTGCAATCGAAGTTTGCGCGTGGCCAGGCCGTAGCCCAGATCGGCCTGCACCAGTCCGACCGGGCTGTCCCAGCGCACGCCGGCGCCGGTGCCGATCTTCAACTTGAACTGGCTCGGCTTGTCGGCAACAGCGCCGGCGTCGACGAACACCACACTTTCGAAATCGGTGAGCTTGCCGTTGTAGACGATGGGGTGTTGCCACTCGAGACCACCGGAGGCCAGGTAGCGGCCCGGCACGGTGTCGCCGTTGACATTGACGGCGCCGATCTCGCGGAAGTTGTAGCCGCGCACTGTCGTGTCGCCGCCGGTCAGGAACAACTGCGTGGCGGGAATGCGCGCGCTGTCCTTGGCAACAACGGCGCCAAACTCGGCGCGCAATTGCAGGCGGCTGCTGCGCGTGCGCACGTCGTTGTCGCCTTTCACCTGGAACAACGGCACCAGGCCGAGCCCGCGCAACTGCGTGCGCAGATAGGGCGAACGCTCGCCGAGCAGGGTGTAACCGGCGCCGAGTTCGATGCCCAGGCCGTATCCGCTTTGCGGCGCCGTCAGGCGATCGAAGTAGCGTCCGGTCCAGCCCCAGTTGGCGCTGATCGTCGAGGCCGGCTTCGGCAGCGCGTCGATGCGATCTTCGTTGTCCTTGTCGCGGGCGCGGACGCGGTTGACCGCGTAGTCGTACTGCAGGAAGTAACTGCGGTCGATGTGGCCATCGGTCTTGTTGCGGCCATAGCGCAGCCGCGAGCTGTCGGTGTCGTAGACGCCGAGCTGCTCGCGCTTGATGAGCGCCGAGCCGAAGTAGCGCCAATAGTTTTCGTCGGGCAGGCCGGTGATCTCGCTGCTGAGCGTCTTGTCCTTTTTGTCGATCGACACCTTGGTCACAGCGCGCCAGCCGAGCAGTGGCAGCTTGTTGTGCGTGTGATCGACGCTGATGCGCGGGCCCTTGTCGGTGGTGAAGCCGAAACCGAGCACCAGTTTCTGCAATTGCGCCTCGGTGACTTGTGCGATCACCGGCACCGCCTGTGCATCCGTGCCGTCGGTGTTCAAGGTGAGAAACACCGAGTCGTAGTAGCCGCTGCTGGCCAGGCGCTGCTGCGCATCGAGCAGTTTCTGCTGGTCGTACTCGGTGCCCACCGGCACGCGGGCGATGCGCCGCGCCGCATCGGGGTCGTAGCGTGAAGCGCCGCGCACCTGCAGCGGCCCGAAGCGATAGCCGGGGCCCGAGTCGTAGATGACGCTCAGCTTGGCATGGTGGTCGTCGGCGTCGATCTCGGCGCGGCTGGTCTTGATGTTGCCGGTTGGGTAACGTTTGGCGACCAGTGCCCGCAGGCCGCCGTTCTTGGCACCGTCCCACTTCGGTTGCGAGAAGGGCTGCCCTGGCGGCAACGACCAGCCCGAGACGATGCCGCGGCGCTGGTCGGCGGCAACATCGCTGTTGGCAATGGCGCCGGCAAATTGAACGTCGACGTTCGACACCAGCGTCTTCGGGCCGGGATCGATGGTGATGACCAACTCGCGCGGTGCCTTGGGGCTGTCCGGCGTTTCGCTGCGCACCAACGTCAGTGTCGGCGTGAAGTAGCCGAGCGTGGCCAGCAGGTTGCGCGCATTGGGTTCGGCCGCGGCCATCAAGCGCGACAACTCTGCTTCGTCCAGGTCGTCGAGATGGCGGTAGCGCTGCAGTTCGAGATTGTTCGTCAGATAGTCGCGGATGACCTTGTCGTCGGATACCACCGTGAGGCTGAAGACGTCGTGCTTATCGGTCTTGTCGGTCTTGCCCTCACCGCCCTTTGCCGGTGTTTCGCCCGAAACAATCGCGCTGTCGTCCGCGCTCGCGCCTTCGTCTTTTTTCTTCTCCAGCAGGCTGCAGCCAGACAATAAAAACGCAAGACAAAAAAATGCCGGCACCCATGCCGGCCATCGCACTGGCACTACCCTGAACATGTGTTTATTTTGACAGCAGTCGCATGGCTTCTTCCAATCCCCTCAAGGTCAAGGGGTACATCCGTTGTGATACCAACTGTTGCACGACCGCGATGCTTTGGCGGTACTGCCAGACCCCTTGTGGCTCCGGATTGATCCAGGCGTAACGTGGAAAGGCATGCGTCAGCCGCTGCAGCCATTCGGCGCCAGCCTCCTCGTTGTTGTATTCGACGCTGCCGCCAGGCTGCAGGATTTCATAGGGACTCATCGTCGCATCACCCACCAAGATCAGTTTGTAGTCCTTGTTGTACTTTCGGATGACATCCCAAGTCGCGAATTTCTCGGCGAAGCGGCGCCGGTTGTTCTTCCACATGAAGTCGTAGACGCAGTTGTGGAAGTAGTAGAACTCGAGGTGCTTGAACTCGCTCTTGGCCGCCGAGAACAACTCCTCGACGCGCTGGATGTGCTCGTCCATGGAACCGCCGACATCCATCAGAAGCAACACCTTCACGTTGTTGTGGCGCTCGGGCACCATCTTGATATCGAGCCAGCCGGCGTTGGCCGCTGTCGAGCGGATGGTGTCATCGAGGTCGAGTTCGTCGTGGTGGCCTTCGCGGGCAAACTTGCGCAGACGTCGCAACGCCACCTTGATGTTGCGCGTGCCGAGTTCCTGGCCGTCGTCGTAATCCTTGTAGGCGCGCTGTTCCCAGACTTTGACGGCGCTCTTGTTCCTGCCGGCGCCGCCGATGCGAATGCCCTGCGGGTTGTAGCCGCCGTGGCCGAACGGCGAGGTGCCGCC
>JBDSYU010000034.1:0-5699 GCA_039925525.1 Variovorax sp.
GGCCGTCGTCGTAATCCTTGTAGGCGCGCTGTTCCCAGACTTTGACGGCGCTCTTGTTCCTGCCGGCGCCGCCGATGCGAATGCCCTGCGGGTTGTAGCCGCCGTGGCCGAACGGCGAGGTGCCGCCCGTGCCGATCCATTTGCTGCCGCCTTCGTGGCGCTCCTTTTGCTCCTCGAAACGCTTCTTCAGCGTTTCCATCAATTCGTCCCAGCCCATCTTTTCGATGGCGGCCTTTTCCTCGGGTGTGAACTCGCGCTCCAGGGTCTTGCGCAACCAGTCGAGCGGCACTTGGCGCGTGAAGTCGGCTACCGCCTGGACGCCCTTGAAATAAGCGCCGAAGGCGCGATCGAACTTGTCGTAGTGCTTCTCGTCCTTGACCAGGGCGGTGCGCGACAGGTAGTAGAAGTCGTCCAGGCTCGCCGCGCCGTCGCTGCGCGGCCCGACCACGTCGGCGCGCAAGGCTTCGAGCAGCGTCAGGTATTCCTTGACCGAGACCGGCAGCTTGGCGGCGCGCAGGGTGTAGAAGAAGTCGATGAGCATGGGTCAAGTGGGCCTATGCACTCGGCCAGCGCTCCGGAGCCGATTCGCGTGGCCAATCGAGCAGATACAGCAGTTGAGCCTTGACTTCCGCCCATTCCCCGGCGGCCAAGCTGTACATCACGGTATCGCGGATGCTGCCGTCGCGACGCAGCAGATGACCACGAATCACGCCGTCTTTTTTGGCGCCCAGCCGCTCGATGGCACGCTGTGACGCAAAGTTGAAATTGTCGGTGCGCCAGCCGACCATGTTGCAACGCAAAGTCTCGAAGGCATGCGTGAGCATGAGCAGCTTGCAGGTGGTGTTGACATGGCTGCGCTGCCAGCGTTTGGCATACCAGGTGTAGCCGATCTCGACACGCTTCACCGACGCAACGATGTCGTGATAACTGGTGCTGCCGATGACCTCGCCATTGGTTTCGTCGATCACTACAAACGGGAAACGCTGGTCGGTGTCACGACCGGCCAAGGCGGTTGCGATGTAGCCGCGGGTCTCGTCGGGCGCAGGGACCGAAGTGACGCGAATCTTCCACAGCTCGCCATCGGCCGCTGCTGCGCGCAGCCCCTGCTCGTGCGCCGCTTCAAGCGGCGTGATCAGCACGCCGCGCGCTTTCATCGTCACGGGTTGAACGAAGGCCATGTCAGCGGTGGTTGCGTTGCATGAACACCAGCTTCTCGAACAGCGTCACGTCCTGTTCGTTCTTGAGCAAGGCGCCAACCAACGGCGGCACGGCCACCTTGTCGTCCTGGCTGTGCAGCGCCGACGCCGGAATGTCTTCGGCCAACAACAGCTTGAGCCAGTCGAGCAGCTCCGAGGTCGACGGCTTCTTCTTCAGCCCGGGCAGGCCACGCACGTCGTAGAAGGTCTTCATGGCGGCGCTGAGCAGTTGCTGCTTAAAGCCGGGGAAGTGCACGTCGACGATGCGCTTCATGGTGTCGGCGTCGGGGAACTTGATGTAGTGGAAGAAGCAGCGGCGCAGGAAGGCGTCTGGCAGTTCCTTCTCGTTGTTGGACGTGATGAAGACCAGCGGCCGATGTATGGCGCGCACCAGTTCGCGCGTCTCGTAGCAATAGAACTCCATGCGGTCGATCTCGCGCAGCAGGTCGTTCGGAAATTCGATGTCGGCCTTGTCGATCTCGTCGATCAACAAGACCACCGGCGCTGGCGCGGTGAAGGCCTGCCACAGCACGCCGCGCACGATGTAGTTGTGAATGTCGCGGACACGATCGCCGCCATCGATGTCGGCAAGCTGCGAATCGCGCAGCCGGCTCACCGCGTCATATTCGTAGAGCCCTTGTTGCGCCTTGGTGGTCGACTTGATGTGCCATTGCAACAGCGGCATCGACAGCGCCTCGGCCACCTCCTCGGCCAACATGGTCTTGCCCGTGCCCGGCTCGCCCTTGACCAGCAGCGGCCGCTGCAAGGTGATGGCTGCATTGACGGCAAGCATCAGGTCTTGCGTGGCGACGTAGGTTTCAGATCCCTGGAATTTCATGATGGCAAAAAAGCGCGATGTGCCCGGCAGCACGTCTGGTCGGTGGAAGAAGCCGGCTGCCGAAAGAGACGCCGCTTATAATTTAAAACTGATCGAAGACAGCTCGTTTCATTGGGATTGTGCGCGGAAAATGAAGCCTTTACTGACACTTGCGTTTGCCTGCGTGATGGCCTTTGCGGCGGCCACAGCCTCCTCCCAGACGGTCGTGGGCAACGTCAAGAACGGTGAGGCCAAGATTGCGCTATGCATCGGTTGTCACGGGATCACAGGCTATCAGGCCAGTTTCCCGGAGATCTACAAAGTGCCGCGCATCGCCGGCCAGAGCGCCACCTACATCGAGGCCGCGCTCCAGGAATATCAGGAGGGCGCGCGCAAGCACCCGACGATGGGCGCCGTGGCATCCAACCTGACCAAGCAGGACATGGCCGACCTGGCCGCTTATTACAGTCAATTAGGTGTTGTGGCTGGTGACGCGCCGCCGGCAGTGCCGGCCAGGCAACCCAGCGAGCGTGTGAGTACACTGATCAAGCGCAATGCGGCTGATTGCACGACTTGCCACGGAGCCAACTTCAATACCCCGATCCCGGGGGCGCCCAAGCTTGCAGGTCAGTATCCGGACTATCTCTACGCGGCCTTGAAGGCCTACAAGACCGTCAACAATCCTCATGTCGGTCGCAATAACGCCGTGATGGGCGCCCAAGTCCAACCTTATACGCACCCGGAACTCAAGGAGCTAGCGAGCTACATTGCCAGCTTGCCGGGCGAAGTGAAGACTGTCGGCGAGAGCCGCTTTCATCGCTCGCCGGATTGAACGCAGCAAGCTGGATGGCCAGTTCGCCTCCAGGGCGTGAGCAACTCGTAGCGAGCGGCCCGAGATTGCATTGAGGACCGCAGCGGCACTTGTGCAGCGCGAGCACCACAGATACCAGATCGAGCCGCGCAGCAGATGGATGCATCCCTTGTTCAGTCTTTGGTCGCTTGCCGCTGCACACAGGCGACATAGGCCTCGCCGTCTGGAGAATGGCCCAGACGCTGGCTCTCCCACATCATGCGGCCGAGGCACTCCATCGCTGCGTGGTGCGCGTCAAGCAGTGAACCGCGTCGATGTGCCAGCAGTTCAACAGCTTGCCTGATGCCGCGCGGCTGGTCGATCGAGCATTGCTCGCTGATCGACAGGTGCATCGACAGGTGCAGAAACGGATTCTCTCGGCCGGCGCTGCCGTCGTAGACACAGTCAAGTGCGGCTTCGACGTCGCCCAGATCGCCATGAAACTCCGGATGCGCATCAACCCAATGACTGGCGATCAGCTCCAGTGCCTCCATCGGCTCGCCCAGTCGGCCTTTGGTGTACACATTGCAAAAAAAACGGCGGACGTCCTGCTGCGTGGGATTGAACATCGTGGCAGAGTAGCACCGGCGCGGCTGACCACTCGTGGCACATGCGCTGCGATCATGAACGCGCGGCGCCGACCCGAACGAATACCTCAGCGCGCAGCACGAAGATGCTGCAGTGCGCGCGAGTCACGCTGTCACCGAAGGAGAACCGATTGAATGCTCACAAGGGCGCGGCGCCCGTTATCGTCGCCGGCGGTGGCATCGGCGGCATCTCGGCGGCGCTGGCGCTGGCCCGGCGCGGGTTCGAGGTCAAAGTGCTGGAACAGGCCAGCGAGTTGGGTGAAATCGGCGCGGGCTTGCAGGTCGGCCCCAATGGCTTCGCGGCATTCGACGCGCTCGGCATCGGCGAATTTGCGCGGGCTCGCGCTGTGTACACCGATGAGCTGCTGATGCTCGACGCCATCGATGAACACCCCATCGTGCAGATTCCCACAGGGGCATCTTTCATCGCACGGTTCGGCAACCCGTATGCCGTCATCCATCGCGCCGATGTGCACAACTCGCTGCTCGAAGGCGCCAAGGCCACGGGACGCATCGAGGTCAGCACCTCGACCCAGGTGCAACGTGTCGAGCAAGACGGCGCGGGCGTGACTGTGTTTGATGCCAAAGGCCATGCACACCGCGGTGTGGCGCTCATCGGCGCCGATGGCGTCAAGTCTGCCGTGCGCCGGCAGTACGTGGGCGACAAGGCCCGCGTGTCCGGCCACGTGGTCTACCGGGCGGTCGTCGACAAAAACGATTTCCCCGCCGACCTGCAGTTGAACGCAGCAGCGATCTGGGTCGGCCCCAATTGCCATCTCGTGCACTACCCCTTGCGTGGCGGCGAGCAGTACAACGTGGTCGTGACGTTTCACAGCCGCGAGCCGGAAGAATGGAGCGTGCGTACCGGCAGCCGGGACGAGGTGCAGAGTTACTTCACCGGCATCTGCGCCAGGGCGCGTCAATTGATCGAGTTGCCCAAGGACTGGACACGCTGGGCCACCGCCGACCGCGAGCCGATTGCAATGTGGAACTACGATCGGGTCACACTGCTCGGCGATGCAGCGCATCCAACGCTGCAATACCTCGCGCAGGGCGCCGGTATGGCCATGGAGGACGCGGTCACGCTGGGCGAGGCGCTGCGCGTCAACGACAATGATTTCGCCAGGGCCTGCGCGCTATACCAGCGTTCTCGCGTGGCACGCACGGCCCGCATCGTGCTGTCGTCGCGCGAGATGGGGCGCCTTTTCCATGTGCAGGGCGTCGAGCGGCTGGTGCGCAACGACATGTGGCGCGGCCGATCCGATGAACGTTTCTATGACGCGCTGGAATGGCTCTACGACTGGAAGATCGAGAACTGCCTGGCCGCATGACGCAGCAATCCGGCTGCCACCGATCCACTTGAATGAATTGAAGGAGTGATGCAATGTCTGATCTCGGTCGCTTGGAAGACCTGCCGGCGCAATACCGGCAAGCCCTTACCGAGCAAAACCTCGTTCCGTTATGGCCCGGTTTGCGGGCCTTGCTGCCCCCCGGCCGGCCGCAAGCCCAGACGCGCGCCACGCATTGGTCCTATCGAGCGGCGCGCCCGTTGCTCTTGCAGGCCGGTGAGCTCACGCCGATCGAAAAGGCCGAGCGCCGCGTGCTGGTGCTGGCCAACCCCGGCCATGGCCTGGAGAAGATGCAGGCCAGCCCAGCGATCTATCTGGGCATGCAATTGCTGCTTCCGGGTGAGTGGGCACCGGCACACCGTCATACGCCCAATGCGGTGCGCATGGTGATCGAAGGCGAGGGCGCCTGGACCACCGTCGAAGGCGAAAAGTGCTCGATGGCGCGAGGTGACCTGATCCTGACACCAAGTGGCATGTGGCATGAGCATGGCCACGACGGCAAAGACCCGGTGATCTGGCTTGACGTGCTCGACGTGCCGATCGTCTACTACCTTGAAGCCAGCTATCACGTCGACGGCAAGCCGCAGCAAGTAAAGCCCGGCCGCGGCGACCGCAGCTACGCGCGCGGAGGCTTGTTGCCGACGCCGGTGTTCGGCCGTTCGCAGAAGGCTTATCCAATGATGCGATACCCATGGTCGGATGCGCGCGCCGCGCTCGAAGCCATGGCGGCCGATCAACCCGATCTCGAAGCGGTACAGGTGACCTATGCCAATCCCGAGACCGGCGGCGACGCGCAGAACATCCTCGGCTTCTACGCATCGATGCTGCGCCCAGGGCGGACCCTGTCGTTGCCGGTGCGCTCACCCGCGGCCGTGTTCCACGTGATCGAAGGCGGGGCCG
>JBDSYU010000035.1:0-10249 GCA_039925525.1 Variovorax sp.
GCCGGGATGTTGCCGACGCCGGGTACATCCAGCAGGTCCACCACATTGCCGGTCGGCAGCAGTGCCTGGTCGTTGCCGCCTGCCGGGTCGATGAAATGAAGCCGAACCTCGGCTGCGGGGAACGCCACGCCGTCGAGTTCGAAGTCGCCGTCCTCGACCACGCGCCCGCCCTGTACCGGCACCTCGGCCACAATGCGCTTGCCGATGTTGGCCTGCCAGATGCGCACCGGCTGCACGCCGTCGGCTGCCGCGAGCACCAGGCCGCGCTCGATGGCGAACGGCCCGACCGCCGACGTCAGGTTGCCGCAGTTGCCCGACCAGTCGATCAGCCCTTCTCCGAT
Source organism: Variovorax sp. (assembly GCA_039925525.1). Taxonomy (GTDB): domain Bacteria; phylum Pseudomonadota; class Gammaproteobacteria; order Burkholderiales; family Burkholderiaceae_C; genus Variovorax. The sequence continues at coordinate 342 of JBDSYU010000035.1, forward strand.
GGCCACCGCGCCGAACCAGAAATCGACATCGCAGTCGGCACGAGTCGACCGACTGACGAGCACTACCTTGCTGGTGCTCGATGTCGCGCCGCCCATTCCATCCGTGTGCTTGCCGTACGCGTCGGGGCTGCCGATGACACGCAGCAACAGGCGATCACGCAGCCGTGGCTCTTGCGGCAGGTCGTGCGCGCAGAAGAAGACGCCCTTGCTGGTGCCGCCGCGCATGTACAGGGCGGGGATGGCACGTTGCGCTGGCGCCGGTTCACTGTGGCGTGTCATTGATCGGCCTATCGAAAGCAGGCGTCCGGTCCTCTCGCGTTGCAAAGGCTCGAGCGGTCGAACGCCTTGAAGTGACTGATTCTCGATCTATTGCGAGTAAAGCCACGGCACATCCAGCACGCGCGCGCCTAGGCTGCGCAGTACCGCATCGCGGCCTAGACGCATCGGGCCGCTTGCATGAAAAATTTCGCCGTTGCGGCGCGCGCGCCGCTGCACGCGCGCGTTGCGCTGCCAGCGTGCGCGGGCGTACGCGTCCCAAGCAGCCGGAACATCGACGTCGCCATGGACGGCGCTGCTGACCACGCGTGTGTTCCCACTGCCGCTCCCACTCGGCTGCAGCGCACCAGCAAGTGCCCAGGCATCCTCGATCGCCATGCCGGCGCCTTGCGCGAGGTAGGGCAGCATCGGATGCGCCGCGTCTCCGACCAGGGCGACACGTCCCCGCGCCACCGCGGCGGACGACGCGAGCGGGGCGCGGTCGTGCAGCGACCAGGCGCGCCATTCAGGCATGGCCTCCAGCAATGCTTGCAGGCTGCCGCAGCAAGCGCCCGTGGCGCGGCGCAGTGCTTCGAGGGTGGCGGGGCGGTCCCAGCTGCGTGCGTCCCTCGTCTCAACAGGTTTATCGACGAGCTCGCCGATCTGCGTCTCGGCGATCACCACGACGTTCAGCGCAGCGCCACCCCGCACCGGGTAGCTCACGGCATGCAATCGCGGACCCAGCCATACGTCGACCTGCGATCGGCGCAGCGCCGCCGGCAGCGCGGCCTGCTGTACAAGCCCACGCCAAGCCATGTGACCGCTGGCGCGCGGCGGCGCGTCGTTGGCAACCACCTGTGTTCGCGCGCGGCTCCACAAGCCATCCGCGCCAACCAACCCGTCGGCCGAAAAGCTACGCCCATCCTCACAGCGCACTCGCACCTCGTCGGCGTCGACCTCTATGCCATCGACCCGCGCGTTGCATTCGAGCACCGCCCCGCCGTGGGACATTAACGCATCGAGCAACATTCGATGCAGGTCGACGCGGTGCACGCAGAGGTAAGGTGCGCCGTATCTCTCGCTCATCCGATGCCCGAGCGGCAATCGCGCGAGCGCTCGATCCGTTTGCGCGCTGTGTACCGCCAGCGCCTCCGGCTGCGCCGCCAGTTGCGCCAGTTTCGCTTCGAGGTCGAGCCAGGCCAGGCGTCGCGTAGCGTTGGGGCCGAGCTGAATGCCCGCGCCGATTTCTTCGAACGCCGGCGCCGCCTCGAGCACCTGCACTTGATGGCCGCGCTGCACCAGCGCCAGCGCGCTGGCAAGGCCGGCAATGCCGCCGCCGGCAATGAGGAGACTGTTCGACGACATCAGAGAATTGCCATCGTCCGCCCCGCTTTGGATGTCACAGACAAGGCGATCAGCGAGCGCAATGACCGATGGAGCACACAGTGCCGATGATCAAGCGACGCGAGATGCACGCGGGCAAGGACGACGGATTTTCCAACCCGCAGATTCGGGTCGGCGAGCGCATTCGCCCGCTTCTCCATCGGCTGACTGGGCAGCTCGATGGCGGGAGTTGAGCGCCCAGAGCCTGAAGCGCTGAGCCCTCACCCTACCCACTCCCTGGGGAAAGGGAAAAAAACACCCGGTCAAGCGGCCAGCAACTGCCGCAGCACGAACGGCAGGATGCCGCCGTGCTTGTAGTACTCGACTTCGATCGGCGTATCGATGCGCAGGCGCACCGTGATCTCGCGGCGCGCACCGCTGCCGCGGCGGATCATCAGCTTGACATCCATTTGCGGTCGCACGTCGCCGTCGATGGTCACGTCGACCTCCTCGCTGCCGTCGAGATCGAGCGACTGCCAGGAATCACCTGCCTTGAACTGCAGCGGCAATACGCCCATGCCGACCAAATTGGCGCGATGGATGCGCTCGAAGCTGCTGGCAATTACGGCCTTGACGCCAAGCAACTGCGTGCCCTTTGCGGCCCAGTCGCGCGATGAACCGGTGCCGTACTCCTCGCCGCCGAAGATCACAGTGGAAACGCCGGCCCGCATGTACTTCATGGCGGCGTCATAGATGAACATTTGTTCGCCGCTCGGTTGATACAGCGTGTAGCCACCTTCGACGCGAGAGCCATCCGTCCCAGGCGGCAGCATCAGGTTCTTGATGCGCACGTTGGCGAAGGTGCCGCGCATCATCACCTCGTGATTGCCGCGGCGCGACCCGTAGCTGTTGAAATCGGCCTTTTGCACCCCGTGCGACTTCAGGTAGTCGCCGGCAGGCGATTCTTCCTTGATCGCGCCGGCCGGCGAGATGTGATCGGTGGTGATCGAGTCGCCGAACAAGGCCATGATGCGCGCAGCCTTGACGCCGGTCTCGGTCACCTTCGGCTGCATCTCGAAACCTTCGAAGAACGGCGGCTCGGCGATGTAGGTTGATTTGGGCCAGTTGTAGACCTGTCCCGTCACGCCCTCGATGCTGCTCCACAGCTTGCCTGGCTCGCTCTTGACCTTGTCGTAGTTGGCGCGGAAGGCCTGCGCGTTCATGGCATAGCGCAGGTTGGCATCGATCTCGGCGCTGGTCGGCCAGATGTCGCCGAGGTACACGTCCTTGCCGCCCTTGCCCTTGCCGACCGGCTGCGTCATCAAGTCGACCATCACATTGCCGGCGATGGCGTAGGCCACCACCAACGGCGGCGACGCGAGGAAATTGGCCTTCAGGTTCGGGTGGATGCGGGCCTCGAAATTGCGGTTGCCGGAAAGCACCGACGCGGCAATCAGGTTGTTTTCGGTGATCGCCTCGTTGATTTCCGGCGCCAGGTCGCCGGAGTTGCCGATGCAGGTGGTGCAGCCGTAGCCGGCGAGATAGAAGCCCAACTTCTCCAGGTACTTCAGGAGGCCCGCCTTCTCCAGGTATTCGGTGACGATGCGCGAGCCCGGTGCGAGCGACGTCTTGATATGCGGCTTGACCGTGAGTCCAGCCTCCACGGCCTTCTTAGCGAGCAGGCCCGCCGCCAGCAGCACGCTCGGGTTGGAGGTGTTGGTGCACGAGGTAATGGCGGCGATCAATACGTCTCCGTTGCCGATGGTGATCGCCTCCGGCGGCGCGGCCGGCGCAAACGCGGCCACGTGGGCGGCCTCGAGCGTGGGCTTGTTGGCTTCCATCTCCGCGACCGGTCGCGGCGCGCCTGGAACGACTTCAGGCGTTTCCTTTTCCATGCTCGGCGCGTGGGCTGCGATGGTATGACGCGCCTTCAGTTTTTCAGCCGGTTGGTTGAAGCCGTTGGCTTCGTTCGGCTTGCTGTAGAGCTCGCGGAACTTGGACGACAGGTTGCCCAGCTCGATACGGTCTTGCGGCCGCTTCGGTCCAGCCAGGCTCGGCGTGACGCTGCCCAGGTGCAGCTTGACGATCTTCGTGTACTCGATCTCGCCGGCCGCCTGCGAAGCGCCGGGCGCGCCGGGCATGCCGAACAGGCCCTGTGCCTTGTAGTACGCCTCGAAACGCTCGATCTCGTCCTTGGTTCGGCCCGTGCCTTTGAAATAGTCGATGGTCTTGTCGTCGACCGGAAAGAAGCCCATCGTCGCGCCATATTCGGGCGCCATGTTGCCGATGGTGGCGCGGTCGGGCACCGAGATCGATGCGGCACCCTGACCGTAAAACTCCACGAACTTGCCCACCACTTTTTCCTGCCGCAAGATATTGGTGACGTACAGCACCAGGTCGGTTGCGGTGACGCCCTCGCGCAATTGGCCGCTCAATTCGAACCCCACGACGTCCGGCGTGAGCATGTAGACCGGCTGGCCGAGCATGGCGGCTTCGGCCTCGATGCCGCCGACACCCCAGCCGACGACGCCGATGCCGTTGATCATGGTGGTGTGGCTGTCGGTGCCGACCAGCGAATCGGGGTAGTACACCGGACTCTTGCTGGTGTCCTTGAGGTTGGAGAACACGCCGCGCGCGAAATATTCCAGGTTGATCTGGTGCACGATGCCGAATCCGGGCGGCACCACGCCGAAGGTATCGAAGGCCTGCATGCCCCACTTCATGAATTGGTAGCGCTCGTTGTTGCGCGCGAACTCCAGCTTCATGTTCAGGTCGAGCGCCTTGGGCGTGCCGTAGTAGTCGACCATGACCGAGTGGTCGACCACGAGATCGACCGGTACCAGCGGCTCGATCGCCTTGGGCGACTTGCCGAGCCGATCGGCCACGCTGCGCATCGCCGCCACGTCGGCCAAAAGCGGCACGCCCGTGAAGTCCTGCAACACCACACGGGCCACGGTGAACGGGATCTCTTCGGTGCGCTCGGCATTGGGCTGCCAATTGGCGAGTTCCTGCACGTGATTGGGCGCGACCTTTTGTCCATCGCAATTGCGCAGCACCGATTCGAGCACGATGCGGATCGACACCGGCAGCCGGTTGACGTTCGGGTACTGCTTGGCCAGCTCCTTGAGCGACCAGAACTTGCCGGTCTTGCCAGAGGCGGTCTTGAAGGTCTTGAGTGCGGATGCAAAGGCGTGGGGTGACGCGGTGGCCATGTGGAAACTCCTCGGGGGTTAGCGTTTGTGTGGTGTGCAGGGAATTTTATTCTTCACCCTGCGGTGGCTTTCGGTGCGAGCGGTGCAGGAAGGCGGGAGTGTGGGGGATGCGTCAGTACGCGGAGGAACCAGCGCGGCTACGGCAACGCCGACTCCGACGACGATGCAAATGATATGGCGCAAGTCTCCGTCGGCTGCGGGGGGGATGCGTCTTCCGTCGAGCGGGCGTTTTCGCATCGATCCGTTTGTTGTAATGGCCCGTGGAAATACGAGTGGAAAAGCGAACGTGAACGCGAGCCAAAGCGCGCATGCAACGCGAACGGACACACCAATGAACTTGCGCGTGAACAGGCGTGTGCAAGACGCCGTCTCGATTTCCGACCTGGCCCTGCTGGCGCAGCGGCGCCTGCCGCGCGTCATCTGGGATTATCTCGACGGCGGTGCGGAAGACGAAACGGCGTTGCGAGCCAACCGCGATGCGTTCACACAGTGGCGCCTCTGCCCGCACGTACTTATGGGCGCGCGCGAGCGGGATCTGTCCATCTCATTGTTCGGTCGAACGCATCCGGTCCCGTTTTTGATCGGCCCGACGGGGTTGAACGGGATCTTCTGGCCGGGTGCCGACATCGCGTGCGCCAGGGCTGCCGCCGCGCGTGGCATCACCTTCACCAGTTCCACGGCCGCCAATGCCTCGATGGAGGCCATTGCAGCGGCATCGGCAGGGCCCAAGTGGTTTCAGCTCTACCCCTGGGGCGATCGCGGCTTGTGGGCGCGCCTGATGGAGCGGGCGCGCGACGCGCAATTCGAAGCCCTCATCGTCACCGTCGATTCGCTCGTGCCCGGCAAACGCGAACGCGACTTGCGCAATCGCTTCGCGCATCAACTGCGCATGACGCCGGCAGTGATGTTCGACGCGATCTGCCATCCGCGCTGGCTGGCTTCGGTATGGCTGCGCCATGGCATGCCGCGACTGGAAAACATCGCCGAGTTTGCCGAGCCGGACGCCGACGCGCGCGCACTCGCCGAGTTCACCTACCAGCACCGCAACCCCTCGCTATCCTGGGGCGACATGGCATGGATCCGAGCGCGGTGGCGTGGGCCGCTGCTGGTCAAAGGCATCCTCTCGGCGACCGACATCGCTGCGGCTGTCGATGCCGGTGTCGACGGCGCGATCGTCTCCAACCATGGCGGCCGTCAGCTCGACGCCGCCCCGGCAACGCTCGAGGTGCTGCCCGAGATCGTCGATGCGGCCGGCCAGCACATGGCAGTGCTGGTCGACAGCGGCTTTCGGCGCGGCGCCGACATCGTCAAGGCGCTGGCCCTTGGCGCCAAGGCAGTGCTGGTCGCACGGGCGACGCTGTATGGCCTCGCTGCCGGCGGCGAAGCCGGTGTCGCGCGGGCGCTCGACATCCTGCGCGATGAGGTCGATCGCACGGTGGCGCTGATGGGGCGCACCCGCGTAACGGATCTATCGCGAGACGACCTGCTGCAGGTCAACTCCCCGCGTGATCGGCGGTGAGCGCCAAGGGTTGGCCGGAGCGCTGCATCGCGTTCAGGCCCGTTGATAGCGCCGACTGAGCCGGCCGATCAGCGCATTGGCGATGGCCGCGAAGACGAACACGATCAGCAGCACGGCATACATGTCCGGGATGCGGAAGGCGTTGTAGTGGTTGATGGTGAGAAAGCCGAGCCCCCGATTCGACAACTTGATCTCGGCCAGCAGCACACCGATGATGGCCACCCCAAGGCCGAGCCGCATGCCCGACAGGACCGGCTCTGCCATCGATGGCAGGTACAGCTTGGTGATGGTCTGCCACAGCGTCGCATTGAAGCTGCGTGCCACGTTGATCAGCACCGGATTGACCTGCCTCAGCGCGGCAAAGGTTGCGACGGCCACGGGAAAGAAGGCCGATGCCGCGCCCATCGCAATCTTCGATCCGGCATCGACACCGAACAGCACCAGCAGCACCGGCAGGAAAACGATCTTCGGCGTCGGCGCCAGCACCTGCACGTAGTTGTCGACGACGCCGCCAACCAGCCGCACGCGACCCATCAGCAGAGGGAGGGCCAAACCGAAGAACGCGCCGATGACAAAGCCGATGCCCACTTCCTGCAAGGTGCGCAGCACATGTGGATAAAAAGCAGGGTCGGTCAAATGCTTCCATGCGGCTGCCAGCACCGAAAACGTGGATGGGACGACGCCGCGATACAGCAGGCCGGAGCGGGCCAGCCCTTCCCACGCGAACCACAGGCCCACCAGCGTGAGTCCGCGAATCAGGTTGATACGGCTGGCTTGGTTCATACCTTCTGAAACCAGGCTTCGAGGCGTTCGGCGCCCCAGAAAACAATCACGCTCATGACGATGACGAACAGCGCCGCCGCATACATGCCGGGAATGTCGAAGCGGTCGTACAACTCACCGACCAGAAAACCGAGGCCGCCGAAGTTCGCCAGATACTCCATCGCCACGACGTTGATCATGGCGTAGATCAACCCGAGGCGCAGACCTGTGAACAGGGTCGGCAGCGCGGCCGGGATCAGCACCTTGCGCGTTACCTGTGATTCCGACGCATTGAATGAGCGCGCGACACTCAGCAACACCGGCCTGACGCCCAGCAAACCCTCGCGTGTCTTCAAGATCACCGGCACCAGCGAAGCCATCGCACCCATCGCCACGATCGCACTCGGGTTGCGCCCGAAGACCACCATGAAGATCGGGTAGAACAAAATCAACGGCGCGGAGAACAAGGCACCGAGCCAGGTTTCGTAAGCCAGGCCCAGGATGCGATGGCGATAAAGCAGCCAACCGCAAACGATGCCGACAGCGCCCGCTATGGCGATCGCCGCCAGGGTCAGGCCGAGCGTGAGCAAGAAGGCCGGCAGCAGCGAACCATCGCCAACGAGCTTCACCCCAGCGAGCCAGACCTCCAACGGCGGCGGCACGATATAGCCCGAGATCCAGCCGAGCGCCACCACGGCGTGCCACGCCAATACGGCGACGACGATGCCGGCCAGGCTCAGCAGCGTGGAGGCGCGCACTGTTGCACTGTGTCAGGTCGCGCGTTTTGCTCGGCTATTTCAGTTCGTCGACGTAGCGCAGCATTTCTTTCATCTGCTCGGGCGTCAGCGGTTTGTCCAGCCGCTTGTTGGCAACGGCCTGCTCCATGGAGCTTTTGAAGTCACCGATCGGGCGCAACGCCAGCGCTTTTTTCGGATAGTTGTCGTCACGCACCTTTTTCGCGAGCGCCGGGCTGACGTTGTTCATCTTGGCAAAGAGTTCAATTGCCTGCGGATCGGTGTAGGCCCAGTCGAGGGCCTTTTGATAGGTGTCCAGAAACTTCTTTACGAGCGCCGTGTGCGCTTTCAGAAAATTGCTGTTGACCACGTTGACTCGTACGGTCTGGTCCGCCACGCCGGGCACATCGTTGCCAACGGCGATGCGGCGAATCTTTCCTTCTATGAGCTCGTTTGCGCCAAACAGGCCGGCAGCCCAACCCACATCGATCTGTCCGGAAAGTGTCTGAGTCAGGGTGGCCGCCGGACCGCCGGTGCTGACATAGTTGGGTTTCACGCCAGCTGCCTGCCCGAGATCCAGCGCCAAGGAGTGGCTAGAAGACCCGACGCGCGAAAAACTGACCGATTTGCCGTCGGTGTCCTTGAACGACTTGATGGCGCTGTTCTGCGTCACGTACCAGTAGATGTCCGGCGAGCCGGTCATCGCGGCGGAGATGATGGTTAACGGCGCGCCCTTGGCGATCGGTCCGATGACACCCAGCGTGCCCGTGTTCAGACCGATGTCGAGGCTGCCGGAAATGATTGCCTGTTGCGTGTCGGCGCCACCATCGGTCCACAAGATGTCGAGGTCGATGCCGGCCTCTTTGAAGAAGCCTTTGGACTCTTCGGCGTACTGGATGAACGTCGTATCCCAAAATCCTTTCTGGCTGTCGGCAACACGAATTTTTTCTGCGGCATTTGCGATGCCAACTCCATTGGCAAACATGGCCGTCGCCAACAACGACGACAAAATCAACTTGATCGGTTTCATGGGGGTCTCCTGGGCTCTGGTTTACGGGTTGGAATTCTGAATTCAGCGCTCGGTTGAAGTGTCGCCCAATCGCGGTGTCGCGATATCAATGCGCGGGCGTGGCGTTCGCGGCTTTAGTCGTTTTTGTCACCTTGGCCGGGTTGCCCTGCTGCTCGGACGCCGCGAGCCCAAGCATCGCTTCCTCGCGCAAGTCGCTCCAGATCATGCCGACGATGTGACCGAAGCGATCGTCCGACACCATCTCGGAAGTTCTCGGTCGCGGCAGATCGATGTCGATCACGCGCTTGATGCGGCCGGGTCGAAAGCTCATCACTGCCACGCGATCCGACAGCTGCACCGCCTCGGTGATGTTGTGTGTGATCAGAAGCGTGGTCTGCTGAAGCTCTTTCCAGATGCGGATCACCTGGTCACCCAGCAGCAGCCGGGTTTGCTCGTCGAGCGCACCGAAGGGTTCGTCCATCAGCAGAATGGCTGGCTGTGCAGCCAGGGTGCGCGCGATCGCCGCGCGCGCCTTCATGCCGCCCGACAGTTGCGCCGGATAAAAATTCTCGAACCCTTCCAGGCCGACCAGCTTCAGGAAGCGCATGGCCTGTTCGCGGCGCAGGGATTGGCCGACGCCGCGCAGCTCGAGCGGAAACTCGACGTTCTCGCGCGCGGTGCGCCACGGAAAGGTCGACTCTTCCTGAAACACCATGCCGATGTCCGGATGATTGCCGCGCACGACGCGGTTGCCCACGCGCACTTCGCCATCGAACTCGGTCAACATGCCACCGATGATGTTGAACAGGGTCGACTTGCCGCAACCGGATGGTCCGATCACCGAGAGAAATTCGCCTTGGCGCACATCGAGTGACACGTCGTCGAGCGCCAATGTCCCCACGCCGCCCTGGCCATCCGCGAATGTCTTGCTCACATTGCGGATCGTCAAGGCAGTCGCGTCAGCCGGCGGCAAACGTGTGGAGGCTGAGGTGGGGGCGATCAAGGTGACGTTCTTGTTATAACGCCCGCCGCAGGCTGTCGTGGTCGTGGACAGCGCGCAGGCAAGCAGCAAACCAGCTTATCAGCCTGCCGCC
>JBDSYU010000036.1:0-4661 GCA_039925525.1 Variovorax sp.
ATGGAAGGCTTTGCTGCATCATCCCCAGACATCAGGAATCACACACCATGGCCTCTGCCAAACCCAAGAAAAAGAACCCGCGCCTTGCCTCCGGTCGCAAACGCGTGCGTCAGGACGTCAAGCTCAACGCTGCCAACACCTCGCTGCGCTCGAAGTACCGCACCGCGGTGAAGAACGTCGAGAAGGCCGTTGTCGCCGGTGACAAGACCAAGGCGGCTGAACTGTTCGCCAAGGCCCAGAGCATCGTCGACTCGATCTCTGACAAGGGCATCTTTCATGCCAACAAGGCCGCGCGCGACAAGAGCCGCCTGGCGGCCAAGGTCAAAAGCCTGGCTCTGGCGCCCGAGGCAACAGCCGCTGCCTGACCACTTTCAGTTTCAAACCCCAGCCCGCAGCGGCACAAGCCGCCGCGCCGTTTGACCGGGTGCGCTGCCAGCAAAAGTAAAAAACCGCCTTCGGGCGGTTTTTTGCTTTCAGGTCTGACCGAAACCTTCGGTCACGCGCAATCCATTGTCGCGCGCGAAGTGCATCACAAAGTCCCAGGCCATGACGTCGGCGTCGCGCAGATCGCGATGCACCACCACGCTCCTGATGCCGTCGACCGTCGTGGGCACGCACCAGGGCGAATAGCTCAGATGGCTGCCTTGAAAAGTGCCGCCAGGACGGAACGAACACATCACGCCAGCCAGCCGCTCGGCCCAGTCGCTGGGACGGAAGGCGCGGCCGTCAACCGTGACGCCCTGGATCAGGACCAGATTCGAGGCGCTGGGCGAAACCATGTTGGATTGGGGCCATGCAAGCCTCGCGCCACGCTTGCCGCATGGCGCCGGGAGTGGCGCAACGAGGCGCCTATGGCGGGGCCGGCCAATTCTATCGATGCGTCAAGGCGCTGGGCGCCAGTTGCCGGGTCCGCGCAGCAGCGCACATGAGTGTGATGCGCATTACTCAACGATCGACGGGTGCGGGACACCTAAAATTGCCGTTCAGCAGGCGCATCGCCGCTAAGTTTTCATTGCTCTCGCCGTGCCTAGGAGGTCATTCATGAGTGCTGTTGCTCTCGACAAGACTGCTGCCACTATCGCAGCTGCTGTCGTCCCGCCGTCTTCGCCCCATGTGATGAACACCTATGCGCGCTTGCCGATCGCGCTGTCGCACGGCCAGGGTTGCCGCGTTTGGGATACCAACGGCAAGGCCTACATCGACGGCCTCGGCGGCATCGCCGTCAACACGCTCGGCCACAACCACCCGCAACTCGTTCCCGCCCTGCACGACCAGCTCACCCGGATCATCCACAGCTCCAACTACTACTACGTGCCGGGTCAGGAGCAGCTGGCTGCCAAGCTGGTGGAGCTGTCGGGCATGACCAACGTCTTCTTCTGCTCGACCGGCCTGGAGGCCAACGAAGCGGCGCTCAAGCTGGCACGCAAGTTCGGCCACGACAAGGGCATCGATCGCCCGGAGATTGTGGTCTACGAGCATGCCTTTCACGGCAGAAGCATCGCCACCTTGTCGGCCAGCGGCAATCCGAAGATCCAGCAAGGCTTTGGCCCATTGGTCGAAGGTTTCGTGCGCGTGCCGCTGAACGACATCGAGGCGCTGAAGCAGGCCACCGACGGCAATCCGAATGTCGTCGCCGTGTTCTTCGAGACCATCCAGGGTGAAGGCGGCATCCACCCGATGCGGCTCGATTACCTGAAGCAACTGCGTGCGCTATGCGACGAACGCGAATGGCTGATGATGATCGACGAGGTGCAATGCGGCATGGGCCGAACCGGCAAATGGTTTGCCCACCAGTGGGCCGGCATCGTGCCCGATGTCATGCCGCTGGCCAAGGGCCTGGGTTCGGGTGTGCCGATCGGCGCCGTGGTGGCTGGCCCGAAGGCCGCGCACATTTTCCAGCCGGGCAACCACGGCACCACCTTCGGTGGCAACCCGCTGGCCATGCGCGCCGGCGTCGAGACCATCCGCATCATGGAAGAGGATGGCCTCTTGGCCAATGCCGCCAACGTCGGTGCGCATCTGAAGGCCGCGTTGGTGCGTGAACTCGGATCGGTCGCCGGCGTGGTCGACATTCGAGGCCAGGGACTGATGCTGGGCATCGAACTCGATCGCCCCTGCGGCGAGATTCTCGCTCGCGCCTGCGACGCCGGGCTGTTGCTGTCGGTGACGGCCGAACGGGTCATTCGACTTGTGCCTGCGTTGATCATCACCGCGGCCGAGGCCGATGAAATCGTGGCGCTGCTGGCGCCGATCGTCAGAGCGTTCCTGGTGGAGGCGAAGGCATGAGCGCGCCGGGCCGCTCTCAAGCGCCTATTCAGGCGCGCGCAGCGCAAAGGATATTTCGGTGACCAAGCCGCAGGCGCCGCGCCACTACCTGCAGTTTTCGGACTTCAGCGCTGACGAGTACGCGCACATCTTTCAGCGCGCCGCCCTGATCAAGGGCAAGTTCAAGGCCTACGAAAAGCATCAGCCGTTGGTCGACCGCACGCTGGCCCTGATCTTCGAGAAAGCTTCCACCCGCACGCGTGTGAGTTTCGAGGCCGGCATGTATCAGATGGGCGGCTCGGTGGTGCACCTCACCACCGGCGACAGCCAACTCGGCCGCGCCGAGCCGATCGAGGACAGCGCCCGCGTCATCAGTCGCATGGTCGACCTGGTGATGATCCGCACTTTCGAGCACAGCAAGATCGAAGCGTTTGCCGCGCACTCACGGGTGCCGGTGATCAACGGTCTCACCAACGAATTTCACCCGTGCCAGATCCTGGCGGACATCTTCACCTACATCGAGCAGCGCGGCAGCATCGAGGGCAAGACGGTGGCCTGGGTCGGCGACGGCAACAACATGGCCAACACCTGGCTGCAGGCGTCGGCGCTGCTCGGTTTCAAGGTGCACCTGAGCACACCGAGCGGCTACGAGGTCGATCAATGCGTGGCCGGCATCCGCGCCTCCGACAGCTATCGCGTTTTCAAGGATCCGATGGACGCCTGCCGCGACGCCGACCTGGTGACCACCGATGTCTGGACCAGCATGGGCTTCGAAGCAGAAAACGAGGAACGCCGAAAGGCCTTCGCCGATTGGCGCGTTGATTGCGAAATGATGCAGCTGGCGCGGGCCGACGCCCTGTTCATGCATTGCCTGCCGGCGCACCGTGGCGAAGAGGTCGATGCCGACGTCATCGATGGCCCGCAATCGGTGGTCTGGGACGAAGCCGAGAACCGAATGCACGCGCAGAAGGCGCTGATGGAGTTTTTGTTGCTGGGTGAGCTATAGGGACTGGTGCGAGATCGCCGGACGATGCCAGGCATGCCCCGCCTCTGGGATATTTCGCCGCCCGTCCACGCTGGGGCGCCGGTCTTTCCCGGCGACACGCCCTATCGTCAACGTTGGGCGGCCGAGATCACGCCTGAATGTCCGGTCAACGTGGGTGAGATCACGTTGTCGCCCCATGTCGGCGCCCACGCGGATGCGCCGTTGCACTACGACCCGCAAGGCGCCGCCATCGGAGATGTCGATCTGGATGCCTATCTGGGTCGTTGCCGCGTCATTCACGCGATCGGCTGCGGACTGCTCATTGAGTGGCGGCACTTGGCGCACATGCTCGACGACTTGCCGCCGCGGGTACTGGTTCGCACCTATCGACAGGCGCCGATCGACCGTTGGGACGACGCCCTGCCCGCCTTCGCACCGGCGACGATCGAGCGCCTGGCTGATCTCGGGGTCAAGCTGGTGGGCATCGACAGCGCCAGCATCGACCCGGCTGACAGCAAAACGCTGGACAGCCACCAGGTCATTCGCCGACGCAGCCTGCGCGTGCTGGAGAACCTGGTGCTCGACGAGGTGCCCGAGGGCGACTACGAACTGATCGCGCTGCCACTCAAGTGGATGAGCGCCGATGCTTCGCCGGTACGCGCGGTGCTTCGGTCGCTGCGCGCGTAGTCAAGCGCTGGCGCGCGGATCAGGCCGCGCCGATCATGGCGTAGGCGACGATTTCGAGCTTCATGCCGGGCACGACCAACGCCGCCACGCCGGCGCTCGAGCGGTTGGGATACGGCGGCTTGAAGAACTCGCGATAGACCGCGTCGATAGTCTTCATGTCGGCCACGTCGGTCATGTAGATCAAAACTTGGGTCACATCGTCGAGACTGCCGCCGGCAGCCGCCACGGCCGTCTGCAAGTTGGCGAAGGTCAAACGCGCCTGGTCCTCGATCGGTCCGGTGTCAATACTGCCGTCGCCACGCACCGGCCCGTGCGCGGTGAACAGCATGCCAGCAGATTTGACGGCCCAGGAGAACGGCTGGCCGACCGAAGGCAGGCCGGTGTCTATGATTTCTTTCATGCGTGCAAAGGCTCCTGGAATTAAGGGATTGGCAGGTGAAAATACCACCATGACCGCAAACGCACCCGCTCTTTTCGATCACGTAGACGCCTACGCGGGCGATCCGATTCTCACGCTCATGGAGCGCTTCCAGGTCGATCCGCGGCCCAACAAGGTGAGCCTGTCCATCGGCATCTATTTCGACGACGACGGCGAGATCCCGGTGATGGAAGCGGTGCGCCGCGCCGAAGCCGAGATGGCGCAGCACATCGGGCCGCGCCCGTATCTGCCGATGGAAGGCGCCGCGGACTATCGCGCCGCAGTACAAAAACTGGTCTTTGGTGC
>JBDSYU010000037.1:0-16289 GCA_039925525.1 Variovorax sp.
CCCGATGTGGCCTCGATCAGCGTGTCGCCCGGCTTGATCTCACCGCGCGATTCGGCGCCGCGAATCATCGCCAACGCCGGCCGGTCTTTCACCGAACCGGCCGGGTTATTGCCCTCGAGCTTGCCGAGGATGATGTTGCCGCGCGCCTTGTTGGCTTCGGCATCGATGCGTTGCAACGCGACGAGCGGGGTGTGCCCGATGGCGTCTTCAATCGTGGGGTATTTCATGCAGGCACTGTGCCATAATTTCGGGCTTCTCTGCGCCCTGCCCGGGTGGTGAAATTGGTAGACGCAGGGGACTCAAAATCCCCCGCCGCAAGGCGTGCCGGTTCGATTCCGGCCCCGGGCACCACAACGGGCGGCACTGGCATGCGCCATTTGGCCCAGCACGATCAGCAGTTCTGCTCCGTCGGAGCGAGTCGGTACCGTCGTTAGTGCCGACAGACTGTAGGGAAATCGTGTCATGACTCACCAGAACCGAACGGCCACCCGCTCGGTTTGGCGGGCGATCTTGCTCCTTTGGCTCGCAGGCAACGCGCTGCGGCTCACCATCCTCGCGGTGCCGCCGGTGATCGCCGTGATCCAGGCCGAGTTCGGCTTGAGCGCGACACAGGTCGGCCTCCTCGGCAGCATTCCGCCAGCGCTGTTCGCGATCGCCGCGCTCGCCGGATCGTTGCTGGTCGCTCGCCTCGGCATCCGCGCCGCGCTTGTCGGTGCCTTGACGCTGGTCGCTGTCGGCTCGGCGCTGCGCGGCTTCAGCACAAGCTATGCCGTGCTGATCGCGACGACGATTCTGATGTCGGCCGGCGTGGCGATCCTGCAGCCCATCATGCCGACCACGGTGCGCCAGTGGCTGCCGCAGCGCATCGGCCTGGGCACCGCCATCTACACTAATGGCTTGCTCATGGGCGAAGTCCTGGCGGTGTTGCTGACCACGCCCCTTGTGCTGCCGATGGTCGATGCGAGCTGGCGCGCGGCGCTGGTGTTCTGGTCAGCGCCTGTCGCGGTCATCGCCGGCGTCGTGTTCCTGTTCGCGCCGTTGACGGACGATGGGTCGGAACCTCGATCGAGCGTCCCGCGCAAGTGGCTGCCCGATTGGCACGCGGGGTTGGTCTGGAGATTGGGCGGCTTGTTTCTTTGCGTCAACGCGATCTATTTCGGCGCCAACGCTTTTATCCCCATCTATCTGGCCAGCGCCGGCCGGGCGGATCTCATCGCCGAAGCGCTGCTGGCGCTCAACTTCGGCCAGTTGCCGGCTTCGGGCTTGTTGCTGTTGACCGCGAGCAGGCTCGAGCGTCGTGTCTGGCCGTACATCGCAGCGGGTGCGCTGTCGCTGTTCTCGGTGGCCGGTTTCGTATTCATGCCGGGCCCTGCGGCCGTCGTATGGGCGGGTCTGCTCGGCTTTGCGGCGGGTGCCGCGCTGATCCTGGCGCTGACGTTGCCGCCACTGCTCTGCCGCCCCGAAGATGTCGCCCGCACGGCGGCCGGAACCTTCACCATCAGTTATGGCGGCGCCGTCGTGGTCGCGATCGTCAGTGGCGCAATATGGGACCTGAGCGGCATTCCAGCGCTGGCGTTCGTTCCATTGGCGACCTGCGCAGTGGGGCTGGTTGCAGCGGGCGTGCTGCTGCGATCGAAACAGGAACTTCAATGATCCCCCTTGAGGACTCGCGTGACCGCTGCCGAGAAGCACGGTCAACGGCTTGTCGGCCGTCGACCCCAGGGTTACCCCCAATGCGTTGATATTGAGCAATCTCTTTTTTGCGACTAGTATCGAAACAAGCTCCGAAGTAAGTCGTCGTTCCGGGAGCCTTCGCCTTTTTGCCTCCGTCAACCCCGACGCCGACCCATGCGTCCTTCTCATGGAGATCTGACCGTGGAAACAAGCATCAATGCCATGCAATCGCAGCCGGTGAGTGACAACGTGAGCGGCTATAGCTGGAAGGCCCTCGCCGGGTCGGCCATCGGCTATGCCATGGACGGCTTCGATCTGCTGATCCTCGGCTTCATGTTGTCGGCAATTTCTGCCGATCTGCACCTTTCGCCCAGCCAGGCGGGGTCGCTGGTGACGTGGACGCTGGTGGGCGCTGTCGCCGGCGGCATCGTCTTCGGCTCGTTGAGCGATCGCTTTGGCCGGGTGCGCGTGCTGACCTGGACCATCGTCATGTTCGCACTCTTCACTGGCCTGTGTGCTTTCGCCACCGCCTACTGGGACCTGCTGGCTTATCGCACGCTGGCGGGTGTCGGCCTCGGCGGTGAATTCGGCATCGGCATGGCCTTGGCCGCGGAAGCCTGGCCCGCCAAGCATCGCGCCCGGGTGTCCTCCTATGTGGCGCTTGGCTGGCAGGTGGGTGTGCTGCTGGCCGCAATACTTACGCCGCTGTTGTTGCCACAAATCGGCTGGCGCGGCATGTTTTTGGTGGGTGTCATCCCGGCGTTGGTTGCCTGGGTCATCCGCAGCAAGTTGCATGAACCGGAAGTGTTCGTGCGCAGCGTCAAGGCCAAAGGGCCCAAGTCCAACGCGTTCAGGTTGCTGGTCAAGGATGGCCGGACCACACGCACCAGCTTGGGCATCGTCATTCTTTGCTCGGTCCAGAACTTCGGCTACTACGGCATCATGATCTGGATGCCCAGTTTCCTAGCGAACAAGCTGGGCTTCAACCTGACGAAGTCCGCCTTGTGGACATCGGTGACGATTCTCGGAATGATGGCCGGCATCTGGATCTTTGGCCAACTGGCCGATAGGATCGGCCGCAAGCCATCGTTTCTGTTGTTTCAGGCTGGCGCGGTGGTCATGGTGCTGACGTATTCGCAGCTGTCCGACCCGGTAGCGCTGCTGTGGGCCGGTGCCGTCCTGGGCTGTTTCGTCAACGGCATGCTTGGCGGCTATGGCGCGCTGATGTCGGAAGCCTATCCGACCGAGGCGCGCGCGACGGCACAAAACGTCCTCTTCAACATCGGGCGCGGCGTCGGCGGCTTCGGTCCGGTGGTTGTCGGCGCGCTCGTTGCTGCGTACTCTTTTCAAACAGCCATCGGGTTGCTGGCGGCCATCTACGTGCTGGACATGCTGGCTACGATGTTCCTCATTCCTGAACTGAAAGGCGTCGAACTTGAATGACCGCTGTTTCCCTCGACCGCCAGTCGCTTCCATTCGGGCCGGTCGCACGCGACGACGCGGGGCCTGAAGGCTTTCAGCGCAACGCCCAACGTGTGGCCTCGCATCGCTGCAAGGTGGTCGCGCACCGTTGGGTCAATGAGCGCTACAAATACCTGCGACTCCATGCAAACGCCGATCTGGCGGGTACGACGCGGCCCGGCCAGTTCTACCAACTCCGGTGCCCAGGAACTGGCGACCTGCAGCCCTTTCTGTTGCGTCCGATGAGTGTCTACGGAGTGGGCCCCGAAGCCGGCCACATCGAGTTTCTCTACAACGTGACAGGCGTGGGCACGCAGGCCCTGTCGGAGCTGGAAATCGGCGGCCGAATGGACATCGTGGGTCCCTTGGGCAACACCTTTTGGCTGGACGCCACCGTCAGGCGCATCCTGATGGTGGCCCGAGGTGTGGGGCTGGCGACTCTGGCGCCGCTGTTGCAGGAGGCGGCAAAGACGGGCATTCACATCACCGCCATCATGTCGGCACGGACGCCGAAGGACCTGATGCGCGAGGAGTTCCTGCGCGGCGCCGCAGCCGACGTGCATTGTGTTTACGACAGCGACGGCAGTTCATCGATGGAAGCGATGGAAGCGCTCATGCGCCGCCTGCTCGATAGTGCGCCACACGACGTTGCCTACACCTGCGGCTCGCATCGCATCCTGATGCTTTTGCAACGGTTGCTCAAAGCCTATCCCGCCGTCCGCGGCGAAGTGGCAATGGAGCAGCGCATGGCCTGTGGCATGGGCGTGTGCCTGTCGTGCGTGCGGCTGTTCGACAACGACGGCGACAGGCAGTTCTTGCGCGTCTGTCGCGAAGGGCCGGTGTTCCCCATCAGCGATGTCGTGGGCGAGGTGGAGTTTGGCTGACCTGTCCGTCAGGGTGGGTGAACTCTCGCTGCGCAATCCGGTGATGCCGGCGTCGGGCTGCTTTGCCATCGAATACTGCGAAGCGCTGGACTTCAATCGGCTCGGCGCGCTGGTCATCAAGAGCGTGTCACCCAAGACCCGTGCCGGCAACCCGACGCCGCGGGTGACCGAGACCCACAGCGGCATGCTCAATTCGATCGGCATTCCAAGCAAAGGGCTGGCGTATTACCGGGAGACGGTGCTGCCGCCTTACACGCGTTACGACACACCGGTGGTGGTGTCCATTTCGGCCGACACGGTCGACGAGTTTGCAGACGCGGTCGCCGAAATCTCGCTGCCGGAGGTGGCCGTCATCGAGGCCAACATCTCGTGCCCCAACCTGGAAGCCGACGGCATGGCCTTTGCCATGACACCGGAGACGACCTACAAGGTCGTCAGCGCGATTCGCCGGCGTACGCAGCACACGTTCTGGGCCAAGCTCACGCCCAATGCTTCGCAGATCGCAGCGGTGGCCAAGGCGGCCGAAGAAGCCGGCGCCGATGCACTGGTGATGGGCAACACTGTGCTGGGCATGTCGATCGATGTGCACACACGCAAACCCAGGCTGGGCAACGTCATGGGCGGGCTATCGGGGCCGGCGATCAAGCCGATTGCCGTGCGCATGGTGCATCAGTGCTACCGCAGCGTGCGCATTCCGATCATCGGCTGCGGCGGCATCTCGAGCGCCGAGGACGCTGTCGAGTTCATGCTCGCAGGCGCCAGTGCGGTGCAGGTCGGCACCGCTTCGTTCATCGATCCGGGTGTGATGCAGAAAATCATCGATGGCCTTGATGCCTATTGCAAGGCGACGGGCGTCTCCAACATTCGGGATCTGACCGGCCAGGTCAGGCTGGACCGCCAGTTGTCGGACCGCTGGCTGCGGTTTGCCCAGCAGTCGGGCTGAGGCCGTCGCATGAGTGTCCTGTCACTTCAGCCGATGGCCGAGGCGCTCTTCGCCGACATGCGCGAGCTGTCGTTCGACGGCGTTGGCGTGACACGTGAAAGCTACGGCCGCGGGGAGTCGGCCGCGGCCGATTATCTGCGCGAGTTCGCCCGCGAGAAAGGGCTGACCGTGCACGACGACTCAGCCGCCAACATTGTCTTCCGGCTGCCTGAAACGCAAGGCGCGCCGTGCGTTTCCTGGGTCGGCTCACATATCGATTCGGTTCCGCAAGGCGGCAATTTCGATGGCTATGCAGGCGTTGTCGCCGGCCTTCTCTGTCTCGTTGCGCAGCAGCGCAGCGGCGCGTCTTACCCGTTGCCTCTGGAAGTGGTGGCGTTCCGCGGTGAAGAGAGCGCATGGTTCGGCAAAGCCTACATGGGCTCGGGTGCACTGTTCGGAAAAATCAGCGAAGCCGATCTCGAACTGAAGCAGCGCTCCACTGGCCAGACCCTGGCCGAATGCATGCGCCAATGCGGCGCCGACGTGGATGCCATTCGTACGCAACGGGTGCTTATCGACAAGGACCGGGTCAAAGCGTATGTCGAACTTCACATCGAGCAGGGGCCGGTCATGATCGCGCGCAGCTTGCCGCTGGCCGTCGTCTCGGGCATTCGCGGCAACGTGCGCCACAACCGGATCGTCTGCCATGGCGACGCCCAGCATTCGGGGGTCGTGCCGCGCTGGCTGCGGCACGATGCGATGTTCGCCGTGGCCGATCTCATCATGCGTCTGGATGAACATTGGCGCATCCTGCTGGAGCGTGGTACAGACCTGGTCGTCACGGCAGGCGTCGTCAGCACCGACCCTGCGGAGCACTCGATCTCGCGCATTCCCGGGAACGTCAGCTTCAGCCTGGAAGCGCGCAGCAAAAGCAACGACACGCTCGAGGCCTTCTACCAACTCATGCAAGCCGAATGCGCTGCGATTGCCCGGGAACGCGGTGTTCGTTTCGAGTTCGACCGGCGTCTGATCAGCGATCCCGCCACCATGGATCCGAAAATCTGTGGCGTGCTTACGCGGGCCTGCGCCGCCCAGGGCGTTCCATACGAGGTGATTGCCAGCGGCGCCGGACACGATGCCTCGCTGTTTGCCAATGCCGGCATCCCCAGCGGCATGCTGTTCGTGCGCAACCAGAACGGCTCGCACAACCCAAACGAGGCCATGGACATCGCGGATTTCATGCTCGGTGTGCAGGCCATGAGCACGGCTCTCGCCGAATTGGACGGTGGCATCTCGTGACCAAGGAGATCGCGATCGGATGTCGGCAACCTCTCCTCGTTGTTCCATAGTCTCTTTGCCGATCCATCAGACAAGCAACGAAATGGAAGCCGCCTATCAGGCTTACACACCGTCGATCGACTATGCGGCGCTGGGAAACCGCCTTCGCGCGTACCGCGTCGGCGCCTCGTTGTTGGCCGAGGATGTTGCAGAACGCCTGGGCGTTTCGCGCGCCGTGGTGTATCGCCTCGAAAAAGGAGAGATCGTCAAGATCGAGACGCTCGAGCGGTTGGCCGCGCTGCTTGGCACCTCGGTGGCGTCGTTGCTCGGCGTCGAGGTCGAGTACCACTCGACGGCACTGGGTTTCTTCGAGCGCATGCGTCAGCTGGAAGAATCATCGGACCGAATCCTCGCCCATTTCGAGCCGATTTCGCTGCTACTTACGTCGGACCGGTACATCCCGCTGTTACGCCAGATGCTGGCCGAAGCGGCGCCCAGAGGCAGCAGCAAAACACCGACCGCGGCCGACATCGAGAAAATGCTGGAAATCATGCGCGAGCGGCGTGCTTCTTTCCAGAAGCGCCGCCCGCATATCGTGAGTCTCATTGGCATGCGTGAACTCGAACGTTTCGTACAAACCGGGCTCGTGGGTCGGGTCGATCTGCCCGAGAAGACGCGGCTGATTCGCAGGCAGGCCGCACGGCATGAGGTCGAGCGCATCGCCGACCTCATGGAAAGCGAGCCGATCGACGTGCAGGTCGGATTGATCGACGACGCCATGCCCGCGGCGACGTTCCAGGTGTTCTCCGGCCGCGAGAACACGGTTCTCGCGGTCAGCCCCTTTCGCCTCGGCGAGTTGCCCAACGTCAGGAACGGCATCGCCACCATCACGGCGGCGCCCGAGGCCGTGCGCATGTACGAAACGATGATCGGCAAGCTCTGGAGAACGGCTTATAAAGGTAGCGCCGGCGCCCAACATTTGCGCAAGATGCTGGAGCGTGTGCAATGAACCCCATCGACAGACTGGATTTCGGCCATGGCCCTGCTTGACGTTGCTTCAGATTCCGCGTTGGCAGTGGCTGCGCGGCTCATCGACGCGGGATGTGTCACCGTTCGCACCGACGAACCGTTTCGCCTGCCTTCTGGCTGGGCCAGTCCGGTCTACATGGACTGTCGGCGCTTGATCTCGTTTCCGGACATCCGCCGCGAGCTGGTCGCTCTGGCGATAAATAAGCTCAACGCCGAGGGCGCGCTTGCAGATGTCGCCGCCGTTGCGGGCGGCGAAGCCAGCGGCATCGCGCCAGCGGCCTGGATTGCAGATTCCTTGAATTTGCCCCTGCAGTATGTGCGCAAGCGCACAGCCGGCGCCAACCGGGTCGAAGGTGTTGTCAAAAACGGCGGGAAGGTGCTGCTGGTCGACGACCTGGTGGCTGCCGGCACATCCAAGGCAAGCTTCGTCGGCACGCTCCGAGGTGCCGGCGCGACTGTCGAAGACGTACTTGTCTTTTTTGACTATGGCACCTTCGAAGCCGACGTGTTGCTCGCATCTCTGGGACTGCGCCTCCATGCCTTGGCATCGTGGGCCGATGTGTTGGCCGTTGCACGGCAGCGCCACGACTTTGGACATCAAGCCCGTGCCGAGTTGGCAGAATTTTTGCGCGACCCCGCGGCATGGTCGCAGACGCACGGCGGTATTGGCCCGATGGCATCCAACAGAATTCACGCAAGGAAGAATTGAGCATGAACCTCTCGGATATCACACAACGCTTTGAAAGCTCGCTCGGAGGCACCGACGCCTTCAAGGAACTCTACAAGGGCGCATACGCGCTGATGAAGTCGGATCCTGAGAACGCAGCGGTGTATTTCGTGCTAGCCAACGCTGCGCAGGCCTTCGTCCTTCAATACGAAGATCAGGGCATTTCAGGGGAGTTTGTCGACCGCGCAAAAGCCGTCATGGCAGAGTTCAACCGCAAGGCGCTCGACGCTGTAAACGCCAATCCTGAAAAGCGATTCCACATGCTCAGCGAGATCGCTTATGACTACGAATGGAACACGCCGGATTTCTGACGGCCTCATTCCTCGCCATCGATCGGCACCGCCCGCACACGGTCGATGCGGCGCCCTTCCAGTGCCAGCACCTCGAACATCCAGCCGGCGCATTCGACGCTCTGGCCGACATCGGGCAGCTCGCCGGAAACCGACATCAGAAGCCCCGCCACGGTGTTGTAGCGCCCGCGTTCTTCATCCGGCAATTGGCGGATCGACAAGCGCGTGCGCAGCTCCGAAACCGGCATCAGGCCGTCGAGCAACCACGACCCGTCGGCGTTGGCGGTAGCCCAGTCGTCGGTGGCGACACCGGTGCGCAACTCGCCGGTGATCGCTTCGAGCAGGTCGCGCGGCGTCAAGATGCCCTGCACCACGCCGTACTCGTCGACCACGAAAACCATCCGGTGCATGCGCTCGCGGAACTGTTCGAGTACTTCCATCCCGGTCAGCGTTTCCGGAAAGAAGGCGGCCGACTCGACCTCAGCGCCGATGCTGCCTACGTGCGCACTGCCGAGCTGCAGCAGGCGAGCCACGCTGATCACACCGAGCACATCGTCGAGCGAGCCGCGACACACCGGATACCAGGAGTGCGGCTCGATCGGCTCGGGCGCATCGACGGCGCTGCCGGCGGCGATGCGCAAGGCTTCGGCCACACTGGTCGACGCGTCGAGCCAGTCGATGTCGCCGCGCGGCACCATCAGCGACGACAGCCGGCGATCGTCCAGATGGAAGACGTTGCGCACCATCTGGTGCTCGTGCAGTTCGATCACACCGGCGCTGACGCCCTCCTCCAGATTGGCGGAAATCTCTTCCTCGGTGACGACTCGCGCGGCGCTGGCGTCGATGCGCAGGAGCTTGAGCACCGCACCGGTGATGCCGGCCAGCAGCAAGACGAACGGCTTCGCGGCCGAGGCCAGGGCAGCCATCGGCCGCGCCACCCAACGCGCGACCGGCTCGGGATAGAGCTGGCCGATGCGCTTGGGCACCAGTTCGCCGAAGACGATGATGACGAAAGTGATGCAACTGACGACCAGGCCGGTTGCGAGCACGCTCGCCGTACCCTCGCCCACACCCATCGTTTGCATCCAGCCAGCCAACGGGCCGGCGAACGCCTCTTCGCCGATGATGGCGCTCAGCATGCCGGTCGAGGTGATGCCGATCTGCACCGTCGAGAGGAAATGCGTCGGCCGTTCGATCACCTGCAACGCCGTGGCGGCGCCGGCGTCGCCGGCTTCGGCCATGGCCGCCAGGCGGGCGCGTCGACTGGTGGACAGCGCCATCTCGGATATTGCAAACATCGCATTCAGCGCGGTCAGCAACGCCAGAAAAAAAACATCCATCGAGGGCAAGGGAGAATGGCGACCATGGCACTTTACTTGATCGGTGACGTGCAGGGCTGCGACGAAGCCCTGCAGCGCCTGCTCTCGAAAATTGATTTCTCTCCGAGTCGCGACACCGCATTTCTGCTCGGCGACCTGGTCAATCGCGGACCGCAGTCGGCAGCCGTGCTGCGTCGCGTCAGTGGCCTCGGGGCCGCTGCACGATCCTTGCTCGGCAACCACGATATGCACCTGCTCGGCGTGGCCCATGGCGCGCGCAAGGAGGGCCGCAATGACACCCTGGGCGAGTTGCTGGCGGCGCCTGATCGCGGCGCGCTACTGGACTGGTTACGCCACCAGCCGCTGGCCATGAAGCAGACAGTCGGTGGCGAGCCGCTGCTGATGGTTCATGCCGGTGTGCTGCCGCAATGGTCAATCCTGGACGCCCTGACCTGCGCCGCCGAGGTCGAAACGATCTTGCGTGGACCCGATCTCGGCGAGTTCACCCAGGTGATGTACGGCGACACACCTGTGGCGTGGAGCGACGACCTCGCAGGCGATGAGAGACTGCGCGTCATCGTCAACGCCTTGACACGCCTGCGCTTTTGCACGGCCGAAGGCGTGATGGAGTTCGAAACCAAGGACGGCAACAGCGGCGATGGGCCGCCAGGCTACATGCCCTGGTTCGACGTGCCCGGTCGTCGCACGCGGGACGTGACCGTCGCCTTCGGCCATTGGTCCATGCTTGGCTGGCTCGGCGAACGTCGCGACGTGCTGTCGACCGACACCGGCTGCGTCTGGGGCGGCGCGCTCAGCGCCGTGCGCTTGGGTGCGTCACCGCGCGATATCGAGTTGATCCAGGTGCCGTGCGAAGCGGCGCAGGCGCCGGGTAAGTAAGAGCTTGCCCCGCCGCCAAGCTAAGGCGTCGTCTCGATGACGCTCAGGATTTCATCATAGTTGCGTTGGAACAGTGCAATGGCAGCCAGCGGGCCGATGCGCTCGACGTCCTCACAGACCCACCCGCGTTGATAGGGAAAGGGCCGCGCCAAGCCCTCGTCGACCAATGCCTTGCCGAGCGACGGGCTCGTTGCAAGGTGGAGCGAGCCGTCGAGATGCATATGGCCGAGTTCCTCATCAGCCACATAAAAGTCAATGCCATCGACACGCGAAGGGTCATAGAGATGCCAGTGGGCCGTCGCGGTCACGCCGGGCCACGTGGCCACGACTCCCGACACCTGGTCGAGTGTTCCCGCCAGCGCCGGTGGCGGTTTGATGGATCCCTTGTCTGCTCGCAACATCGTTCCGAGGGCACGTGCGTTCATTGTCGATTCCTTTGTGGCATTGAGTGCTGTCAGGGCGCCTGCCGCCAAGATCACTGACTTGGCATTGTTGCGGTCAGTGCTCCGCCTTCACTGGCCTCTTGGCAATGCCACCGAGCGCGGTGAGGGCTTCCGGCGGCAGCGCCAGCTTCCCAGCGGCGAGGTTTTCGCGGAGGTGGGTGATTGACCCCGTGCCAGGGATCAGCAGAAGGTTCGGCGAGCGGTGCAGCAGCCAGGCAAGTGCCACCTGCATCGGCGTCGCACTGAGTTCATCAGCGACCTTGGAAAGCGCCGTCGACTGCAAGGGTGTGAAGCCGCCCAGCGGAAAGAACGGCACGTAGGCAATGCCGGCGCCGGCGAGTTCTTCGATCAGTGCGTCGTCGTGGCGATGCGCTAGGTTGTACTGGTTCTGCACACAGTCAATGTCGGTGATGCGACGCCCTTCGGCCACTTGCCTGGCTGTCACATTGCTGAGACCGATGTGGCGAACCAGGCCCTGCTGCTGAAGCTCGGCCAAGGCCGCCAGCGGCGCGGCGATCGATCCTTCGGCCGGCCCGTGAGCGTCGAACATCAGTCGCAGGTTGACGACCTCGAGCACCTCCAGGCCAAGGTTGCGCAGGTTGTCTTGCACGGCGCGTTTCAGGTCGTCGGCCGAGAAGGCTGCGTTCCAAGATCCATTCTCACCGCGTCGAGCGCCGATCTTGGTGACGATGACGAGTCCTTCAGGGTATGGATGAAGGGCTTCGCGAATGATCTGGTTGGTGACGTGCGGGCCGTAGAAGTCGCTGGTGTCGATGTGATTGACGCCGCTGGCGACCGCCGCGCGGAGCACTTCGACCGCTGCCTTGCGATCTTTGGGTGGTCCGAACACGCCTTTGCCGGCGAGCTGCATGGCGCCATATCCCAGGCGATTGACGGTGCGATCCCCGAGCAGGAATGTTTGGCAAAGTCCGCTGGTGGTGGTCATTGGTGCTCCTTGTATTTGACGGCGACGCAACCGCAATCGGCGCAGTCGTGAATAGTTTTTCGCTTGTCTGGTGCAGCCACACGTGCGCGGGTCGGACATCATCGCGCTGATGCCACGTCATAACCAGGTAGCGCGCAGGCAATGCGATCGGGGGCTCGCGCTTTTGCAATTTGCCGCTTCCCGCGCCGAGGTTCGTCAGGTCACCAGGCAGCACGCCCAGATATGCCGCTCGGGTTAAGCTCTTGCCCGATGGACCGGTAGTGCGGAGCCAGCCGTTGCCAGAGGTCGCCTGCCATCGCGGTGGGCCTGATCCCATGCGTGGTGCGCTCGAACAGGGGGTCGTCGATTACAAAAATGATGCCTCCTAGTCGCAGAAACCGTTAGCTGGCGAGCGTGTTTGCTGGTCAATTGCTATGACCCTATTCTGGATTGCGCGTTGACCCATTGCCTCTTCATTAACGGCCGACTTTTGGACCCCTTGGTGCCCGAGTTGGTCGAGGGCGTCCAGGTGCTGGTGCGGGACGGGGTGGTGCGCGAGATGTCGGAGCACGCCATCGATGCGCCGGGCGCCATCGTGGTTGACCTGCGTGGCCGGACCCTTATGCCCGGGCTGATCGACTTGCATGTGCATGTCATGGCATCGCAACTGAACCTGTCGGGCCTGGTGCACCAGCCCAATGTGTTCGTGACGCTCCGGGCGCTGCCTATTTTGCGTGGCATGTTGCGCCGCGGCTTTACCACGGTGCGCGATGCCGGAGGAGCCGGGCTGCCGTTGAAGCAGGCTGTCGAGTCAGGCCTCACCCAGGGGCCGCGTCTTTTTGTTTCCGGCCGGGCCATGAGTCAGACCGGCGGCCATGGCGACATGAACCCGCAAAGCGACTTCAATGGCAACCAGCTGCATTGCGCTTGTTGCGTGCGTGCAGGCGCCATCTCACGCGTGGTGGACGGTGTGGACGCCTTGCGGCGCGCCGTGCGCGAGGAGTTCCAGATGGGGGCCGACCAGATCAAGATCATGGCCTCGGGGGGTGTGGCCTCGCCAACGGATCCGATAGGCGCGTTCGGCTATTCGGAGGACGAAATTCGGGCCGTGACCGAGGAGGCGCGCGGCCGTGGCACCTATGTCATGGCCCATGCCTATACTTCGGCCGCCATCGAGCGCGCCGTGCGCTGCGGAGTGCGCACCATCGAGCACGCGAACCTGTGTAACGCCGCCGCAGCCGCGGTGATGGCTGCCCATCAGGCCATTGCCGTACCGACGCTCGTGACGTACGAGGCACTGGCAACGGAGGGCGCACGATACGGCTTGCCGCCCGAAAGCGTGGCCAAGATCGCGGCCGTCAAGGACGCCGGCCTGCACGCACTGGAGACGTTGCGAAACGCCGGCGTGAAGATCGGTTTTGGTACCGATCTGCTGGGCGAATCGCACCGCCTGCAAAGCGACGAGTTTCGTATTCGCGCGCAGGTGCTGAGCGTCCCGGAGATCATCGCCAGTGCCACCACCACGGCGGCCGAGGTACTCGGCCAACAAGGCAAGCTCGGGCGATTGCAGGCGGGCGCCATCGCCGACCTGCTCATCGTCGATGGCAACCCCTTGGCCGATCTGGCCTGCCTGGCCGGACAGGGCGAACGCATCGCGGTGGTGATGAAAGCCGGCCGCGTCGAGTTCGGCGACCTGGGTACGCTATGAATGGACTGCCAAGTTTTTTTAAAGGAACGATGATGATGATCAGACGACATGTGATTGCAGCGGCTTTTCTTGTTTTGTCGGTGCCGTTCAGCCCGCTGCGGGCCCAGCCGCAGGTGCAGACCGTGCGCGTCGGCATCGACGTGGATGCCGGCACCCTCGATCCGCGGCTGGCGCGCGACACCTCGGCCTACCGGGCGACCGACCTGATCTATGACGGACTTGTCCGGCTGTCGCCCGACCTCAAGCCGGAGCCCAATCTGGCGCAGAGCTGGCAGAACCCGGACCCCAAGACCTGGATCTTCAAGTTGCGCGACGGGGTGAGCTTCCACGATGGCTCGCCGCTGACGGCGGACGATGTGGTGTTCACCTACCAGACGCTGCTGAAGCCTGAATTGAACGCGCCTCTGCGCAGTCTTTTCACGCCTATCGCAAAGGTCGAGGCCACCGATGCCAAAACCGTCGTGTTCACGCTCTCCAGCCCCTATGCGCCCCTGCTGACTTATCTCGAGATGGGCATCGTTTCCAAAAAGGCGGTGGAGGGAGGGGCGGACATTGGCTTGAAGCCGATGGGCACCGGCCCGATGAAACTGGCCCGATGGGATCGCGGCAGCAAGATGGTGCTGGAGCCCAATCCCAGCTACTGGGCGGGGGTCTCCAAGCTGAAGGAACTCCAGCTCGTCGTGATCAGCGACAACACGGCCCGGGCGCAGGCCTTCGAGGCCAAGGACCTGGATCTGATCCAGTCGCCGCTGTCGCCCCAAGACATCAAGTGGCTGCAGGCCAACAGCAGTTTCAGCAACGTCGTCACCTCGGGCCTGGGCATCACGTATCTCAATTTCAATACCGGCGAAGCCGTACTCGCGGATCCAAAAATGCGCCGTGCGCTGGCCATGCTGGTGGACCAGAAAACCATCGTCGACGACATCTACCAGGGCGTTGACCGCGTCGCCTCGTCCATTCTGCTGCCCTCGTCCTGGGCGTTCTCGGCCGACATCAAGCAACCCGCATTCGACGTGGCCGGCGCCAAGAAAGCGATCGAGGCGCTGGGATGGCGGATGGCGGGCAACGTCTACACCAAGGATGGCAAGAAGCTCAGCGTCGTGCTTTCGACCCACAGCGAAGACCCGAACCGCGTGCAGAGCGTCGAATTCCTGCAGAGCGTCTTCCAGCAGGCCGGTGTCGAGGCCACGGTGCGTGTGACGGACTGGCCGTCCTTTTCCGCCAACTATGTGCAGAAGAGCCAGCACCAGATCGCGTTGCTCGGCTGGCTCAATATCGTCGATCCGGACCGGCTGATGTACGCCCAGTTCCACAGCAAGGGCACGCTCAACTGGAGCAAATACAGCAACCCGGCCCTGGACAAGCTGCTGGACGAAGGGCGCGAGGCGCTCGACATCGACATGCGCAAGGCCGCCTATGGCAAAGCGGCGCAGATCATCGCTGACGATGTGCCGTATTACGTCGTGTCGTATCAGGGCTACCAGATGTTCTATGCGAAGACGCTGGGCACCGTCAAGGCGAATCCCCGGGGGTATTTGCGCGACGTGATCGCATTCCAGAAAAAATGAGTCCACCCTCGATCCCATGCTTGCCTATGTCGTAAGGAGGCTGCTACTGCTCATTCCGACGGCGGCCGGGATGGTGGTGATCACTTTCTCGCTGCTGTTGCTGATCCCGGGAGACCCGGCCGCTGTGCTGCTGGGCCAAGAGGCCTCACAGGCGGACATCGCGAACCTGCGCGCCACCCTGGGGCTCGACCTGCCCTGGAGCACGCAACTGGCACGTTATTTCGGTGCCCTGCTGCAGGGCGACATGGGGCGCTCGCTGTTCCAGAACGAGTCCGTGTCATCGATCATCGGCGCAAGGATTGGCGCCACGCTGGAGCTTGCGGTGGCTGCCTTGGTCATTGCGATCGTGATTGGCGTGTCGTTGGGTGTTCTGGCCGCCATGCGCCGGGGCACCAAGGTCGATACGGCGCTGATGCTGCTGGCACAGCTCGGCGTGTCCATGCCGGTCTATTGGCTCGGCATATTGCTCATGCTGGCTTTTTCGGTGAAGCTGGGTTGGCTGCCGGCGATCGGGCGCGGCGAGCCGCTCGGCTCGGCTGTGTGGGCGGCCCTCTCGGGACGACCAGGGGTGCTGGTGGATTCGATCGCGCATCTGCTGCTGCCCGCCTTCGCGCTGGGCGTGAATTCCGCCGCCATCATCAGCCGGCTGGTGCGCACTTCGATGATCGAAATTCTGCAGGAGGATTTTGTGCGCACCGCGTACGCCAAGGGCCTGCGGCGAACGCGCGTCATGGTGCGGCACGCGTTGCGAAACGCCTTGTTGCCGGTGATCAGCATCATCGGACTGCGATTCGGACTGCTGCTCGGAGGCGGCGTTCTCACCGAAACCATTTTTGGCTGGCCCGGTCTGGGTCAGCTCACCATCGCCGCCATATCGCAGCGTGATCTGCCGCTGGTGCAAGGCATCACGCTGTGCTTCGCCATGATGTTCGCGCTGGTGAACCTGTTCGTCGATCTGAGCTATTCGCTCGTCGATCCTCGCGTACGGGTGACCTGAATGAGAAGGCTCGGCGCATTTCGCATCAACGCGTCGCTGGCGACCGGGCTGGTGATTTCGCTGGCCATCCTGTTCGCTGCGATTGCTGCGCCTCTGATCGCTACGCATGGTGTCGAACAGATGGACATGCGCAACCGCTTTGCCAGCCCTTCGCTGGCGCACTGGCT
>JBDSYU010000038.1:0-11119 GCA_039925525.1 Variovorax sp.
GGCGCTGCGCTCGTTATCGTCATCCTGTCCACCTGCTGGGGCGTCGTCACCCGCTACATCACCGAGCAGCCGGCGACCTGGTCTGGCGAGGTGGCCGGCATCGCCTTCGCCTGGCTGGTCTTCCTCGGGGCGGCGGCCGGCTTCAAGTACGGGATGCACGTCGCCATCGACATGGTGGTCGCTTTGCTGCCATTGGCGCCGCGTCGTGTCCTCCTCGCTGCCGCCGACGGACTCGTCCTCGCCTTCCTGGCGACGCTGTTGATCCTCGCCGTGCAGTTCTCGATCGATGCCTGGGGCGATCCGACCTCGGTGCTGCGTCTGCCGCGCACCGTCGTCTACGCCTCGGTCGTCGTCGGCAGCCTGTGCATGCTGCTGCGCCAGGCGCGGGTCGCTTGGCGGCACTGGCGCGGGCTGCCCGGAGCCTGGCTCGAGATGTCGGGCGTCGCCGGCGCCGAACTCTGAGGCGCGCGACCGGTTGCCGCCGTGGAGTACCTGCCCGCTTTGCTGATGCTGGTCCTGTTTGTGGTCGACATCCCGATCGCCTTCGGGATGGCGATCGCGGCGCTCTCCTTCTTCCTCTTCGCCGACGGCCTGCCGCTGCGCCTGTTCGTGCAGAAGCTGGTGCAGGTGACCGATTCGTTCCCGCTGCTGGCGGTGCCCTTCTTCATCTGCGCCGGCGCGATCATGAATCACGCCGGCATCACCCGGCGCCTGCTGAATCTTGCCGACGCGCTGGTCGGCCATCTCGTCGGCGGCATTGCGCAGGCCAATGTCGTTCTGGCGACGCTGATGGGCGGTCTATCGGCCTCGGCCAACGCCGATGCCGCGATGCAGGCCAAGATGCTCGGCCCCGAGATGGTCCGCCGCGGCTACGCCCCGGGCTTTGCTGCAGCGATCACCGCCTGCTCGGCGGTCATCACGCCGATCATCCCTCCGGGTATCGGCCTGATCATCTACGGCTACCTCGCCGACGTCTCGGTGGGCAGGCTGTTCATCGGCGGCGTCGTTCCCGGCCTGCTGCTCTGCGCCGCCCTGATGGTCGCCGTCCGCCTCGTCGCGAAACGGCGCGGCTACGAGCCGCAGCGCGAGCATCGCGTGCCAGTGCGCGACCTCGTCCGCGCGCTGCTTGAGGGCCTGGGCGCGCTCTCGATCATCGCCTTCATCCTGATCGGCATCCGCCATGGCATCTTCACGCCGACCGAGGCAGGTGCGATGACCGTCGTCTACGCGTCGCTGGTCGGCATCGTCTGGCACCGCGAACTCAAATGGTCGGCCGCCGCGCCGATCGTCCTCGAGACCGTCCTGGCCACGTCGGCGGTGATGATCATCATCTGCGCGGCCAGCGCGTTCGGCTTCTACATGTCGTGGCAGCGCATTCCAACGCGTGGCGCCGAGTTCCTCATCCACCTGACCCGCGAGCCCTGGCTGCTTCTGCTTCTCATCAATGTCGGCCTGATCGGGGTCGGCATGCTGATCGAGGGGACAGCGGCGCTGATTCTGCTGACGCCGATCCTGGTGCCGGCGATCATCAAGGTCGGCATCGACCCGCTCCACTTCGGCCTCGTCCTGATCATCAATCTGACCATCGGCGGCGTCACGCCGCCTGTCGGAACGATGATGTTCACCACCTGCTCGATCATGCGCGTCAAGATCGAGACCTTCGTCAAGGAGGGCTGGCCCTTCATCCTCGCGCTCTTCGCCGTCCTCGCACTCGTCACCTACGTGCCCGGGCTGGTGACCTGGCTGCCGACGCAGCTGATGGGGCCCTAGTGCAGTGTTCGACACTATGCGAAACATAAAACCGCGCCTTTGCCCGCCCTGGCGTCGTTACAAATCCTCGCGATGCACTGGGCAACGCCGTGGTTTGCGCCTAGCCAGACGGGCAAATCCATCGGTTTTATTAGGTTCCGCACAGCATCGAACACTGCACTAGGCGCACGCTAACGAGCTTGGCGCCATCGAGTTCGACGCCACAGTGCTCACAGCGGTCGGTCAGCCGCTGACGATCGAGCGCGTAAAGACGGCGCCGCTGCGGCCGGGCGATGTGCTGATTCGCAACCGCGCCACCGGAATGTGCCACACCGACCTCGAGGTCATCTACGGCAGCCCTGCCTATCCGATGCCGATCGTCCTGGGTCACGAGGGCGCGGGCGTGGTCGAGGCGGTCGGCAGCGCGCTCACGAGGTTGAGCGATTTCACTTCGTCAAATAAGACCGACCCCAGCTCCTATCCTCTGTTATGGTTCACTCCAAAATGGGAGGGACCATGTTGTCCAGCCGCGAATCCAGACTCGAATTTCGCCGGTCCATCTCGCCGATGCTCCTCGCGGTCATTATTCTTCTCGCTCCTGGAGTTCTCCCGGCGCAGCCGGCGGGCACGGACAACTCTGCACCGCTCTCCAGGAAGAACCCGACGGCGCTGCTGCAGCTGAACGCGCCGCACGCTCGGGTGTTCAAGCCGCTCGTTGCGCGGAAGATCCGCGGCGCGGTCGCCCCTCTCTCTCCTAGCGAGCCGGACAGTCCATCGACGACGCCCGAGCTCGAGGTGCAGGAGATCGACTCCGGCTTAAGCGGCAGGGAGACCGCGTTCGACCAGCACGACACGTTTCTCGGGGAGACGCCTGTGCACACGCTCGGCGGCTCGGTTCCGCGCACACCGGCGCTGACGACGGGGCCACTGGATCTATTCGCGAACGGAATCGATCCGAACATTGCGGCTTCCGCTTCATACCTCGTGACGACGACCGGCGGTCGGATCCACTTCTATTCGAAGTCCGGGCAGCTCCTTCTCACGGATCGCAAGGGCGACC
Organism: Variovorax sp.; assembly: GCA_039925525.1. Lineage (GTDB taxonomy): Bacteria > Pseudomonadota > Gammaproteobacteria > Burkholderiales > Burkholderiaceae_C > Variovorax. The sequence goes on from JBDSYU010000038.1 coordinate 2,810, forward strand.
CCTTCGACGCGAGCCAGCGGGCCCGGCAGCTCTTCGCTCCGCTCTTTCAGGGGCCTGGCAACGTCAACGAGGGCTTGAACCTGCCGGCGGGGCTTCAATGCGATCCTTCGGTTTACGTGTTCGATCCGAACCTCACCGCGACCCAGAAGGCCAGCGTCTCGTCGTGCTTGAACTCAGTCTACGATTCCCGGGTCCTGTTCGACACCTACCGAAAGCGCTTCTGGATCGTCGCCTCCGCGCGCAACGGCAGCGACTCGTCGTTCGCCGAGCTTCCGATTATCGAACAGCGCGTGGGACGGCGAGACCGTATGCTCCTGGCGGTCTCGAGCACGGAGGATCCGCGAGAAGATTGGTATCTCTACGTCCTGCCGTCGACGGTCGACCTCGGCAAGTGCAACGACATCGGCGAGCCGCCGGGACCGCCGTCCCCCTGCCCCGGCAGCATCTACCGGCCCGGCGAGAGCGCGGACTATCCGAACATCGGCATCGGAAAGGACTGGGTCGTGGTCACGATAGGCGTCGGCTCACCGAATCCACACAATTCGTCCGATCCGGGCCGGCATCACCAGTGGACCAGCATGAACGTTCTCGACGCGGCAAAGCTCGCGAGCGGAGGGTGCGCCGCGGCATGCGGCTGGAATTTCGGGCCGGTCGATCTGATGGGCTATCCGGGAAGCCGGCTTCGTGGCGTCGTGGCGCCCGTGAAGCAACGGGGCGTATCGGATCCTGCCTGGAACCTGCTCGCGCAAACAGTCGGCGGCGATACTCCGCGGCTCCTGATCCTGGCGTTGAAGGGGACCCCCGGCAAGAAGCCCGGCCTGACCGGGGCCTTCGTGCCGATCGCGGGCTTCGCTTCTCCCACCGACATTCCTCAACCCAAGGGCCAGGGTGCGCCAACGCCCGTCCGGATCGCCATCAGCAACCTGCGAAGCGCGTCCATGCACGCCGTCGCACGTGGCCGGAAGCTCTTCACGGTCTTCCAGGACTGCCGCAAGTGGACGGCCGATCAATCCGAATGCAGCGGTGCGCTACGGCTCGTCGGCGTCGACTTCGTGAGGGTGCTCGGGAATCCGACCGTCTCGACGCCGCCATTCGTCGATCGCAGGTTCGGCCGCCGCAACGTGCTCGATGACCCCAAAGACGCACTCGTTTGGTACGGGAGCCCGGCCGTCGAGGTCAACGGCGACGGGGACGTGATCGTCGTCTACAACCGAGGCGGCACGAAGCACTTCCTCGAAGCCAGCTACACCGCGCTCATTCACGGAGAGCGGGACATCCGGCCGAGCTCACGGCTTCGCATCGGAGAGTCGGTACTGACGGACTCCACGGACCCCACCAAGGACCCCTGTTGCCACATGGATACGGGCGGGATCGCGGCCGATCCAGGCGACGACAAGGGGATCTGGATGCTGCAAGCATATGCCGGCGACGCTGGGTCGGTCGCCTTCGCTCTCGGCAAGGTCTTCGGAACTCAGAGGGTCGATCTGTCGGTGTGGACCGGCAAGGGAATCCGGCTGCCCCCAGGAGGTCTCAGCACCGCTGGGAAGACCAAGGTCACGGTGCGGGTGGAGAACGGCGGTGACGCGGGCTACCCCGGCGACCCGAAGGGCCAGGGGCGCGGCACCGTCTCGCTCAAGCTCGTACAGCCGGGCGCGCACGTGAGGGTGGCGAAGTTCGAGATCCCGAAGCTCGATGCAGGAGCCGGCGCCGACGTCGAAGTCGCAGTGGTCGCCGTACCGGCGCCTCCGCCCGGAGCGGGAAGGGTCTATTCGATCGAAGTAAAGGTGGACCCCACGGTGTCTGAGTACTCGACGAAGAACAATTCCGGCTCGCGTTTGGTGCGGGTCGCCCGATGAGCTTCGGAGACTGCTAAGGGGTCGCTCCTCGCACGTGAATTGACTCCGATCTGATTTGTCTTCGCCGGATGTCCCGGGCCTCAGCCGATTCGCGCGCCGTGTTCTTCCTGTCCTTGCTCGCGCTGGTCGCCTGGATGGACGGCGTCATTGGCGCTCTGGTTTCACCGCCGCGCGCCCCCTGGCGACAAGTGCCGGAGTTCGCCGCCGCGCCGGCCGACGTGCGCTATGTGCAACTGCCCACCGCGAAAGACGCGCCGCCCATCAGTGCGGCGGCTTCGCGCGAGGAAGCCTTTGGCGGAGAAACCGTCGTGGTGATTCTTTATTGACCGTGTGCAACGGCGGCGCCAACCATGTGGAGCGGTTCCGCGCCCAGCGAGGGCAAAACACTGCTCGACGGCCAGTTCAAGATAGGCGACAGAACTCGGAGCGGGTCACTCGTTCATCCCACACACGAAAGTCAGGAGCCTTATGCGTATCGCCGACTGGACCCCTGCCCGCAAACGCCATCCCGAGGAATTGGTTAACGCCATCTTGGCGCGCCGTGGTGGCCAGCTGCTGGAACTGGACAAGGCGCTTTTGTGGAGCGAACCGGTGGCACGTGGATGGAACATCTTCATGCGCGATGTCCGCCATGGCCTGTCGACGGATCGCCGGCTGCAGGAGTTGGGCATCTGCACGGTGGCGTTGCTCACTGGCGCGACATACGAGTTCCATCACCACGCGCCCGATTTTCTGGCGGCTGGTGGCGAGCAGCGCCAACTCGACGCCTTGCAGCGCTTCATCGCCGACGGAATGTCTGGGGATTGGACGGATGCCGATTTGACGCGGGTTGAACTGGTCGTAGTGCAGTTCGCCGCCCAGATGACGCGGGACGTGCGGGTCAGCGACAGCGTGTTTGCGGCGATGCGCGAACACTTCGACGAAACGCAAGTCGTGGAGCTGACGGTTGCCTTCGCAGCCTACAACATGGTGGCGCGGATCCTGACGACGCTGCAGATCGAGCCGGAGACCTGATCGCGCGCGCCTGCAAGGGGCGGCGATCAGGCAAGCCCACGAATCGCACAGGGGTCGTCGCGAGTCTGTGCTTTATCCCCTGAGCAGGGTCGGCAGCCACATGACGATGGCCGGGAAGCTGGCCAGCAGCACCAGCAGGAAAAGGTCGGCGGCAATGAATGGCATCACGCCGCGATATATGGTCCGGATCGGAATGTCCGAGGCCATGCCGTGCAGGACGAAGACGATGATGCCGATAGGGGGGATGATCATGCCGAGTTCGATGACCACGACGTTGATGATGCCCCACCACACCGGGTTGTAGCCCAGTTGTTCGATCACAGGCAACACGAATGGCAATGTGATCAGCATGGCCGCAATCTCGTCGAACACGGCGCCGAGGATCAGGTAGGCCACCAGTAGCGCGAAGACGATGCCGATCGGAGCAATGTCGAGGTGGCTGATGACGTCGACCAGCGCCTCTGGCACGCGGGCCAACGTAATGAAGTAGGTGAACACCGAGGCGCCGATGATGATGATGTAAATCATCGCCGTGGCGCTGGCCGATTCGCGCAAACCTGCCCAGACGTTGCCCCAGCTCATCCGGCCCCGCATCATGGCAAAAACCAGCGACAAAACGGCTGCCACCGACGCCGCCTCGTTGACTGTGAACACGCCGCTGTACAAGCCGGCGAATACCGCGAGCAGCAAACCCAGTACCGGGGCGGCCTGGCGCAGTGCGGCCCACCGTTCGGGCCAGGGGACGACTTCCGTGATGGGTGCCGCATCGGGTCGAAGCCGCACGACCAGCGCAATCGCGATCAGGTTCAGTGCGATGGCAATCAGGGCCGGTATGACCGCGGCAATGAACAGGTCGAATATGAAGGTCTTGGCGACGATGCAATACAGGATCATCACGATCGAAGGCGGAATCAGGGACTTGAGCGTGCCTCCGGCCGCGATGGTTCCGGCGGAGAACGCGTCCGAGTAACCGCGTTTGCGCATCTCCGGGAGGGCAGCCTTGGCGAAGGTGGCAGCGGTGGCCGTCGATGACCCGCAGACAGCGCCAAAGGCTGCGCAGCCGCCGATCGTCGCATAGGCAAGGCCGCCGCGCCGATGGCCCAGAAAACTCGCGGCCGCCTTGTAGATGTCGGATGAGAAACCTGCCGCCGTGGCAAACGTCCCCATGAGCAGGAACAGCGGCACGGTGGCCAAGTCGACACTGGCCAGCAAACCGGAAGGCTCGCTTGCCAGGATCGTGAATGCCGGACCCCAGCCGGCCTGAAGCGCGTAACCCACGACACCGACGGCGATCATGGCGAAACCGATCGGGACCTGGAGCAGGATCAGCGCAAACAACGCTGCCAGGCCGATCCCGGCGATGGTCAGTGGGCCCATCGTCGGCGCTCCGCAGCAAGCAATGTCATGACGACCCGTTCGCAGTGTGAACGGTGTGCAAGAAGCGGGTCAACGTTGCGCGTGCTCGAAACGGCCGGAGAATCGTCCGATTTCCAGTGCCACCATGACCCACTGCACGACGACCGCAATCCACAGGATCACGGCCACCCCGTACCAGAAGGGTGCGGTCGGAATGTGCAGTACCCAGGTCGTCTCGTTGGCATGGGCGATCTTGCCTGCGTATACCGTGAACTGCCATGCCAGAGCCACCATGACCAAGGCCACGACCAATGCGGCCAGTACGTCCAGGAGTTTGCCGAATTTCGGCCCGCCGACCGACTCCGCGACACGGATCGTGATGTTGCTGCGCTCCATCAGGCCAACAGGAATACAGCAGGAAATCGCCAGCGCGATGGCCAGCCCGCCGACGTCGCGGACGCCCTCGATCGGCTGATTGGCCAGCCAGCGCATAAGCCCGTCGAACAGTGTCATGACCGCCAGCACCATCAGGGCGATCAGTCCAGCCACCGACAGGGCGCGTGTCGCTGCGAGGCCGGCGCGCTCCAATTTCCGGAGCATGCCGTCCTGCCAATGGTCGGGGTTATCGGCTGGCACGAACTTTGACAATTTCAGCTTCGACCAGCGTCAGAAGTTCCTTGTGACGCGGGCTTTTTGCAACCCACGCGTCGATCACGGATTTGAACGCGGGTTGCATCAGATCGAGATCGGCTTGGGTCGGAAATACCACGGTTCGCTTGGGGTCGGCTTGCAGGTCCTTGATGACCTTGTCGTTGTACTCACCCACATACTGATTGAATCGGGCAGCCGTCCATTCGCCGCTGTATTTGCTGATCGCCTCCTGCGCAGATTTGGGCAGACTGTCGAACTTCTTGCGGTTCATGAGGACGGTCAGCGGAACCACGCCGAGCCGCGTGAAGTAGTGGTAGTTCGTGACCTTCGAGATGCCGAAGTCCACCAGCGGCGCCGGGTGCGATGTAGTACCGTCGATGGTGCCGCGGCTGATCGCTTCGGGCACTTCCGTAACCGGCATGCCGATCGGTACGGCACCGAGCGCCTTGATCGTCTCACCTTCGAGCGCGCCAGAGGCCCGGATCTTTTTCCCTTTGATGTCGGCGATGCTGTTGATCGGCGTCCGTGCATGGATGCTGTATGGCGCCGTGCCAAAAAGCGCGATGGGGTAGAAATCCTCGTAGCCCTTGATCTTTCCGCTGGCGACGAGCCGCGTGAAAACGAGCGTTGCCTCTTGCAGGCTCTGGAACATTCCAGGCAACTCGAGCACCTCGTTGTCCTGAAAGCGCCCTGGCGTGTACGACGCAATGATCCAGGCCATGTCGGCAACACCATCGAGCACCATCTGGGCCTGCTGCAGCGGGCTACGCCCCAGCGCACCATTGGGGAAGAGTTCGATCACGACGGCGCCGTTGGTCTCCTTGTTGACCGCGTCGGCAAAGGGCTTGAAAACGGATAGGAAGGTGATCTCCTTGTCCGGCGAGAAGATCGAGAACTTGAGTTTGATGGGTTCCGTCTGCGCGCCAGCGACGCTGGCGGCGCACAGCGCCGCACCCATGATCAATACGCGAACCTTCTGGAAAACCCTCATGTCGAACTCCTGGTTGTTGACAGACCGTTCTTCGGTCTGTCTGGCTTGCGGGTAACTCTTGGCGCGCATGCGCGAACGTTGGGCGCGCGCCTCGACAACGTGATCCTGGATTCTGTTCTAACGCGTCTCCAAAGGAAATAACAGTGCGCCGACCTTTCAGGGCCGATCCGGCATCGCGGTGCGGCCGGTGTCGGTGGCGAGCGCAAAGGCCCGCGCGACGGCTGCTGCGGGTGTTTCCTCGATGGCAATTTCCACTGTGTGGCGCTCGTCGAGGTACTTGCCTTCCTGCAGGCAAGGGATGATGCGGTCGGCCCAACCGCCCGATCCCTTCAAGATGACGACCGGCCGCGCCTCGGCATAGGCGATGGTCAGTTCATTGAGCGTGCCGCAACTGCCGCCGATCATGATGAGTGCGTCGCACGAGCGCGCGGTCAGCAGGTTGCGGGCGCGTCCGAGGCCCGTGGGGAAAACGATGTCGATATAGGCGTTGGCAGTCGACGGATCCATGGCCGGCAGGAAACCCACCGTCAGTCCGTTGGCCGACTTCGCGCCGCGCGATGCCGCCTCCATCACGCCAAAGCGCCCGCCCGAGACGACGACACCGCCGCGCTCGGCGATCAGCTTGCCGACCTCTTCGGCAGAGGCCATCGTCTGGTCGGAGACGACGTCGTTTTCATGTTGTTCGTTCTTGCCGATCACGCCAATGGTTGTGCGCATGGTTTCTTCCTTTTGTAAGTTGCTGAAATCAAAATGCGGCGGCGGCGCGCACAGTGGCGAGCCGCTGCCGGACTTGCGATGGATCGGCGCCGAGCAGTCCTGCGACGCCGGCCGCCTGAATCGCGAAGCTGGCCGAGACGGTGCCATAGAGGGCCGCCTGGCGCGTATCGCCGGTCAAAAACATGCCGGCAAGAAATCCTCCGCAGTAGGCGTCGCCAGCGCCGGTCAGGTCGACGATGCTGGCGCCCGCCAGCGCGGCAATGTCGACCGGGGCCAAACCCGGTTCGAGAATGCGGCTGCCGCAAGCGCCTCGCTTGAGCACGATACGGCGCGCGCCCATGCGCAGCATTGCGGCCAGCGTGATGTCGATCGGGCGTGCAGGGTCGGCTCGAGCGACGTCGTCCTCGCTCGGCAACATCGCATCGACCAGTGCGAACAGAGGTGTGGCTTCGTCGCGCTCGAGCGCGCGTTCGTCGTACCAGGGTGAGTCGACCTGCATCCATGCCTTACCCGTGGCGCGGATCCGCGCCGCAATGGCCTGGTGCCGTTGCACCGGCATGGCCGCGTTGTGCACGGCACCTATCGAGTCCAGCCAGGCGTCGGGGATGTCGTTGTCGTCCGGCGCGAATTCGGTCCAGATTGCAAACCGGGTCTGGATGTCGCCGACGCCGTAGTCCGTGAAGCGTTGGAGCTCGGGCTGCGGTATCGCCGCGATGACTTCCGGTGGAAAGGCCCGCACCCGGCTGCCGTCAGCGGCGTAGCAGAAGGCGACGTTCATGCCGTGGCGCACCGGCAGTCGCCGGATGCCGTCGGTCTGCAGGCCTTGTGCGTGCAGCATGGCGATGAAATCGACCGGAAAATCCGTGCCCGCACGCGAAACGATGCCGACTCGAGCGTGCCACAACCTGGCGCCCAGCGCCGAATAGACGACGTTGCCGCCGCAGGTCTGTGGCAGGCGCTGCCCCTGCGCCGTGACGACATTGTCCAGTGTCAGGCTGCCGGCGCAGACGAGCAGATCGCGCGTCACTTGACCGACCCCGGGGCCAGCCCGACCAGCAGGTAGCGCTGGCCCAGAAAGGCAATGAGCAAGGCCGGCAGAATGGCCAGGATCGTGGCCGCCGCCAGTTCGCCCCAGCTGACATACACCTCGCCGACAAAGGTCGAGATCGCGACAGGCACCGTGTAGGTGTTGGACTTGGACAGGATGACGGCGAAAAGGAACTCGTTCCACGACGTGATGAAGGCGAAGATCGCCGAGGCTGCCAGCGCGGCCATGGCGATCGGCATCACGACCAGGCGAAATACCTGCCAATCGTTGGCACCGTCAATGAGGGCCGCTTCCTCGATCTCGGGCGGGATCTCGTCAAAGAAACTCTTGGTCATCCACAACACGATGGCAACGCTGAACACGCTGTGGGTCAGCGCGACCGCGCCCAAGTGGCCAAGCAGCCCGGTCTGCTGGAACAGCACGTAATAGGGGATCACCAGCGCCACCGGCGGCATCATGCGAAACGACAACATCCAGTACGACATCGCCACTGATTTCCTCTTGCGCCGGCCCGACAGGCCGTAGGCGCCGAGGGTTCCGATGGTCAAGGCAATGGCGGTCGAGACCCCTGCGACGATGCCGCTGTTGCCGATGAAACTGACAAACTTGCTCGATCCGCTGAGCACATTGGCATAGTTGGACAGCGTTGGCGCGAAGTCGAACACCGAAGGCGGCCA
>JBDSYU010000039.1:0-10039 GCA_039925525.1 Variovorax sp.
CAGCAGGCCTGGGTCACGGCGTTGCGGCAGTGCCTGCAGTTGCTGGCCGGGCAGGCCAAGGTCGAGGGCATCGACCTCGACGCAGCGAACACTCCACTGGTGCAATAGACCTGTGCTCAGCTGAACTGCATCGGCTGGCCTTGCGCATCGAAGGGGATGAAGCCGCCAATGCTGCCCGACTTGATCGAGTCGACCATGCGCTGCAGCGGTGCCTCGGCTTGCAGGCTCGTCGGGCTGAGCCCGCCCGATCCGGGCAGGGACGCGACAAACACCATGTCCCAGGCCTGCTCGAACTCGCGTGACTCTTCGAGCAGCGCGTCGAACGAAGCCAGTTCGCTCGGCAATTTGTCGACGCACATCAGCGGCGTCAACGTGCCGCCCTGACCGGCCTCGAAGCGCGCCCTTTGTTCGGCGGTGGCATCGTCGTCGACACCGGCGGTGGCAAAGACGAACAACAGACGCTGAGGCTCCGGCTGCTCGGTGGCGGCGCGCAGCAGGTCGTTGAAACTCGCGATGGTCATGGCGGCTTTCTGAAAGCGATGATGTCCCCTGAACGATGCTGTTGCGCAGTCGAGCAACACCTCGATGATGCGCCATGATCGGCCGTGTCGGCCCGATCTTCGTCCTGCCCATCGGTCGGCGTCGGGTCATGCGACGTGCGGCGCTGCCGGGTTCAGCTCGAGCACGTAACGCAACGATGTGTTGTCGGACTCCGCGGCATCGAGCACGAAGCCGCTTTGCGTTGCCAGCTTACGCATCGCCTTGTTCTCGCGCAGCACCAACGCCACGACGCGCTGCGTGCCGTGCGCCTTCAGGTAGCCGACCATCTTGTCGAGCAGGCGCTGGCCGAGCCCCTGCCCTTGCACCTCGGCGGCGAGGATGATCGCGAACTCGGCCTCGACGTTGTCCGGATCGGCGAGGGCGCGCACGACGCCCAGCGTGCGCAGCGAACCGTCGGGCTGCGACCCGAGGACGACGAAGGCCATCTCGCGGTCGTAGTCGATCTGCACCAGGCGGGCGAGCTCGCTGCGCGGCAGCTCGCGGCGCACGCTGAAGAAGCGAAGCCGCACGTCCTCGGGCGCAAGCTGCATCGCGAACGCGCGATGCCGGGCCTCGTCTTCCGGCCGGATTGGTCTGACCTGCAGTTGCCGTCCCTGCAACGACCAGGTCTCGGCGAGCTCGGCCGGATACGGCTGGATCGCAAAGCGCGCCGTGCCCGCACCCGTGGCCGGCTCAATGCGCAGCCGGGCGTCGAGGGCGATCACGCCGTCGGCATCGGCGAGCAGCGGATTGATGTCGAGCTCGGCCAGCTCGGGCAGGTCGGCGAGCATCTGCGAGACGGCGACGAGCACGTCGCAGATCGCGTCGATCCGTGCCGGCGGATGGTCGCGATATCCGGCAAGCAGTTTCGCGACGCGCGTGTTGGAGACCAGGTCGCGCGCCAGCACGCGGTTGAGGGGCGGCAGGCCGATCGCCCGGTCGGCAATCACCTCGACCGCGGTGCCGCCCTGGCCGAACAGGATGACCGGGCCGAACACCGCATCGACGCTTGCGCCGACGATCAGTTCCTGCGCGTACGGTCGGCGAACCATGGCCTGGACCGTGAAGCCCGTGATCTGCGCCGCAGGCTTGAGCGCGCGCACCCGCGCCAGCATGCCGTCGGCCGCCAGGCGCACGGCCGCGTCGTCATCGAGCCCGAGGACAACGCCGCCAACGTCGGACTTGTGGCTGATGTGGGGCGAGAGGATCTTCAGGGCGACCGGATGGCCGATGGCGCGTGCGGCGTCTGCCGCCGCCTCGGCCGAAGGACCGACCGCAACCGTCGCCACGATGGGAATGCCATACGCCTTCAGCACCGCTTTGGCTTCCAGTTCGTCAAGCATCTCGCGGCCGCTGTCAAGCGCCGCCATGACGATCGCGCGCGCTGCCGCGCTGTCGGGCGGCGTGGCCTCGCTGGCGTTCGGCGCCTCGGTCAGCAGCGCCTGGTTGCGCTCATAGCTCGCCAGCATTGCGAAGGCGCGCACCGCCGCTTCGGGCGTTTCGTAGCCGGCGACGCCCGCCTCCTCGAAGATGCGCCGCGCTTCGGCGACGCCGCCGTCGCCGAGCCAGCAACTCATCAGTCGACCGGCCGCCTCGCGGGCCAGCGGCGCACAGGCGCGGGCGATGTCCTCGCTGCGCACGATCGCCGTCGGTGCGTGCATGAACAGCACCGTGCCGGCCTCGGGTTCGTCGAGCAGGGCGCGCAGGGTCGCGGTGTAGCGCTCGACCGGGGCATCGCCGATGATGTCGATCGGATTGCCGTGCGACCAGGTCGGCGGCAGGGCCTCGTCGAGCTTGTTGCGCAGCCCCTCGCTCAGCACCGGCAGTTCGACCCCGGCCAGCGCGGCGGCGTCGGCCGCCATCACGCCGGCGCCGCCGCCGTTGGTCATGAGCGTCAGGCCGCGCTGGGGATTGCCGCGAAAGTGGGCGAGTGTCTCGGCCGCCATGAACAGGTCCTGCAGCGTGTTGACGCGCAGCATGCCGGCGCGCCGGATCGCGGCATCGATCACCACGTCGGAGCCGGCGAGGGCGCCGGTGTGCGACGCGGCCGCCTGCAAGCCCTTGCCGGCGCGACCGGCTTTGACGACGATGACCGGCTTGTTGCGGGCCGCCGAGCGGGCGGCCGACATGAACTTGCGCGGCGACTCGATCGATTCGATGTAGAGCAGGATCGAGCGAGTGTGCGCGTCGCTGGCCAGATGGTCGAGCAGGTCGCCGAAGTCGACGTCGGCGCGCTCGCCGAGCGAGACCATGTGCGAGAAGCCGATCCGCCGCGTCCGCGCCCAGTCGAGCACCGCCGTCACCAACGCACCCGATTGCGAGACGAAGGCGATCTCGCCGGGCAGGGCATCGGTGTGGGCGAAGCTGGCATTCAGGCCGATGCGCGGTGACAGCAGGCCGAGGCAGTTGGGGCCGAGCAGGCGCAGCAGGTGCGGCCGCGCCGCGTCGAGCGCGGCCTGCTTCTGCGCCGCGCTGAGGCCCGCGGTCATGACGATGGCGGCGCGCGTGCCGAGCTGGCCGAGCTCGCCGACCAGGCCGGCCACCGTGTCGGGCGGCGTGCATAGCACGGCCAGATCGGGCGGCGTTGGAAGGGCGGCGACCCGAGCGACGAGTTTCACGCCGTCGAGGCTCGCGTGCTTCGGGTTGACGCCATAGACCGGACCGGCAAAGGTGCCGGCGCGCAGATTGCGCCAGACCGTCGCGCCGACGCTGCCGGGGCGGCTGGACGCGCCGATGACCGCGACCGAGCGTGGCTCGAGCAGCTGCTCGAGATGACGGATGCTCACTGGGTCACCTCCGTGCTTCGCACTGCGGTGCGAGCCCCTTTCGGAACGGCCGGGCAAATGCTCATGGTGCGCCGCGCGACGTCACGGCGTGATCGCGACCTTCAGCACGCCGTCACGCTGATGGCCGAAGAGCTCGTAGGCGGCTTCGATATCGTCGAGCTTGAAGCGGTGCGTCACCATCGCCTCGAGGTCGACGCGCCGCGCCGCGATCACCGCCATCAGTCGGCGCATCCGCTCCTTGCCGCCAGGGCACAGGGTGGTGACGATCTTGTGGTCGCCAAGCCCCGCGGCGAACGGCCCGAGCGGGATCGTCAGGTCGGTCGAGTAGACGCCCAGGCTCGACAGCGTGCCGCCCGGGCGCAGCACGCGCAGGCAGGCCGCGAAAGTCTGCTGCGTGCCGAGCGCCTCGATCGCCACGTCGACGCCGCGGCCATCGGTGAGGCGCATGATTTCCTCGACCGGATCGACCTTGCTGCCGTCGATCACATGGTCGGCGCCCATCTTCGTGGCGATGGCGAGGCGATTGGCGAGCCGATCGACGCCGATCACCATCGCCGCGCCGCTCAGCTTGGCGCCGGCCGTCGCGCACAGGCCGATCGGCCCCTGCGCGAACACGGCCACCGTGTCGCCGATGCGAACGCCGGCGCTTTCGGCGCCGCTGAAGCCGGTTGACATGATGTCGGGGCACATCAGCACCTGCTCGTCGCTCAGGCCGTCGGGCACCGGCGCCAGGTTGGCCATGGCGTCGGGCACCAGCACGTACTCGGCCTGGCAGCCGTCGATGGTGTTGCCGAACTTCCAGCCGCCCATGGCCTTCCAGCCATGCGCGGTGCCGGCACCGTCCTGCGAGCCGACGCCGCACAGGCAGGCGTTGCTCCAGCCGCTCGGCGTGATCGCCCCGGCGATGACGCGCTGGCCTTCGTGGTAGCCGCGCACGCCCGAGCCGAGCTTTTCGATCACGCCGACTGGCTCGTGGCCGATCGTCAAACCACGCTCGACCGGGTACTCGCCCTTCAGTATGTGAATGTCGGTGCCGCAGATCGTCGTCGTGGTCACGCGCATCAGTGCGTCCTGCGGGCCGACATCGGGAATGGGCTTGTCGTCGAGGACGATGCGTCCGGGCTCGACGAAGAGGGCAGCTTTCATCATGGTCATGGTGGTCTCCGGAAAACCTGAAATATTCAGCGGTTGCTGCTTTCCCGTGCAATGGCCTCGCCCAACGTCGCGCAATAGTCACCCGGGCCGAGCGCGTCGAGGACCTTGGCGTTGCGCAGCTTGGTCAGTACCCTTGCGTTCGCCTCGCACAGCAACACGCGAACACCGCGCTTGCGCAGCTTGCCGATCACTTCGTGAAGGGTCTGCAGACCGGTGATATCCATGAACGGCACATCGTGCAGGCGCAGGATCAGCGCGCTCGGATCGGTGTGGGTCTGCAAAAGCGCACGCTCGAAGCTCTCGACGGCGCCGAAGAACATCGGCCCGCGGATCTCGTAGATCATCACCCCCGCCGGCAAGCCGTCGAGGCCGTTTTTTTGCAGCACCTGCTGCAGATCTTGCGCGTCGATCGGCTGCGTTTCCACCGACTCCGACATCCGGCGCAGAAACTGCAGCATCGCCAGGATCACGCCGACGTTGACCGCCACCACCAGGTCGGCGAAGACCGTCAGCAGGAAGGTGGTCAGCAAGATCACCCGGTCGGCCGTCGGCGCTTGCTGCAGGATGTGCCCGAAGTGCTTCACGTCGCTCATGTTCCATGCCACCACGAACAAGATCGCGGCGAGCGCGGCGAGCGGAATGCTCGCTGCGAGCGGCGCCAGAAAGAGCAGCACCGCGACCAGCGTCGCGGCATGAGAAAGGCCGGCCAGCGGGCTGGTCGCCCCGTTGCGAATGTTGGTCGCCGTGCGGGCGATGGCGCCGGTGGCCGCGAAGCCGCCGAACAGCGGCGAGACGATGTTGGCGATGCCCTGACCGATCAACTCCTGGTTGGAGTTGTGCCGGCTTCCCGCCATGCCGTCGGCGACCACTGCAGACAGCAGCGATTCGATGGCGCCGAGCATGGCAATCGTGAACGCCGGGCCGATCAGCGCGAGCATCTGCGAGACCGAAAGATCGGGCAGGGTGAGCGATGGCAGACCCAGCGGGATGCCGCCGAAGGCGCTGCCGAGGGTCGCCACACCGGGCAGGTGCAACATCGACTGAATCACAGTGGCGACCACCATCGCCACGAGCGGCCCCGGAATGCGCGCCAGTCCCTTGACGCGTGGCGCCAGCAGAACGAGCAGCAGACTCAGCACGGCCAAGCCGACGGTCGGCAGATTCAGTTGCGGCATCACCTGGATGAGGTGCCACAGCTTCTCGTGGAAACCCTCGCCGCCGACTTTCGGCAGACCAAGGAAGTCGGCCCACTGACCGACGAAGATGATCACCCCGATCCCTGCAGTGAAGCCGACGATCACCGGCGCAGGAATGAACTTGATGACTCCGCCCATGCGCGCGACGCCCATCAGCACCAGCATGACACCGGCCATCAGCGTGGCCACCTGCAAGCCGGCGATGCCGTACTTCGCGGTGACGCCCGCGAGGATGGCGATGAACGCGCCGGTCGGGCCGGCGATCTGCACCCGGCTGCCGCCAAACACCGACACCAACCCGCCGCCAATGATGGCCGTGTAGATGCCCTGCTCGGGCCGCGCCCCGGAGGCGATGGCGAAGGCCATCGCCAAAGGCAGTGCGACGACGCCGACGATGACGCCGGCGACGATGTTGGCGAGCCATTGTTTCCTCGCAAACAGACCGGCGCGCCGTGCTTCGAGCAGGGCGATCATGCGATTGCGACCATCAAGACCAAGAGCGCGCGGACCATTCAGAAAACAACTGCCTGGAACGGCCGCCGCATCTGGGCCACAGGCTGAAAGAAGGCCACTTTGTTTCTCCTCGACCAACATATGCGCTGGCTCGGGCGAGTCGATCAAACCCTGGGCTCGGTGTCTGTACGCAAGCGCACAAAGAGTTCTGCGCAAGATGGCTGAACGCTCGCTCGGCCTGAATTCAGGCGGGCGCTATGTGGGCTGGCAGACAGTCAAACGCTGCGAGGCAACGCAGACTGCGGCATCTCAACGCTCCGTGGCGCCGCACGGGGCGCCCCAATCACCGCCGCATTGCTGAGGAGCTGACTTGGCCGAAGCAGAAAACCGTCTGATCGAATCGCTGCCGCGCAAGGACAGGCTCGCCCTTCTTTCGATTTGCAAACGCGTCGAGCTGGGACTTGCCGATGTGCTGGCGGAGCCCGGCATGCCCATGCACCATGCTTATTTTCCGATCGAGGGATTCATCTCGCTGGTGGCGCGCATCGAGGGCAGCCCCGGCGTGGAGGTTGGAATGATCGGTGCCGAAGGCATGCTCGGCGCGCACTTCGCGCTCGGCGTGTCGATGTCGCCGCTGCACGCACTCGTCCAGGGGCCGGGGTTTGCATGGCAGGCCAGCGCCGGTGCCCTTCTGAGCCAACTGCGCGGCAGCGCGGCGCTGCGGCGCGAAATGGGTCGCTACATCTACGTGATGATGGAACAACTGGCGCATTCGGCCGGTTGCCTGCGCTTTCACCTCATCGGGCCGCGTCTGGCGCGCTGGCTGCTGATGAGCCAGGACCGTTCGCGCTCCGACAACTTCCGCGTGACACACGAGTTTCTGGCCTACATGCTGGGCGTGCGACGCGTGGGTGTCACGACGGTCGCCGGGACTTTGCAAAAAGAAGGGCTCATCGCCTATCGGCGCGGCGAGGTCACCGTTCTCGATCGCAGTGGTCTCGAGGCCGCTGCCTGCGGCTGCTATGCCGCAGACCGGCACACCTACATGGCATGGATGCGGTAGGACGCACGGTGCTGCGCCACTGCTCACTTGCAAGCCAACCCTCAGAGGGCTTGATCAACTTGCGACGAGTTCAGTGTCGGATCTGGCGTCCGGGGCGTTTCGGCCGGCTTCGCGGCGGCGCTTCGCGAGAGACCACCCTCCGACCGAATTCGCTGCCTGCTTGAAAACGCCGGACTCCAGGTAGAGGTGCAGGATCGACGGATAAGACACCTTGATCGCGCTCTCCAGGCGTTCGATCGCCTGCTCCGCTTCACCGAAATCGAGTTGTGGCTGAAAACGCAGTTCGGCCGGATCGAAACTACCATCGGTTGAATCTGACGGGCAATGGTGGCTCAGGCAACTGCCGCAGCCGCAGTGACCAATCGTCGGTTGCATAGTGCGCTGCCGCACAGACGGTTCCAATGCGTTGCTTCATTCTTGGCGCATTGCAGGAACTACCCGTCAACGCGTCATGATGCACAACTTCTTGGAGAACAATCGCTCCGATTTGATCGAGCGTTGCAAGGAAAAAGTGGCTCTGCGCCCTGAGCGGGTCGCCACGCAGGAGCAGCTCAAGAACGGCATTCCGATGTTTCTCGATCAACTCACGAGGACGCTGCAAGCCGAGCAGGGTGGCGAAAGCAAGGAAAGCGTCAAGATCTCGGGCCACTCTGCCGGCACTGCGCGGGAGCGGTCAGAGATGTCGGTGAGCGCAACCGCGCACGGCAAGGCGTTGCTGACGCTGGGTTACACCGTCGATCAGGTCGTCCACGATTACGGCGACTTATGTCAGTCCATCACCGATCTCGCCTATGAGAGGGACGCCCCCTTCGCCATCGACGAATTTCGGACTCTGAACCGGTGCCTGGACAACGCGGTGGCCAATGCGGTCACGGAATTCAGCTTCGCAAGGGAAGCCATGCTCGCGCGCCGGCAGACACTGGACGCCGACGAACGGCTTGGCTCCCTGGCACACGAGCTGCGCAACGCTCTCAGCACGGCCACCCTGGCGCTGAGCGCTCTGGAAAGAGGAACCCTGCCGGTCGCTGGCGCAACCGGTGGGGTTTTGAAGCGGAGCTTGGCGATGCTGGGAGGCCTGATTGATCGCGCGCTTGGCGAGATTCGATTCAACGCGGGAGGCGGGCCGAAGCATTCCATCTTTTCATTGGCTGAGTTCATCACCGAGGCAAAGGCCGGCGCTGACCTTGCGGCCCACGCGCAGGGGTGTACTTTTGTCGCATCTGAAGTTGACACGCTCCTCGGGATCTATGCAGATCGAGACCTCATCATGGCAGCGCTGTCCAACTTGCTCCACAACGCTTTCAAGTTCACCCACCGTCACACCCAAGTCACTTTGACCGCTTATGCGATGCACGAACGCATCCTGATCGATGTGAGCGATCATTGCGGGGGACTGCCCGTCGCTATGGCGGCAACGACATTTGCGCCTTTCGTCCAGCACGGGAACGACAGGTCGGGTCTTGGGCTGGGACTGTCCATCGCCCGGCAGGGCGTCGAGTCGCAGGGCGGCACCCTGAGCGCGCGGGACGTGCCCGGTACCGGCTGTGTGTTCACGATCAACCTGCCGCGCTATCACATTCACTAGGTGCAAACCGTCGGCAGGTGGTGCAGGAGCCTGCCCTCATAGGCGCCGGCCTGGACGCCAAGGCGGCTTTTTGTGCTGGCGCCGTCCGCTGTGCGTTGGCGAACATGGGGTGCCGCGTCACGGCGATGCGATGGCCCAGGCAGCAGGAATGGGCAAACACGCCGCCTGTGTGCGCGATCGCACAGACGCGCTGGTCTGTGCCGGGCATCGTCGGCCTCATTGGAGGCATTGATGAACGGGACACCAAGATATTCGCTGGCTGCCTGCGAGTGCGGCAGCATCTCGCTCTCATGATTGAACCCGAACAGATCGCAAAACGGCTGCTGGGAGCGCCGTACGAGGCGCTGGACGAGCATGCCAAAAAGGTGGCACGGCACATTGCCGGGCGCAAGTACATCGCGCGCAACCTGGCGCTCGACGACAACGACGAAGGTGGCCCGACGCGCGGTCAGCGGGCCGCAGACGCCGTGGCCCGCTTCGGCGGTCGGCGGCTCGTGGACGTTTGTCGGCCTGTTCGGCGCCACCATGCTGGCCTGGATCGGCATCAATGCAGTGCTGCTGGCCAGCCGCGGCGCGACTTTCGATCCCTATCCGTACATCCTGCTCAACCTCTTCCTGTCGATGCTGGCGGCGATCCAGGCACCGGTGATCCTGATGTCGCAGAACCGGCAGTCCGAGAAGGATCGCCAGAGCGCCGCCCACGATTACGAAGTCAACCTCAAGGCCGAGATGGAAATCATGCTGCTGCACGAGAAGATCGACACGCTGCGCGAAAAGCAGTGGGCCGAGCTGCTCGCAACCCAGCACCAGCAACTCGCGTTGCTGGCGGAACTGGCTTCATCGCGCCGGCCGTGAGACCGCGCCGGCGGCACGCGCTTCCCGGCGGCCGCCGCGCTGCCTCGTTTTGCGATTCGCCGAGCAGCTGCCCCAAGCCTGAAAGACCGACGATGAGCGATGCGACACGTCTCGACCACCTGAACGAGCGCCTGTTTTCGACGGACCTCGAAGGTTTCGATGCGCTGGCCGAACTTGCCCTGGACATGCGATCGTCCTGGAATCATGCGACCGACCAGATCTGGCGACATCTCGACCCGGTGCTGTGGCAGCTCACCCGCAACCCCTGGGTTGTGTTGCAGACGATCTCGCGCGACAAACTCCAGCAAGATTTGGCCGATCCGGCGTTCGGATTCGAGCGAGGCGGACACATCTGGATCGGGCACGACGACGAGGTGCGTGCGGCCGTCGTCGAACTGCTCTTGCC
>JBDSYU010000040.1:0-7770 GCA_039925525.1 Variovorax sp.
ACCCGGACACCTTCAAGATGTTCGAGCGTGAAGCGCAAGACATGGGCTTCTCGCATGCGGCCGTCGGCGCGATGGTGCGCTCGAGCTACCACGCGGACCAGCAGGCGCACGCAGCGGGGGTTTGAACGCTGGCGAACTTCGTCGGCGTTCCGGTCATGCCTGCCAAGGATTGATTACCGTTACGCCGGCCGCTGCAAAAGGGCCGATGTCTCGGGTGGCCACGGCAAAACCGTTGGCTGCAGCAATCGCCGCGATGTAGCCGTCAGCGGTGGAGATGGCAAGACCCGTTGCTCGCGCCTTTCTCATCAACGCTGCGTAAGCCTGCGTACAAGCCAGATCGAAGGGCAATACGCGGCCTGTGAATGGTGGCAACACCCGCTTCTCCAGGCTTTGCTGCAGACCCGCGCGCCGCCGGCCAGCGGGCATCAGCGCCACGCCGGCACGCAACTCCGCCACAGTAACGGCCGACAGGAACAACGTTTCCAGCGGCTGTGCATCGATCCACCCGATAACCCGGCTGTCTGGCGCCGGACGCAATGGCTCAGACACGACGCTGGTGTCGAGCAGGATCATTCGAACTGCACTGCACGGGTCTTGTCGCGGACTCGCTCAAAGACGGCAAACTCCTCTTCGGCCAGCTTGGCCTGCCGACCCACGTCAGCCAGCATCGACCCAAGCTTCAACCGTCCGGTCGGGCTGAGAGCTGACTCAAGGATGTTGCGTACTTCGGCCTCCATGCTGTGGCCGTGCCGCGCTGCGCGCATGCGCAGGGCCCGGTGGACCGGGTCCGGAATGTTTCTCACGGTCAGCATCGCCATTTCACTGTCTTTCAATGCATTCGATGCATGCACTATATCAATTTGCATGCATTGGTGATCATGCATCAAAGACGCGTTGCGACCAATCAAAGTTGCATCTTGCCTGCACGCCAGCACTCGGCGGGGACGATAGGGGTCCCCTTTGCGAGGGACACATCTGGGTACTGCCTCTTCAGCGACACACCGTGGTGCTGCCCACTTGCCGACAGGTTCGGCCGTCAATACTTTGGTATCGGTCGATCTGCCCGGCGCGGTCATAGTGATTGCCCAGCGTGTCGCTGCAGCCGGCGACATCGCACTGGCGAAGACGCGGGCGCTGGTCACGTGGGGGCCGATAACGAGGCGCGGCACTGAACCGAGGATCGGGAAAGTAGCTTGGCTCGAGCGGCACCAGCACCGGGTCGGCACCGTCCTGCTGCTGCCGCGACGTCGCGCCTCGCGGGTCGCGGACGTCACCCGCCGATGTGTTGCCCCGGTTCAACTTCAGTTGTCGCGCGACCGACTCCTCGGACTCGCGCAGCACCCGACTCGAGCGTTGGTCACGGTCCGCCAGAGCTTGCCGCTGCGCTTCCACCTCGGCCGGCGTCAATTCGGGCGCCTGCAGCAGGTCGACGCGTCGCACCAGCCGCGTGCCCAGCGGGCAGGCGTCGTTGGTATAGCTCACCTGCCCCGCGTCATCGGCGCAGCGCAACACTTCGGCGTTCGCGGCGGGCGTGAGCAAGGTCGCGATAGCTAAGAGCCAAAGGCGTTGCATCCGGGCAATTGTGCGGCCGCAGCCGGGCGACAGGCAAGGCTTGCGCCCTGAATTCGGATAGCCTCCCCGCATCGGCAGGCACAGCAAGGACAAGCCCATGGCCAAAATTCCCCCGGGCGTCGGCCCGAAGTTTCCCCAGGTCGTGGTGCTGGTGGGCGCGACCGGCGACCTGGCGCGGCGCAAACTCCTGCCGGGCCTCTTTCATCTGTGCAGCGCCGGCTTTATTCCGGCCTGGCGAATCATCGGCGTCTCGCTCGACGACATCGACGCCGATGGCTTTCGTGCCGCGGCCCGCGGTGCGCTCGACGAGTTCGGTCGCCGCGCGATCACCGCGGCCGACTGGGACGCTTTTGCCGCCACGCTCGACTATGTGCCGCTGTCGGCTGGCGCACCTGCCTTGAAAGCCGCCGTCGAGCGGGCCGAGCTGGCCATGGGCGCGCCCGACTGCCGCCGGCTGCATTACTTGAGCGTGCCGCCGAACGCCGCGTTGTCGGTCGTGCGCATGCTGGGCGAAGCCGAACTGGTCGAGCGTTCACGCATCGTCATGGAGAAGCCCTTCGGCACCGATCTGACGAGCGCCGTGCAACTCAATGCGCATCTGCACGAGGTCTTTGCCGAAGACCAGATCTTTCGCATCGACCATTTCCTGGGCAAGGAGCCGGCGCAGAACATTCTGGCTTTCCGCTTCGCCAACGGCCTGTTCGAGCCAATCTGGAATCGCAACTTCATCGACCACGTGCAGATCGACGTGCCCGAAACGCTGGGCCTGGGCACGCGTGCCAGCTTCTACGAGCAGACCGGCGCCTACCGCGACATGGTGGTGACGCACCTGTTTCAGATCCTCGGCTTCATGGCGATGGAACCGCCGACGGCTTTGGAGCCCAGGCCGATCAGCGAGGAAAAGAACAAGGTCTTTCGCAGCATGCTGCCGATCGCGCCGGCCGATGTGGTGCGCGGCCAGTACAGCGGCTACCGCCACGAGCCGGGCGTCGATCCGGATTCCGACACCGAGACTTTTGTAGCGCTGAAGTGCCACATCGACAACTGGCGCTGGGCCGGCGTGCCCTTCTTCCTGCGCACCGGCAAGCGCATGGCCGAGGGCCAACGCATCATCTCGATCGCCTTTCGCGAGCCGCCCAAAAGCATGTTTCCGGCGGGCAGCGGCGTTGGCGCGCAGGGGCCCGACCACCTTACCTTCGACCTGGCCGATGCCTCGAAGATGTCGCTCTCGTTCTATGGCAAGCGCCCGGGCCCGGGCATGCGCCTCGACAAGCTGAGCCTGCAGTTCGCGATGCACGACACTGGCTTGGCCGGCGAAGTGCTCGAAGCCTACGAGCGGCTGATCCTCGATGCGATGCGCGGCGACCGCACCTTGTTCACGACCGCTGAAGGCATCGAGCGACTCTGGGAAGTTTCGAAACCGCTGCTCGAAGCACCGCCACCGGTGCGGCTGTATGAACCGGGCTCGTGGGGCCCGAAGCCGGTGCACCAGTTGATCGCACCTCACGCCTGGCGCTTGCCGTTCGAACGGGCCTGGCGCGATCCAGACAGAACGCAGGGGTGAGGATTGGGATGGATCAGATTCCGAGCAACTGCTCGGCAAGCTGCCGTGGCGAAAGAACCGTAACCCCTGCGAACACTTTTCCATAGCCGGCGCCGAAGTGCGTGCGATCGCCCGTGACCAGGGCTTCGCACTCAAGTGCGATGGCGGCCCGCAGCACAGGCCGATCTTTTAGTGGCAACCAATCGCACTCGAGCGAGCCGGTGTCGACGTGTTGGGCTTCCTTGATGGAGACCACCTGGAGAAGAACCTCCAGCGCTGCCACCGCGTCGCCTGCTTCTTTGGCAGCCAAGTTGCGTCGCGCTTCGGTGACGACATAAGCATCCGCGCACAAGTCGTGGCCCGCGTGGTGCAGCAGATGCAGCAACTCGCGCATGGCTGCATCCGCACGCGCCGCCGAAAACAGGATGTTGGCGTCCAGAAAGATGCGCATGAACGCGCTGGGTTCAGCGTGGGCGTCTGCGCTTCAATGTCGTGGCCAGTTCCGCCTCCGCCTGATCGAACTCGCTCAAACGCTCTGGCGTGTACATCTCCAATGGCAACGTCACGGCCGGCCGCAAGAGCAAGCCTTCCGGCGTCGTCTCGGCAATGAGCTGGTCGTCGGCCTTCAAACCCAGCGCTTCGCGCATCCTGGCCGGCAAGGTGATCACGCCACGGCTGGTGATTGTCAATGTCGCGTTCATATTTGCAGTTTAACTGCAATGCAGTAAATCGGCTGGATTAAGGCCGCCTTCAGTCCTCTGCCACTTGCAAAACCAGCTTGCCAAAGTTCTCGCCCGAGAACAGCTTGTTGAACACCTCGGGAAAATTCTTGAGGCCTTGGGCGATGTCTTCGCGGCTGTGCATCCGGCCTTCCTTCAAATAACGGGCAAGCTCCTTGATCGCGATGGGGTAGCGATCGACGTAATCGAACACCAGCATGCCCTGCATGCGCGCGCGGTTCACCAGGAGGCTCATGTAATTCTTCGGCCCTGGCGCGGGCTTGGTGTTGTTGTACTGGCTGATGGCGCCGCAGATGATGACGCGTGCGTTGCGCGCCAGCCGCGCCAGCACGGCATCGAGAATTTCGCCGCCGACGTTGTCGAAATAGATGTCGACGCCATCGGGGCAGTGCTGTTTCAGGCCGTCGCGCACCGCCGTTTCGCCGGACTTGTAGTCGATGCAGGCGTCGAAGCCCAGCTCGTCGACCACCCAGCTGCACTTGTCCGGACCGCCGGCGATGCCGACGACGCCGCAGCCCTTGATCTTCGCCAGTTGGCCCACGGTCTGGCCCACGGCGCCAGAGGCGCCCGAGACCACCACGGTCTGCCCCGCTTGCGGCTGGCCCACGTCCATCAGGCCGAAGTAGGCCGTCATCCCCGGCATGCCGAGCACGTTGAGCCATTGCGCCGTCGTGCCAAGCGCCGGGTCGATCTTGGTCAAAGGACTGCGCCGGATCGCTTCTTGTGTCAGCATCAGGTACTCCTGCACGCCCAGCTGTCCCGACACCGTGTCGCCGACAGCGAAGTCCGGGTTCTTCGACGCAACCACGCGACCAATGCCGCCGGCGCGCATGACGGCGCCGATCTCGACCGGCGCGATGTAGCTCTTGCCCTCGTTCATCCAGCCACGCATTGCCGGGTCCAGCGACAGCATCAGCGTCTTCACCAGAACCGCGCCGTTGGCCAGGGCGCCGGCGTGTGGCACGGGTTCTTCGGTGAACTGCCAGTCGTCACGCTTGGCAACTCCTTCGGGGCGTTTGGCCAGGCGAACCTGATGATTGATGGAGGCGTTGCTCATGGCGGCTTTCTTCGGCAAGGTTGAGTACGAGTCATGATGCCATTTCTGTCCATTTGATGACGGCAGCGCCGGCTGAAGTTCGACCGCGTCTTCACGTCCGCGCCGGCGCACAGCGCCCAGGACGCTCAATGAAAGCTCGCACTTCCTGTTGTGCTACGGCCGCGAGTCGCTGACGCAGCAAAACCGGGACAATGAGTGACGCGGCTTCGATCGCGCCGTCACCCCCTTGCTTTCCCCTTCGACTTTCATTCTCATGTCAGATTCCTTCGACCTTGATCTCTTCGTCATCGGCGGCGGCAGCGGCGGCGTACGCGCAGCGCGCTTGGCGGCCGCCCGCGGCGCCCGCGTGGCGTTGGCCGAATGCGCCAACCTGGGCGGCACCTGCGTCAATGTCGGCTGCATTCCAAAGAAGCTCTACAGCTATGCGGCCGGCTATGCCGAAGCATTCGTCGAGGCCGCCGGGTTTGGCTGGCACGTCGAAAAGCCGCAGTTCGATTGGCAGCATCTCAAGAAACAACGCGCACGCGAGATCAGCCGTTTGAACGCCATCTATCGCAAGCTGCTCGAAGGGCCCGGCGTCCAGATCATCGACGGCTTCGCGCAAGTGCAGGATGCGCACACGGTCCGGGTCGACAAGCGCCATTGGCGCGCCCGGCACATCATCGTGGCAACGGGCGGCATGCCGTTCGTCCCGCCGTTCGAAGGCTCCGAGCATGGGGTCATCTCCGATGCGATGTTCGACCTCGAGCCGTTCCCCAAGCGGCTGGTGGTGGTCGGCGGCGGCTACATCGCCTGCGAGTTCGCCTCGATCTTCAACGGCCTCGGCGCCAAGGTGACACTGCTGCAGCGCAAGGCTCACATCCTCAACGGCTTCGACGACGACGTGCGTCAGTTCCTGGCGACGCAGATGGGGCAGTCGGGCGTCGACCTGCGCATGAACACCGAAATTGCATCGGTCAGCAAGGGCAAAAATGGTCTCACGGTGATGCTCTCGAGAGGCAATGAAATCGAGGCCGATACCGTGCTGTTCGCCACCGGGCGCAAGCCGAACATCGAAGGCATTGGCCTCGATGCGGCAGGCGTGGCCACCGACAAGAACGGCCGGGTCGAGGTCGACGCGCATTTCCGCAGCTCGGTGCCTTCGATCTATGCCGTGGGCGACGTATCCAGTCGCATGCAACTGACGCCCGTCGCCCTGGCCGAAGCGACGGTGGTGGTCAACGCGCTGTTCCCCGATCCCAAGGCCGACGCCCGGCGCATATCCCTGGACTACGAGTTCGTGCCGACGGCGGTGTTCACTCATCCCAACGTCGGCACCTGCGGCTATACCGAGGCGGCGGCGCGCAACAAGTTCGGCGCGGTCACCATCTACAGCTCCGAGTTCAAACCGCTGCGCCACACACTGTCGGGCAGCCACGAACGCTGCTTCATGAAGTTGGTCGTCGACAAGAAAACCGATCGCGTGCTCGGCCTGCACATGGTCGGCACCGATGCCGGCGAGATCACCCAGGGCTTTGCGGTGGCCATGCAAATGGGCGCGACCAAGGCCGACTTCGACGCCACCATCGGCATTCATCCCACCTCGGCCGAGGAGTTCGTGACGATGCGAACGCCGGTGCCTGATTGACGCCATCAGCCATGGCTTCCATGCCGCCCTTCATCGCGCCTGAGCGCTTCACCGACGCCGACGCTGCCTTGAGGCAGGTGCAGGCGATCTACGACAGCGGATTGGCGCACTTGCGCGAAGCCATGCATGGCTTCGTGGCGGGCGAAGCGGTGCCGGCTCGGGTGCGCGCCTGCTACCCGCTGGTGCGGGTCCAGACAACCAGCGTGTCGCGCAACGCCGTCCTGTCCAATGCCGCTCTGAGCTATGGCTTCGTCGCCGGCGCCGGGCGTTTCGAGACCACGCTGACGCGTCCGGACTTGTTTGCGCGCTATCTGCGCGAGCAGTTTCGCCTGCTGCTGGAGAACCACCAAGTCGAACTCGAGGTGGCGACCAGCACCCAGCCGATTCCGATTCATTTCAGCTTTGCCGAAAACGAACACATCGAAGGCAGCATGAGCCCCGAACGGCGCGCCATCATGCGCGACGTGTTTGACCTGCCGGATCTGGCGGCGATGGACGATGGCATCGCCAACGGCACGCACGAAGCGCGACCGGGCGAAGCGCAGCCGCTGGCCCTTTTCACGGCTGCACGCACCGACTATTCGCTGCACCGCCTGCGCCACTACACCGGCACTGCGCCGGAGTGGTTCCAGAACTTCGTGCTGTTCACCAACTACCAGTTCTACATCGACGAGTTCGTGCGGCTCGGGCGCGAAGCCATGCAGGATGCCGATAGCGGCTACATCGCCTTTGTCGAACCCGGCAACGTCGTCACGCGTCGGCGCGGCCTGCAAGACCCTGATGCCGGCTTCTTCAAGGCCCTCCTCGCCGGCAGCGAAGGCGCGCCACCGCAACGTCTGCCGCAGATGCCCGCCTACCACCTGGTGCGCGAAGACCACGCCGGCATCACCATGGTCAATATCGGTGTCGGCCCGGCCAACGCCAAGACCATCACCGATCACATCGCCGTGCTGCGTCCGCACGCCTGGATGATGCTCGGCCATTGCGCGGGCCTGCGGCCCAGCCAACAGCTCGGCGACTATGTGCTGGCGCATGCCTATGTACGCGAGGACCATGTGCTGGACGAAGACCTGCCGCTGTGGGTGCCGATACCGGCGCTGTCGGAGATTCAACTGGCGCTGGAGAAAGCCGTGGCCGAGGTCGCGGCGATCGACGGTTCGCAGCTCAAGAAGATCATGCGCACCGGCACCGTGGCCAGCACCGACAACCGCAACTGGGAATTGTTGCCCGG
>JBDSYU010000041.1:0-7699 GCA_039925525.1 Variovorax sp.
AGCGCCTCGGCGCTGCTGTGCCCAAGTCCTCCAGGGCAGTAGCCGAAAACGGTGGCGCCTGCAGCGACGCCGGCGCTGGCGCCGGTGACAGTGTCTTCAATCACCGCGCAGCGCTTGGCGTCGACGCCGAGCGCGGCGGCTGCCGACAGATAGACATCGGGAAAAGGCTTGCTACGCGGCATCTCGTGGCCGCTGAAGATGCGTCCTTCGAATGCGTCCAGCAGGCCGATCTTGGCCAACTGCAACTGCACCTTGTGGCGATCGGCGCCCGACGCGCAGGCGATGCGGCCGTCGAACGCGGCATGCAGCGTACGTACGGCCTGTGGCGCTCCGGTGATCTCGACGAGATCACTTTCGAGCAGTGCGTTGCGGCGCTGCCAGAAGCTGTGCAGCCACTCGTCAGTGACCGCCTGGCCGGTGTGGCTTTCGATGATGGCCGCCTCGTCCTTGACGGCCTTGCCGACAAAGATGCGCATGCACTCGTCGCGGCTGAGTTCCCAGCCGCGCTCGGCGAGCATGTCACGCAGCACGCCGTTGGTGATCGGCTCGGAATCGACCAACACACCGTCGCAATCGAACAGCACGGCGTCGAAGCGCACGGCCAATTGCTCTTGGTGTTCGCGGCGCAACCCTATCACGGCGCCGCTCCCAGGTAAAACCAGCGCGCGGTCTCGTCGCTCTCGCCTTCGCGCACGAAACGGCTGCGCTCGTGCAGGCGGCTGGCCCGACCCGACGCGTCGCGTTGCCGAGCCACGAACTCGACCTCGCCATGTTCGCCATCCTGCATGCTGCGCGAGCGCACCTCCAGGCCGAGCCAGCGCACACCCTCTTCCAACGTCAGTTGCGCCGGCCGTGTGCTGGGGTGCCAGGTGGCGAGCAGATAGTCGACCCGCTGTTCGACAAAGGCGCTGTAGCGCGAGCGCATCAGCGATTCGGGATCGGGCGCGTGGGTCACCGACTCAGCGTCGAGGTAGGCGCCACAGCAACGCGAGAAGGCCAGCGGCCGTGCTCGTTGATCGGTGCGTCCGCAAGGACAGGGCGTGTCGGCTGAAGAGGTCATGCAAGGGTCGGTTGATTCAACAGCTTCTGGGCGTCCGACGTGCTTTCGTCGAGCTGCCAAGTACGCACATCGTGGTGAATGCGTTCGAGCGGAAGCCCCAAAGATAACCGCAGTCGCCGGGCGTCTGTATTGCGGCGCCGCATCCGCCCAGCAAAGCGAGGCCCGGCTCCCATGCACCACGTCGCTTTCACGGCAATTCGAGCGCCATCGCCGTGCCCTCGCCGCCGCCGATGCACAGCGTGGCGACGCCGCGCTTCTTGCCGCGCGACTTGAGGGCATGCAGCAGCGTCACCATGATGCGCGCGCCGCTGGCGCCGATCGGATGACCGAGGGCGCAGGCTCCGCCGTGGATATTGACGATCTCGTGGGGAATCGACAGTTCGTGCATCAGCGCCATCGGCACCACGGCAAAGGCTTCGTTGATCTCCCACAGATCGACATCCTTGACGTTCCATCCGATCTTCTTGAACAGCTTGCCGACGGCGCCGACCGGCGCGGTGGAAAACCATTCCGGCTCTTGTGCATGGACGGCGTGACCGACGATGCGCGCCAGTGGCTTGGCGCCGACCTTTTTGGCCGTGCTCTCGCGCATCAAGACCAGCGCTGCGGCACCATCGTTGATCGATGAACTCGATGCGGCCGTGATGGTGCCGCCCTCCTTCTTGAACGCTGTCTTGAGCGTCGGAATCTTGTCCAGCCTGGCTTTCGCCGGGCCCTCGTCGATGGCGACCCGCACCTCGCCGCCGCGGCCTTTGACGCTGACAGGGATGATCTCGTCCTTGAACAGTCCGTCTTCGGTCGCCTGCCGGGCGCGCTCGACGCTGGCGATGGCAAAGCCATCCTGCTGTTCGCGCGTGAAATGATATTTGGCGGCGCAATCCTCACCGAAGGTGCCCATGGAACGGCCGCTCTGGTAGGCATCTTCCAGGCCATCGAGCATCATGTGGTCGAAGATGCGGTCGTGTCCCATGCGAAAGCCGCCGCGCGCCTTTTGCAGCAGATAAGGCGCATTGGTCATGCTCTCCATGCCGCCGGCAACCATGACCTCGTGTGTGCCCGCGAGCAGCGCATCGTGCGCCAGCATCGCCGCCGCCATGCCCGACCCGCACATCTTGCTGAGCGTGACGGCGCCGCAACTGTCCGGCAGGCCGCCCTTGTAGGCCGCCTGCCGCGCCGGGGCCTGACCCTGGCCGGCCATCAGGCAGTTGCCGAAAAGCACCTCGCCGACGCTAGCGGGCGCGACGCCGGCGCGCTCGACCGCCGCCTTGATCGCCGCGCCGCCCAGGTCGTGCGCCGAGAGCGAGGCAAAGTCGCCCTGAAACGCGCCCATGGGCGTGCGGGCAGCACCGACGATGACGATGGATTCAGGCATTGCGTTCTCCTATTGGGGCTCTTTACAGCCGGCTACCGGACGCGAAGGTCGAGAGGGTTCGCGAAGGACGCGAAAGTAAAACCAAACTCCCGAATTACAAACAAAAGTCAACTGTGCCATGGGTTCCGCCGCGGTGAGCGGTCGGCTCGTTTCCACCAGAAGTCAATACGCACTACAGCACGCGAAGGGCACAAAAGTTTCGCGAAACCTTCGCGCGCCTCGCGTCCGGTCTTTTGCATTTCGAATTCACGACCCATCCACCCGCTCAAACCGATGCGCCTCGTCATACGGGAACACATCCAGGATCTGCCCGGCCTGGATCCGCTCCTTGTGGTGCTGCCAGAACCCGGCTTCCAGCAGGTCGGCGTGATGCGCCATGAAAGCATCGCGCACCGTCGGATTGCCGAGCAGGAAGGGGCCGAAGGTTTCCGGGAATACGTCCTTTGGGCCTACGGTGTACCAGACCTCGCCGCTCATCTCCTCTTCCTCGTTTCGCGGCTGCGGCACCTTGCGAAAGTTGCAGTCGGTGAGGTACTCGATCTCGTCGTAGTCATAGAACACGACTTTGCCATTGAGCGTCACGCCGAAGTTTTTCCACAGCATGTCGCCGGGGAAGATGTTGGCGGCCACCATGTCCTTGATGGCGTTTCCATACTCGACGACGGCATGGGTCAGCTGCTCGCGCGCCCGCTTCTCCTGCGCCGGCGCCTCTGGATGTGCCAAGGTGTCGAAGGCCTCCTGCAGATAGATGTTGAGCGGGATCATGCGCCGCTCGATGTAAACATGCTTGAGCACCAGCTCCATTTGGCCGTTGCCGTTCAGATCGCCAATCTCCAGTTGGCTCGGCGCGAACTTGCGGATCTCCTCGATCAACGCCGGCTCGAAGCGATCGAGTGGAAAAGCCACGGCGCTGTATTCCAACGTATCGGCCATGCGCCCGACCCGGTCGTGCTGCTTGACCAGCCGGTACTTGCCCTTGATCTGCTCGCGCGTGGTGTCCTTGGGCGGCGGATAGAAATCCTTGATGACCTTGAACACGTAGGGAAAAGACGGCAGGTCGAACACCAGCATGACCATGCCCTTGATGCCCGGGGCGATGCGAAAGTGATCGCTCGAATACTTGAGGTGGTACAAAAAATCGCGATAGAAAAGCGTCTTGCCCTGCTTGGCGAGGCCCAGCGCACTGTAGATCTCGGCGCGGGGCTTGCGCGGCATCAGCGCCCGCAGGAACTGCACGCAGGCCGAGGGCACTTCCATGTCGACCATGAAGTAGGCCCGCGCGAAACTGAACAGCATCTGCATTTCGTCTTCGCCGAACAACGCGGCATCGACATGGAAGCGCCCATTGGCATCATGCAGGATCGGCAGCGCGAACGGCAGCTCCAAAAAACCATTCTGGATACGGCCGACGGCATAGGCGCCTTTGTTGCGATAGAACAATCCCGACAACACCTGCAACTGAAAATTGGCGCGCAGCCGCACCTGGTGCAATCGCTGCATGATGGCCTTCTCGACGCGGACGGCGTCGCGCTGCAGATCGGCGAAGCGACCGACCAGCGCAAAGTCGGTCAGCATGCGCGAAATCGTCTCGGCCAGCGTTGGCTGCGTCGGGTAATAGGGACGAAACGTCGGCGCGTCCTGCGGCTCGATGTACTCGGTGCTGATGGCCGGACGGACGAACATGAACTGGTTCTGGAAATAGCTGCGATGCAGGATCTTGGTCGTCACCGAGTTGAAGAAGGTTTCGGCCAGCTCCGGCTGGTGGTGGTCTACCAAGAGGCCGATGTAGTGCAGCTTCACCTCGTGCCAGACGGCCATCGGCTGCTCACCCGCCGAGAATTCCTTCTCCAGGCGAGCTACCGCCTCACCGACCCGCAGATCGTAGAACTCGATCCGCTCTCGTTGCGCACGTTGCTGACCATGCCAGTCGGCCGTTTCGAAGCGGTGCTTGGCGCGCGCAGACTCGGCACGGAAAAGTCGATAGTGGCGATCGAAACCATGCAACATCGCCTCGGCAATGGCCCAAGCCAGCGGCGAGTTGCGGCGCTGCGCAAACACCGTGCTCAAGCCGCCTCGGCCAAGCCAGGATCGCGCGGGGCGCTGGCAACCGAGCGCAACGCTGTGTGGTAGGTCGCGGCAAGGTCGTCGTCCGGACCGACCGTCATGTGCAGGTCCTTGAGCAAGCCATCTTCGATGCCGTAAATCCAGCCATGCAGGATCACGCCCTGGCCGCGCTTCCAGGCATCGAGCATCACGGTCGTTTCAGCAACGTTCATCACCTGCTCGATGACGTTGAGCTCGCACAACGCGGCATGGCGCGCAGCGGGCGGCATGCCGTCGATCAAGGCCTTGTGCTTGTCGCGCACATTCTTGACGTGATGCAACCAGTTGTCGGCCAGACCGACACGCATGTTGTCAAGCACTGCACGCACGCCGCCACAACCATAGTGGCCGCAAACCATGACATGTTCGACCTTCAGCTGGTCCACGGCGAACTGCACGGCCGACAGGCAATTGAGGTCGGTCGGCACCACCACGTTGGCGACGTTGCGATGGACGAACACTTCGCCCGGCTCGAGACCGGTGATCTGGTTGGCGGGCACCCGGCTGTCGGAACAGCCGATCCACATGTATTTCGGGGATTGCTGCGCCACCAGGCTGGTAAAAAAGCCAGGGCGGTCGCGCTCAACCTGATTCGCCCAAGCGCGGTTATGGGCGAAGAGATTGTCCAAAGGGTCGCTCATGCGCGAATTGTCGGTGACGTTTGACAGCTGCCGCGAAGCCTCACCGGACCGGCTTACCACGCTACCTAGAATCGCAGGCTGCGCCATCTGCTTTTTTTCTCGTGAACCTGCTCGAACGCGAACTGAACTACCCGCTGGGTGAAACGCTGCCCCAGCCTGGCGCATCGATCGAAGTTGCGCCTGGCGTGCGCTGGATCCGCATGCCGCTGCCATTCGCACTCAATCACATCAACCTGTGGCTGCTGCGCGACCGGATCGATGGCGTCGATGGCTGGAGCATCGTCGACTGCTGCATCGCGCGTGACGAATCCCGACAGCTGTGGGACCAGGTCTTCCAGGCCGAACTGGAAGGGCTACCCATCCTGCGGGTGATCGTCACGCACATGCACCCCGACCACATCGGCCTTGCAGGCTGGCTGTGCGAAAGGTGGTCGGTGCCGCTGTGGATCAGCGCCACCGACTATCACGTGGCGCGGCTTCTGTGCAATCCCGACAGCAGCGACGCGCTGGCTGGCGGTGATGGCGCCGCCACCTTTTTCGCAAGCCACGGGATGGTGGACGCATCGGCCCTGGAGCAAATCCGTTCGCGCGGCAGTTACTACCGTGACCTGGTGGTGGCGCTTCCGCCCGCTTACGTGCGTCTCATGGACGGGGCGATGGTGGAGATCGGCGGCCGTGCCTGGCAGTGCATCAGCGGCTATGGACATGCGCCCGAACACATCGCCCTGCATTGCGCCGAACTCAACATACTGATCGGCGGCGACATGATGCTGCCACGCATCTCGACCAATGTCAGCGTTCATTCGGGCGAACCACTGGGCAATCCGCTGCGCCTTTTTCTGGACAGCATCGCGCGCTTTCGGTCATTGCCGACCGACACGCTCGGCCTGCCCTCGCACGGCAAGCCTTTTGTCGGCATTCATCGGCGTGTCGAGCAACTCGAGGCGCACCACCGAGATCGCTTGGCCGAGCTGCTCGCTGTGTGTAGCGAGCGCCCTTTGAACGCCTTTGAGGTCTTGCCAACGCTTTTCAAGCGCGAACTTGATCTGCACCAGATGACCTTCGCCATGGGCGAGTCCGTGGCGCATCTGCACTTGCTGTGGTTCGGGGGTCAACTGACGCGTGGACTCGGTGCGGACGGGATCTATCGCTTCGCCCTGCTGGGGACTGCCAGTAGCTGAGCTCCAGACATGCCAAAACCCGTTCGGGCGAACGGTCTTGACCGACCGGTGTCGACTTTAGGCAAGTACCGCATTACCAGCGCGGCACCGACTCGTCCTTGAGTTGCCGTCGCAGCGCCATATGGTCCGGCACCACGCTGGCGACCACGTCCCAGAACTGCGGGCTGTGGTTCATCACCCGCAGATGCGCCAGTTCGTGCGCCACCACATAGTCGATCAGACCGGGCGCGAGATGGATCAGGCGCCAGTTCAAGCGAATGGCGCCGTCGGCGCTGGCGCTGCCCCACCGGGTGGCGGCGCTGGAAAGCGTGAGCTTGCGCCAATGCACGCCCAGAAGCGGCGCGAAGTGGTCGAGCCGCTGCGCGAAATGGGTACGCGCCTGGCCGATCAGCCAGCGCTGCACGCCAGCGCCGATCTGTGTCGCTTCGGCGGTCGCGGGCAATTCGAGCCGCAGCAGCGCAGCGTCGTCGCCAGCACCAGCACCAACCGGCAAGTATTGCGTGGCAGGTCGGCTGCGCCGGGTGCCATATGCCAGTTGCAACATCAGTGGCGCGCCCAGATAGTCGAATTGCACGCCGTCGCGCCAGTCGATTCGCAGCGCCTCAAGCCGCTCATGGCGTTCTCGTGTCTCGCTCAATTTGCGCAGCACCCAGCGAGATTTTTCCAGGACCGCCGCGTCGACCTGGCGCAGCGTCACTCCGCGCGGCGCCCGCACCGACAGGCCTTCTGCGCCGACGACGAAGCCGATGCTGCGCCGCCGGCCGCGCTCCAAGGCATAGCCGATGCAGGCGTCGCCACAGCGAACCTGCCGTGTCGCTCGCGGATGCATGAAGGTGATTGGCCCAGCGGGCGGCGCCTCGCCCGCCGATCCGGCGGGCCCCGCGTCGGAACCCTTCAGCGGGGAAGCACCGAACAGATCGAGCGTGTATTGCAACAGCGCGTGCATGAAAAGTGATTCAGATCAGTTGCAATCGGGTGCGAAGCGACGTGTCAATCAAGGACCGGCGTAGGCCTCGGGATCGAGCCGGCGCATCTCCGATTCGATCCATGATTCAACCTCACGCATCAGCTCGTCAGGCTTGCGGCCAAGACTGGCAATAGGTGCGCCGATCGACACATCGACGACGCCCGGGCGCTTGACGAACGCTTTGCGCGGCCACACTTTGGCCGAGGTGACCGCCACCGGGATCACCGAGGCACCGGTGTCGCAAGCCAGCCGTGTACCGCCCGATTTGTAGATGCCCTGCTGGCCGCGCGTACTGCGCGTGCCTTCGGGAAACATGATGATCCAGATGCCCTGGGCCAGCAGCCGCTGGCCCTGCGATACCACCTTGGCAAAGGC
>JBDSYU010000042.1:0-6628 GCA_039925525.1 Variovorax sp.
CGGCCGCCCGAGATCGAGGCCGAAGATGCGCACCGAATCGATGGCCAGCACGCCTTTCGGTCCATTGGTGATGTTGTAGGGATGGTCGAGGTTGTTCAGGAACACCCGGATGATCTCGCCGAAGCCGAGCGTGACGATGGCCAGATAGTCGCCGCGCAGCTTGAGCGTCGGCGCCCCGAGCAAGGCGCCAAAAAATCCAGCAACCGCCAGTGCCGCGGGAATCACCAGCAGCAGCGAAGTGTGCAAGCCATTGGGGAACATGGCCTTGAAGGCCGGGAAGGTTTCCGAGAGATGCGGCGAGCCGAGCAGCGCATACAGATAGGCGCCGATGGCGAAGAAGGCCACGTAGCCCAGGTCGAGCAGGCCGGCATAGCCGACCACGATGTTCAGGCCCAGCGCCAGCATGACGTAGAGCAACGCGATGTCGGCGATGCGCACCCAGGCGTTGCCGACGTTCTGCAACAGCAGCGGCAAAGCCAGCACCAGCAGCGCCAGGATCACGTAGACGACGGGGTTCTTCAGCTTGTTCATGGTGCGCTCTTTCAGGCTCGGTCCGCCACACGCTCGCCGAGCAGGCCCGAGGGTCGCAGCGTGAGCATGCCGATGAGCACGATGAAAGCGAAGATGTCGCTGTAGTTGCTGCCGAGCACATCGCCAGTGAGCTGCCCGATGTAGCCCGAGCCGATGGCCTCGATCAGCCCGAGCAGGATGCCGCCGACCACAGCGCCCGCCAGGTTGCCGATGCCGCCAAACACCGCGGCCGTGAAGGCCTTGAGGCCTGGCAGGAAGCCCATCGCGTGTTGCGCGATGCCATAGTTGGAGGCGTACATCACGCCGGCAATCGCCGCCAGCACGGCGCCCATGATGAAGGTGGCCGAAATCACCATGTCGGGGCGGATGCCCATCAGCGCCGCAACGCGCGGATTTTCGGCAGTGGCGCGCATGGCGCGGCCGAGCTTGGTGTAATTGACGATGTACGTCAGCACCATCAGCGACAAAGCCGTGACGCTGAGAATCATCACCTGCGTCGGCGAGATCACCGCGCCGCCGAGATGAATCGGCTCGCTCGGCAGCAGCGTCGGGTAGGCCTTGTTGGTCGGCCGCCAGATGATCATGGCCAGCGTTTGCAACAGGATCGACATGCCGATGGCGGTGATCAGCGGTGCCAGTTTCGGACTGTTGCGCAACGGCCGGTAAGCGACCTTCTCGATGACGAAGTTCAGCGTCGCAGCAACGATGCAGGCGATGATCAGGGCGATGATGAGGATGATCCAGCCTGGGGCGTTGGGCATGGCGTCCTGCATCAGGCCGATCACCGTCCAGCTCGTCAGCGCCCCGACCATCAACACTTCGCCATGCGCGAAATTGATGAGGTTGATGATGCCGTAGACCATGGTGTAGCCGAGTGCGATCAAGGCGTACATGCTGCCGAGGACCAGACCGTTGATGATTTGCTGGAAAAAGATGTCCATCTGGTCGGTTCCTCTTGTTCTGGCCGAATCGGGTCCGCTTCAGCATGCAAAAAACCCGCCAGCGTGGCTCGGTGGCGGGTTTGCGCGAAGAATTTTAAGCTGGCGTCGTGCGGCTACGACAGCCGATCGAGGCTGCCGGAGCCGGGGTTTTCCCGCTGGACGGCGGCGCCGCCGGCACTGGGTTCGGCGTTGTCGGGCGCCTTCTCGGGCTCTCTGTCGGCCCCGTTGTCGGTATCGCCACCGAGGGCACGCCGGTCCAACTCGCGCAAATGTGCCAGCTTTTCCCCGATGCGCGCCTCCACCCCGCGCGGCCGCGGCTGGTACCAACCCGGCTCGGCCATGCCCCCCGGCAGGTAGCACTCACCGGCGGCGTAGCCTTCATCCTCGTTCTGGGCATAGCGGTAGGCGTTGCCGTGCCCCAGATCCTTGGCCAGGCGCGTCGGCGCATTGCGCAGGTGCAACGGCACTTCGCGCGAACGGTCGTTCTTGACGAAAGCACGCGCGGCATTGAAGGCGCTGTACCCGGCGTTGCTCTTGGCCGCCACCGCCAGGTAGATCACCGCCTGCGCCAGCGCCAGTTCGCCTTCCGGTGAGCCCAGCCGCTCGTAGGTGGATGCAGCCTCGTTGGCGATCTGCAGGGCCCGTGGATCGGCCAAGCCGACGTCTTCCCAGGCCATGCGCACGACGCGGCGCAGCAGGTACTTGATGTCGGCACCGCCATCGAGCATGCGGCACAGCCAGTACAGCGCCGCATCCGGGTGCGAACCGCGCACCGACTTGTGCAAGGCCGAGATCTGGTCGTAGAAGTGGTCGCCGCCCTTGTCGAATCGCCGGCCGGTCGGCGTCAGCGCCTGCACGAGAAAGGCGCGATCGATGCGAACCACCTTGGCGGCGCGTGCCGCGACGTCGCATTGCTCGAGCAGAT
The DNA here is from genome assembly GCA_039925525.1 of Variovorax sp. Classification (GTDB taxonomy): domain Bacteria; phylum Pseudomonadota; class Gammaproteobacteria; order Burkholderiales; family Burkholderiaceae_C; genus Variovorax. The sequence continues at coordinate 2,398 of JBDSYU010000042.1, forward strand.
TGAGCAGGCGCCGGGCGTCGCCATCGGCGTAGCCAACGAGCAGCTCGGCAGCGTCGGCCTCGAACGCGAGGCGCGGCAGAGCCTCGGCCTGGGCCCGCACCAGCAGGGCGCGCAAATCCTCGTCCGACAAGGGGCGCAACACATACACCTGGGCCCGCGACAGCAGCGCCGAGTTGACCTCGAACGCCGGGTTTTCGGTGGTGGCGCCGATGAAGGTGAACAAGCCCGATTCGATGTGCGGCAGGAAAGCGTCCTGCTGGCTCTTGTTGAAGCGATGCACCTCGTCGACGAAAACAATCGTCGGCATCGGCGCCAACCCGTCTTGCGCCGCGGTCGCCCTTTCGACGGCTTCACGTATCTCCTTGACACCGCCAAGCACGGCGCTGATGGCGATGAAGTGCGCCTCGAAGGCGTCGGCCATGAGTCGCGCGATGGTCGTCTTGCCCACCCCCGGTGGGCCCCAGAGGATGGACGAATGCGGCTGGCCCGATTCGAAGGCGACGCGTAGCGGCATACCAGGGCCGAGCAGGTGCTGCTGGCCGATCACCTCGGCCAGCGTGTGCGGGCGCAAACGCTCGGCCAGCGGGACGAGCCGCCCCGACGCGCGGCCAGACCCCAAGGCACTTGACTTCGGGGAAGCAGCATCCATTGGGCAAATTCTAGGTTCACCCGCCGCCGTCACGAATGCGGATTGCTGACGCGCGGTCGCAGGCAACTTTGTTCTAACGCAGCGCAGCGCGCGCATGCCACGGTGCGCTTGGAGACTATGCGCGAGACATGCGCGAGCTCGGCACCATGCGTTTACAAGGCCAGCCGCGCTTCCCGTGCTTCATCATCCTGCGGCCGCCGGCTTCTGCGTCGGCCCGGCCACAGTCACCCTGCTCATGCGATCGAGCACGCCAAATAGCGCGTCGATCGCGTAGCCGGTCAGGAACGCGAGCGCGAACGGCACCGACAGCGCGGAGGTGGACTCGATCGCCGGCAGCGCGGCGGTCGAGAACCAGCCGATCACGATGCCGGCCACGCCGCCGAGCGAGATCCGCATCACCATTGGAAACAGCTCCATCGCGGGCGTACGGATGTTGGCGATATTGCGCATCACGAAGATGATCGCGCCGAGCACGCCGAAGTAAAACGGCAGAAACCAGTTCGAGCGCATCGTGACCTTGAATTCGATGTCCGGGATGTTGCCCACACGCGCGATGTTCTGGTTCGGCAGGTTCAGGCCGCCCGTGATCGGCCGCAGTACCTCGTACTGGAAGCAGAAGTCGTTGATCGAGTCCGCCTGAAGATTCTTCAGCCAGTCCGGGCGATCCTTCAACGCGGCAGGCAGCTCGAACGTGCCGTCGGCGCCGCGGCGGCAGAACGCATCGACCGGATCGCGTGGCTGGACAGGCCCATCCGCGGCTGTCGCAAGAGCCGCTGAAGCGGCAGCAGCCGGTGCTTCAGCCGCCTCGGCATCGGTCTGCTGCGACATGGCCGACGCCACGTTGGCGGTTGCACTCCGGTTCAAGAAACGAGCCAGGAGCGTCTGCCATGGCCACATCGAGGTGTCGCGCGCGTTCGCCATTTTGGTGTCGATCAGTTCGCGCGTCTCGTACATCGCAACCCACTCGCCGATGCGCTGGTAGTACAGATCCGACGACGAATCGCGTTTGCGCAACGGATCGTCGAACTGCGCCATCTTGCGCAGCGCGGTGATCTTCTGCATCGGTTGCATCGACTGCAACTGCTGCATCGCCTGCAAGCCGGCCTTCTCGGTGCCGAGCGCACTCATCGAATGACCGATCAACACCATTGTGATCAACGCCAGGATCGCCAGACCCAACTGCAGCACGCGCGCGCGGCGCTGATTCGCGCGCTCGAACGGATCGCGGCCGCAGCGCAGGTCGGCCAGGGTCATCGGCGCGATTGCCTGCGCGAGGTCGTTCAGTGCGAGCGTGAGCGCGTACGCATTCGGGCGGCCGTCGGCATTGATGCTTTGCTCGACCGCTTCCATGCGGTCGATCAACTGCCCGTCGCGCAGCAGACCAGCGCGCGATGCATAACCGGACGCGAGCCGCAGGTCGCCAAGCAGCGAATCGCGATCGAGAATCGATGGCTTGTCCATGCTTTCACTTGAAGATTACTTGAGCGTGCCAGGCAGAGTGCCGAACGGAGACGGGCAACTGCACGACGCGCCGGGCTTGCCCGCGGGCTTCTTCCAGCACCAGAGCCTGCCGGCGTCGCAGACTTCTCCGGGCTTGTGCGGCGGCACTTGCGCGAGGGCTGCCTGACCCTGCAGCAAGGCAGCGAATGCCGCTGTCGCGATGAAAAGATAAGCGCGAGCCGACTTCATCGAGAACCTCCATCGAAACTGGGATAAAAAGCCCTTTTCCAGGCCATCCTAGTCAGCGCATCCGACGCTGTCCATAGCGCATACGGGTTAGGGCCTGCCAAGTCGATTTATAGTGATGCGGTCCCGTTCCACGCAACCGAACAACCTCACCCTGGCTGAGCGCAAGGCGCTGCGCAACGATGCCTGACGTTCGCAGGAACAAAATGCTTCGTGTGAAAGTAGCCGATTGAACGCCGCGTCACTTTTCTGGGGGCTGTTGTTCGGCTCGTTCGGGCTCGCGTTTTTCATATTCGGCAAAAAGCAAAGATCGGCCATGCCGCTCATCTGCGGCATCGCGTTGATGGTCTTTCCCTACTTCGTCACGTCAACCACCTGGCTGGTCGTCATCGGCACTGGTTTGGTCGTTCTGCCCTACTTCGTTCGGATATGACGCCGGCGCCAGATGATCGCCAGCCAACATGACAGCCATCGTTTCGATAGCCCGTTTCATTGCATCCTGGAAAAGCGCGCCGTTCACGCACCTGGCCGAAGTGGAGCCTTGGCACCTGACAACCCAGGCGCCGTCGGTGGTGCGCGCGCTGCTTGCGCAGCTTTCGGCCGATGCGTTCGACATTCGAGCCGAGGTGGCCGTGCACCGCACGGCCACCGTGGAGCCGGGCGCAGTGCTCAAAGGTCCATTGATCCTGGGCGCCGGCTGCTTCGTCGCGGCCGGTGCCTACTTGCGCGGCGGCAACTGGGTGGACGATGGCTGCACGCTCGGCCCGGGTACGGAGCTTAAATCCTCGTTCGTCTTCGAAGGCAGCCGGCTCGGGCACTTCAGCTTCGTCGGTGATTCGATACTCGGCGCCGATGTCAATCTGGAGGCCGGCAGCATCGTCTGCAATCATCGAAACGAACGCGCGGACAAGGAAATCCGGGTGCGTGTGCACGGCCTGCTGCAACGCACCGGCGCCCTGAAATTTGGCGCCGTCATCGGCGATGGATCTCGCATCGGCGCCAACGCCGTGCTGGCACCGGGCACGCTCCTCATGCCCCATAGCGTGGTCGCTCGCGCCGCGTCGCTGGATCAGGAGTCGGATGAAAGCTCTTCCAGCGAATCCGGCGGCGCGGGAGGTGCATATCGCCCGGGCAATGTCAAAGGTGTCGGGAACGCAGGCACTTCGCAGACATGAAGCCGTTCGCGTTCTACTTCGTGACGCACCCGGACGTGGTGATCGACGCCGAAGTGCCGGTCACGCAATGGCCGCTTTCGCCGATCGGGCATGCGCGGATGCGAGCCGGCCTGGCACAGCCGTGGGTCGGCAAACTGTCAGCCATTTTCTCCAGCACGGAGCAAAAGGCGATCGACACCGCCGAACACCTGACACGTCATCGGTCTCTGCCGCTCGCCACCATCGAAGAACTTGGGGAAATCGACCGCTCGGCAACAGGTTACCTGCCTGCGCGGGAATTCGAATCCGTGGCCGACCGATTTTTTGCCGAACCGCACGCGTCCGTTCGCGGCTGGGAGCGCGCCGTCGACGCTCAGGCCCGCATCGTGACGGCCGTGTTCGACACCGTGCAGGCGCACGGTCCTTTCGACGGTCCGGTCGCGATCGTCTCGCACGGCGCCGTAGGCGCTCTGTTGTATTGCCATCTGACGGGCCAGTCCATCGATCGGCGATTCGATCAACCGCGCAATGGCGGCGGGAACTATTTTTGTTTCCCTTTCGCGCCCGCAGACGCGCACAGCGCCTGGCATCCGATCGACGTTGCGCGCGCTGACGACTGCAGAGGTCTCACCGCATAGGCCGTTCGTGGTCTATGACCGTGTGCGGGCGTCGATTTGCGTTCTGCGGGCACGCAGCGAGCTGTCCGATCGTTTGAAGATGGGCGCTGGTGCGGCGCGCGCCG
>JBDSYU010000043.1:0-19593 GCA_039925525.1 Variovorax sp.
GCGGCCGGTCGGAGTCACGCCGCTAGCCCAGTTGCGAAAACGGGGTACTTAGGCCACGGCCAGCGCGAGGGAGAGGCCCGACAGGAAGGCGTCTTCCACGCGATGACCGATGCACCAGTCGCCGGCAACGCCGATGCGCGCCCGGCTGTCCCACAGATGCGGCGCGCCGAGAGCGGTCTCGGTCTTGGCCTCCGCCCAGCGACGACTGCGCACCCACGCCGGCGTGGCCAGAATGCCGGTGATCTCGGCAAAGGCGCGTAGCAACTTGGCTTCGACGCGCGGCGCATCGTCGCGCTGATGTTCCTCGGACCAGGCAGCGCTCGCTTGCAAGGTCCAACGTTCAATCGTGTCGCGGCCGGGTTTCGAAGATTCGCGTGCCAGCCAGGCCGCGCGGTGATGCGTGCTGCGCGCCGCGTTCCACTGCGGACCGAGATGCGGCAGGTTTGGCTGTGCTGCATGCGGGAACGCCAGCATCAGCGTCCAGCATGGAGCGACGACGACGCGTTCGAGCTGCACTTGCAGGTCGCCGGCGAGGGCGCTCTGGTGCAACAGCCGGCGTGCAGCCGTGGGTGGCAACGCCAGCAATACCGCATCGAAGTCCGACGCAACCTGCTGCGCGCCGTCGCCTGCCTGCATGCGCAACTGCCAGTGCCGGCGATCCAGCGGATCGGTTTCGATGCGCGTGACTTCCGCGTCGCAACGCAGCGCTTCACCGAGCGGCACGGCCCAATGCGCCGCGAGCGCATCCATGCCCGGTAGCGCCACCCAATGCGCCTCGTTGGCCGGCGGTGCAGCCGCGGCGACGCGCCCGTGCGCATCGAGCACGCGCACGGCGTTGGCGCTCCAGCGCTTGCAGATGCCCGGCGCGGTCTCAAGCGCTTCGGCAAAGCGCGGATCGCGCACGGTGAAGTATTGGGCGCCGCTGTCGAAGCGGCCGAACGGCGTGCGCTCGCTGGCCATGCGTCCGCCCGGCGTGGGGTCGCGCTCGAACACCGTGACACGGTGGCCGGCGCGTTGCAGCGTGCGCGCGCAGGCAATGCCGGCGATGCCAGCGCCGACGATGGCGAAATGCTGAAGCGTTTTGGGCGTGTCCTGGCTGGGGGGCGAGGTCGCAGTGAGCGCACGTCGGTGGCGATCGGAGGGCGGACGAACGGTCATGAAGAACTTTCTCTTTCGATGCGAAGCCGCGCCGCAGTGCCGGTCGTCGGCGCGAGGCGGGCGCCGGCTGGCTTAAGCAAGCAACTCTAACGTGCGACATGCTTGATGTCAGGTTACCAGCGGCCACGGCATCCAAGCCGTGTCGCCTTCATCGAGAATGCCCGAGGCAGCGCAGCTTTTCCGACGTTGCCAAGTCGCAGCAGCACCATGCCCAATATAGCAATCGTCTTTCATTCCGGCTACGGCCATACGCAGCGGGTGGCGCAGGCCGTGTCCGCCGGTGCCGGCGCCGAACTCGTCGCCATCGATGCGGATGGAAACCTGCCCGAGGGTGGTTGGGAAACGCTGGCGGGCGCCGATGCGATCGTCTTCGGCAGTCCTACCTACATGGGCGGCGCGAGCTGGCAGTTCAAGAAATTTGCCGATGCCTCCTCCAAGGTCTGGTACACGCAAGGCTGGAAGAACAAACTCTTTGCCGGTTTCACCAACAGCGCCGCCATGAACGGCGACAAGTCATTGACGCTCGTCTATTTCTGGACGCTGGCCATGCAGCACAGCGGCCTGTGGATCAGCATGGCAATCATGCCGAGCAACGACAAGGCGGCGACGCGCGGATCGACCAATTACGTCGGCAGCTACGGCGGGTTGATGACCCAGTCCCCGGCCGATGCCAGTCCGGGGGAGATGTCCAAGGGCGACCTGGAAACGGCGCGTTTGTTCGGCGAGCGCGTGGCCGAGGTGGCCGCCATGAAGGTCGGCCCGGCAAGCAAAGAGTGAAATGAGCCCCACATGAACACCATCGTTCAACCGCAGGAAAAACTTGAACCCGCCATCAAGGACTTGGGCGGTGGCTTCAGGGTGCGACGCCTGCTGCCCGGCACCGTGCGCAAGTCGGTCGGCCCTTTTGTCTTCTTCGACCACTTCGGACCGGTGAGCGAACGCCCGGGAGATGCGCACGACGTGAGGCCTCATCCGCACATCGGACTGGCCACGGTCACATACCTTTTCGAGGGCGCGATGATGCACCGCGACAGCCTCGGCAACGCCCAGGAGATCCGCCCGGGCGCAATCAACTGGATGACGGCGGGCAGAGGCATCGTGCATTCCGAGCGCAAACCGAAGCACCTGCAGACAGAGACCTATGTCAACCATGGTTTGCAGCTCTGGTCGGCATTGCCGCTCGGGCAGGAAGACTGCGAGCCGGCCTTCGTTCATACGCCGGCCGAGCAGATACCGGTGATCGAGTGGCAGGGCGTGTGCGTGCGCGTCTTGGTTGGAGAAGCGTTCGGCGGGCGCTCGCCCGTTGTCACGCTATCGCCGACGCTGTATCTGGACTTGCAGTTGCCGGCAGGCGCTCGTCTCCTGCTGCCGTCGCTGGCCCCGGAAATGGCGATCTATCCGATCGATGCAGGCACCACGCTAGATACCAGCCCGCTCCAGGCGCATGAGATGGCCGTGCTCAAAGCCGGTGTCGATGCCACGCTACAGTCAGGGCCGAATGGAGCGCGCGTCATCGTGGTGGGTGGTGCGCCGCTCGACGCCCCGCGCCACATCGTGTGGAATTTCGTGTCGAGTCGACGCGAGCGAATTGCTCAGGCCGGCGCGGACTGGGCTGCGCAACGCATGGGACACGTACCGGGAGAAACAGAGTTCATCCCGTTGCCGCAGAAAGGATTCGGCGAAGAAGCGCCGGATGTGAGGAGCACACCGGGGTAGGCGCTACAGTTGGTGGGTTGATCAGGCGACCCGACCGGCGGACAGCGGGCCGACCCTCCGCAATCAAGACTTCGATCCGAGATCGGGATCGACGGCTGCCCAGGCGCTCGCATCGGCGCTACGCGGCGTCAGGTCCGGCGCCAATGCGCCGCGGCCGTCGAAGACAAAACAGTCTCCGTGCCAGTGCGCGCCGCCGCATTGTTCGAAGTAAGCGAGGATGCCGCCGTCGAGTTGCAAGGCATGTTCGACGCCGTTGGCGCGCATCCACAGTGCCGCTTTCTCGCAGCGGATGCCGCCGGTGCAGAAGCTGACCACGGTCTTGTCGGCAAGGCTTGATTGGCCCTCTGCCAATGCCTGCGGAAATTGGCTGAATCGTTCGAGGCGCCAGTCGATGGCGCCGTCGAAGCTGCCGAGGTCGACTTCGAAGGCGTTGCGCGCGTCGAGCAGCGCCAGCGGCCGGCCGGTGTCGTCGTGTCCCTGGTCGAGCCAGCGTTTGAGCGTGGGTGGATCGATGGCCGGCGCACGGCCGTCGTCGCGTAAGGCGTCGGGTTGGACCGTCGGCTGGTCCATGCGAATGATCTCTCGCTTGACCTTGACCAGCAGGCGGCGAAAGGGTTGCACGTGAGAGTGACTGCGCTTGATCGGCAGATCGGCAAACCGCGCATCGGCCAGGAGCACGGCGATAAAACGTTCGACGGACACCGGTGCGCCCGCCAGAAACAGATTGATGCCTTCGCTGGCCAGCAGCACAGTGCCTTTGAGTTCCAGCTGCAAGGCTTGCTCACGCAGATCGGCACGCAGCGATAGCGCGTCGGCGATCGGTACGAACTTGTAGGCGGCAATGTTGAGAACGTCGGTCACGCAAAGCGATTTTAGAAGCGCGCCACCACATCATGGAGTGGCGCCTTCCTACAATCTGCACATGTTCGTTCACCTGCGCCTGCACACCGAATTGTCGGTGGTCGACGGCACCAACCGCATCGAAGAAGTGGTGCGCGCCGCGGCGGCGGATGGACAGCCGGCGGTCGCGGTCACCGACATCAACAACCTGTTTGGCGCCGTCAAGTTTTACAAGGCGGCGCGCGCTGCCGGTGTCAAGCCACTGCTCGGCACGGAGATCTTTCTAGAAAGCCTGATCGAGGATTCTGCATCGCCGACACGTGTCGTGCTGCTCGTCCAGGACCAGCGCGGTTACCTCAATCTGTCGGAGCTGTTGGCGCGCTGCTGGACTCGCAACCTGGGGCGCGGCCAGGCGCAACCCACCTGCAAGCTGGAGTGGCTCGCCGAGTTGAACGAGGGGTTGCTTCTGCTTTCGGGAGCGCAGGCCGGACCGCTCGGCGCGGCGCTGCTGCAGGCGGCCATGCCCGGCGAGCCATCGCGCGCGGACGAGATTGCACTGCGCCTGGCGGCGCTGTTTCGCCATCGCTTCTATATCGAGTTGCAGCGCGCCGGGCGGCGCGAAGACGAGCCACACGTCGCAGCGGCGGTGCAGTTGGCGGCACGTCTCGATCTGCCGGTGGTTGCCACGCATCCGGTTCAATTTCCGACGCGCGCCGACTTCGAGGCGCACGAAGCGCGGGTCTGCATCGCCGAGGGCGAAATCCTGGGTAACCAGCGACGCCAGCGGCGCTTTACGCCCGAGCAGTATTTCAAGTCGGCCGCCGAGATGGAAGCGCTGTTCGCCGATGTGCCGAGCGCCATCGCCAATGCGGCGGAGATCGCCAAGCGCTGCAACCTGACGCTGGCGCTGGGCAAGCCGCAGTTGCCAGATTTCCCGACACCGGAGACCGATGGCGTACGCATGCCGATCGCCGAGTATTTCCAGGTGGCGTCGCACCAGGGCCTGGAGCGTCGGCTGGAGCGCTTGTATCCCGATGCGAATCTGCGCGCCGAGAAGCGACCGCAGTATGTCGAGCGGCTCGAATTCGAGATCGCGACGATCCTGAAGATGGGTTTTCCGGGTTACTTCCTCATCGTCGGCGACTTCATCAACTGGGCCAAACAGAACGGTTGTCCGGTCGGTCCGGGACGTGGCTCGGGCGCGGGCTCGCTGGTGGCCTATGCGCTCAACATCACCGATCTCGATCCGTTGCAATACCAGTTGCTGTTCGAGCGCTTCCTCAATCCGGAGCGGGTGTCGATGCCGGACTTCGACATCGATTTTTGCCAGAGCAATCGCGATCGCGTCATCGACTATGTGAAGGATAAATACGGGCGCGAAGCAGTCAGCCAGATCGTCACTTTCGGCACCATGGCCGCGCGAGCGGCGATCCGCGATGTCGGCCGCGTGCTCGACATGAGCTACACCTTCTGCGACGGCATCAGCAAGCTGATTCCGAACAAGCCCGGTCAGCCCGTCACCTTGCAATACCCGCCGCAGCCGAAGCCGGCCGGTGACAAGACCAACTACGCCATCGAGATGGAGCCGCAGCTGGCGCAGCGCATCGAGCGCGAGGAAGAGGTGCGCACTTTGGTCGAGCTGGCGCAGAAGCTCGAAGGGCTGGCGCGCAACGTCGGCATGCACGCCGGCGGCGTGCTCATCGCACCGGGCAAGCTCACCGACTTCTGCCCGCTCTACCAGCAGCCGGGCGGCGATGCGGCGGTGAGCCAGTTCGACAAGGACGACGTCGAGGCCATTGGCCTGGTGAAGTTCGACTTCCTCGGTTTGGCCACGCTGACCATCATGGAGATCGCCAAAGACTTGATCACCAAACGCCATCCGCAGCAGCAGCCTTTCAGTTACGACGACATCCCGCTGGACGATCCGCACACCTACAAGCTCTTTGCCGACGGCAAGACCGAGGCCGTGTTCCAGTTCGAATCGCGCGGCATGCAGGGCATGCTCAAGGATGCACGGCCAACGCGCTTGGAGGATCTGATCGCTCTCAACGCCCTGTACCGGCCGGGGCCGATGGATCTGATCCCGAGCTTTGTCGCGCGCAAGCATGGCCGCGAGCCGGTGGAGTACCCACACCCGCTGGTGGCCGAAATGCTCTCGGAGACCTACGGCATCATGGTCTACCAGGAACAGGTGATGCAGACGGCGCAGATCCTCGGGGGCTACTCGCTCGGTGGCGCCGATCTGTTGCGCCGCGCCATGGGCAAGAAAAAAGCCGAAGAGATGGCCGAGCATCGCCAGATCTTTCGCGCAGGCGCCGCCGGCAATGGCATCGGCCAGCGCAAGGCCGACGAGATCTTTGACCTGATGGAGAAGTTCGCTGGTTATGGCTTCAACAAATCGCATGCGGCTGCGTATTCGCTCTTGGCCTATCAGACCGGCTGGCTCAAGGTTCACTACACGGCCGAGTTCTTTGCTGCCAACATGACGGTGGAGATGGACGACACCGACAAGCTCAAGCTCCTGCATGACGATGCGGTGAAGAACTTCGCCCTGGCCTTCGAGCCGCCGGACATCAACCGCGGCATCCATCGCTTCGAGCCGGTCAGCGATACCCTCATCCGCTATGGCCTGGGCGCGGTCAAGGGCACCGGGCAACACGCCATCGAAGCCATCGTTGCGGCCAGAGATGACGGCGTATTCACCAGCCTGTTCGACTTTTGCCGCCGTGTCGATCGCAACCGCGTCAACAAGCGCGCGGTCGACGCGCTCATCAAGGCCGGCGCTTTCGATGCCCTGGGTCCCGACCGCGCCACGCTCGCCGGGTCGCTCGATCTGGCCTTCGAATTCGCCAACGCGGCTGCTGCCAATGCCGACCAGGGCGGGCTGTTCGATGGTGTCGATGACAACGACACCGCGACGGCGCATGGTTCGAGCACCCAGGAGCCGGCGCTGCTGCCGGCGACGCCCTGGGGTGTGAAGGAACGACTGACGCTGGAGAAGGGCGCCGTCGGTTTCTATCTCTCAGGCCATTTGTTCGACGAAGTGGCCAGTGAGGTGCGGCGCTTCTGCCCGCGCCGCATCGCCGACCTGCTGGACAGCCGCGAGCCGCAGCTCATCGCCGGCATCGTCAGTGGCCTGCGCGTCATCAACGGCATGCGTGGGCGGCTGGCGCTGTTTGTGCTCGATGATGCGACCGACGTCATCGAGGCCACCGCCGACGAAGGCGTGTTCAATGCCAACCGCGCCGTCCTCAAGGATGACGAGTTGGTCGTCGTCAGCGGCCGCCTGCAACCCGGTCGAGGCGGCTTCGAGGCGCGCTTCACCGTGCAGCAGGTGTGGGACCTGGCGACGGCACGCTGCCGCTTCGGCAAGTTCCTGCAGGTGGCGGTGAACGGTCGGGCGCCGGACGTGGCACACCTGGTGAAGAACTTCCCGCCGCGCCTTGCCGCCGACGAAATGGGCGAAACCCGACGCGGCTTGCCGGTGCGCCTTTCGTTGGCGCGTGGTGGCGCCCGGGTCGAGTTGCAACTGGGTGACGAAGCGCGGTTTTTCCCGAGCGATGCGGCGCTGGCCGGTTGGCAGGCACAGGTCGGTTCCGGCGGCGCCGCGACCGTGGTTTACGAGTAATTGCCCATCCTCACAGTCTCCTGCTTCGAGAGGGGGCGTGAGGAATCTTCAGTAAGTCAATCGCGCCGGCTGCATCTCCTGCAGGATGGTGGTCGCAATTTCCTCGATCGACTTGGTCGTCGTCGACAACCAGCGAATGCCGGCACGCCGCATCATGGCCTCGGCTTCATGGATCTCGTGTCGGCAGTTCTCCAGGCTGGCGTAGCGGGAACCGGGGCGTCGCTCGTTGCGGATCTCGGCCAGCCGCTCGGGCTGGATGGTCAGGCCGAAGATCTTTTTCTTGTGCGGCAGCAGGGCCGGCGGCAACTGCCGTCGGTCGAAATCCTCCGGTATGAGCGGATAGTTCGCCGCCTTCATACCGTGCTGCATTGCCAGGTAGAGCGAAGTCGGCGTCTTGCCACTGCGGCTGACGCCGACCAGGATCACGTCGGCGCCCGCCAGATCGCGATTGCTCTGTCCATCGTCATGCGCCAGACTGAAGTCGATGGCGGCGATGCGGGCGGTGTATTCCTTGCTCTTGCTGACATCGCTGAAGCGACCGATGCGATGGTTCGACTTGAGTCCCAGTTCGGTCTCGAGCGGGCGCACAAAGGTCTCGAACATGTCCATCAGCATGCCCTTGCAACCGTGCTCGATGACGGCACTGACGTCGCTGTCGGCAAGCGTCAGAAACACCAGCGGCTTGCTGCCTTCGATTTGCGCCGTGTGATTGATTTGCCGCACCACCTGGTGCGCCTTGTCGACGGTGTCGGTGAACGGCAGGCGGACATGACGCACCTGCAGTTCGAACTGCGCCAGCACCGCAGTGCCCAGCGTTTCGGCGGTGATGCCGGTGCCGTCGGAGACGAAAAAAACAGTGCGTGCGGACATGGATTTGCGCGGGTCTGCCAGGCGGCACCCCGATGGTGCGCCCTACAATCGCACCGCATTATCGACAGGGGCTGTGCGCTCCCTCGTGCGGCATGCGGCGATGTCCCGAACGCCACGTGCATTGTGCCGCTGGCCACATACGCCATTCAACCTAGAAACCGCAGTTGACCGCTTCCATTCTTCAGACAAGCTGCGTGTCTCATGGCTTTTTTAGCTTCGATCACGTTCACCGTATCGGTGAGAGCGCTATGCGCCCGATTGCACCGCGCTCGCCGCGCCATGCTGCGTTGCTCCGCCTTGCGGGCAGGAGCCCGCGGCGTTGTCGCGCCTTGCCTGACACGCCGATCACGGCGCACTCGGGCGCATCCAACTGTGGTTTCTAGGTTCAACTTCCGGAGTCCTCCATGTCAGCCTTGTTCGATGCGACCGCGCTGGTCGTGCCTTTTGAAAACCTGCGGATGAGCGACGTCGATGCAGTCGGCGGCAAGAACGCAAGTTTGGGGGAGATGATCTCGCAGTTGCCGGGCGGGGTGCGCGTGCCGACCGGCTTCGCCACCACCGCGCATGCGTTCCGGCTGTTTTTGGCGCACGACGGTCTGGCGGACAAGATCAATGCGAAGCTTGAACGCCTCGACACCGACGACGTGCGTGCGCTCGCCGCCGCTGGTAAGGAAATTCGCGCGCTGGTCGAGGCACAGCCTTTCCCCGCCGACCTCGAGCGTGCCGTACGCGATGGCTTCCAGACGTTGTGCGCGGGCGCAGCCGATGCGAGTTTCGCCGTGCGTTCGTCGGCGACGGCCGAAGATCTGCCCGATGCTTCCTTTGCCGGCCAGCAGGAGACCTTCCTCAATGTCGTGGGTATCGACGCCGTGCTGCACAAGATGCGCGAAGTCTTCGCCTCGCTCTACAACGACCGCGCCATCAGTTACCGCGTGCACCAGAACTTCGCGCATGCCGATGTGGCCCTGTCCGCCGGTGTGCAGCGCATGGTGCGTTCCGACCTCGGCGCGGCCGGCGTCATGTTCACCCTCGATACCGAATCCGGCTTCGACGGCGTGGTGTTCATCACCTCCAGCTACGGCCTGGGCGAGACGGTGGTGCAGGGCGCGGTGAACCCGGACGAGTTCTATGTGCACAAGCCGACTCTGGCTGCCGGCAAGCACGCTGTCATTCGGCGCAACCTTGGCTCCAAATTGATTCAGATGGAATTCGCCAGCGCCGCCGACCGTGCGGCCAGCGGCAAGCTGGTGACGACAACAGACGTCAAACCGGAACTGCGCAATCGCTATTCGCTGTCGGATGCCGAAGTGGAGCAGTTGGCTCGCGACGCAGTGTTGATCGAGCAGCACTACGGCCGCCCGATGGATATCGAATGGGGCAAGGACGGCATCGACGGCCTGCTTTATATCCTGCAAGCGCGACCAGAAACGGTGAAGAGCCGACAGCGCGGCAAGGCCGAGCAGCGCTATGCGCTGAAGAACCGTGGCACGGTGCTGGCCGAGGGTCGGGCCATCGGCCAGAAGATCGGTTGCGGCCCGGTGCGCCTGGTGACAGACATCAGTCAGATGGACCAGGTGCAGCCGGGTGACGTGCTGGTCACCGACATGACCGATCCGAACTGGGAGCCGGTGATGAAGCGCGCCAGCGCCATCGTCACGAACCGCGGCGGACGCACCTGCCATGCGGCCATCATCGCCCGCGAGCTCGGCATCCCGGCCGTCGTCGGCTGCGGCGACGCGACCGAGCGGCTCCGTGGCGAAACATTGGTGACTGTGAGTTGCGCTGAGGGCGACACGGGTTTCATCTACGACGGCCTTCTCGAGACCGAGGTGACGGAGGTGCAGCGAGGCGAGATGCCGGCGATCAACACCAAGATTATGATGAATGTGGGTAATCCGCAACTGGCCTTCGACTTCTGCCAGTTGCCCAACGACGGCGTTGGCCTCGCGCGGCTGGAGTTCGTCATCAACAACAACATCGGTGTTCATCCGAAAGCCATCCTGGACTATCCCAACATCGATGCCGATCTGAAAAAGGCGGTGGAGTCGGTGGCGCGCGGCCATGCGTCGCCGCGGGCCTTCTATGTCGACAAGGTGGCCGAAGGCGTCGCCACCATCGCGGCGGCGTTCTGGCCGAAGCCGGTGATCGTGCGCCTGTCGGACTTCAAGTCCAATGAATACCGCAAGCTCATCGGCGGCTCGCGCTACGAACCCGAAGAAGAAAACCCGATGCTCGGCTTTCGCGGCGCGGCGCGCTACGTCAGCGAGGAGTTCCGCCAGGCTTTCCTCATGGAGTGCGAGGCCATCAAGCGGGTGCGCAACGACATGGGCCTCGTCAACGTGCAGATCATGGTGCCGTTCGTGCGCACCCTGGGGCAGGCCGAAAGGGTCACCACATTGCTGGCCGAGCAAGGGCTGGCGCGCGGCGAGAACCAGCTCAAGGTCATCATGATGTGCGAGGTCCCAAGCAACGCCATACTGGCTGACGAGTTCCTGCATTTCTTCGACGGCTTTTCGATCGGCTCCAACGATCTGACGCAGCTCACGCTCGGCCTGGACCGTGATTCGGGGCTCGAACTGCTGGCGGCTGATTTCGACGAGCGCGACCCCGCGGTCAAGGCGATGCTGCTGCGTGCCATCACAGCCTGCAAGAAGCAGGGCAAGTACGTCGGCATCTGCGGCCAGGGGCCGAGCGACCACCCGGACTTTGCGCTGTGGCTGGCCGAGCAGGGTATCGAATCGATCTCGCTCAATCCCGACAGCGTGATCGATACCTGGCAGCAATTGGCACGCCTGCAGGATTTCGGCAACGCGCCGGCAGTCTGATGACGCGCTGGCGCCTCGCGGCGGGATAATCGGCGCGTTGGTTGCAGGCAGGTGCTGCAATCGAGGCGGCGCAGATCGCCTGGCGTTGCCGTCGTGGATTTGACGCACCTGGTCTGCGAGGAGGTCCAGCATGATTCTTGTCAAAACCGGGGCCGGTGCACGGGTCCTCAAGGACCGTTCGATCCGGCTCACGCCACGCCAGCGCTCGGCGTTCATCCTGTTCAATGGGGAGCGTTCGGTGCGTGACGTGCTCGCCGCGGGGATGGGGGTCGAGCAGCAGGATGTCGACCATCTGGTGCAGCTCGGCCTGCTGGGTCCATCGCGTCCACCGGATTCGGCCGCGCTGCCCGAGCGTGCGGGCCGCCCGTCGGACTTTGCGCCGGACGAAGGGCTGACCACCGCTCCGGACGCACTGCACGATGAGGGGCCGGCCACCCGTTTCTCTGATCTGCAGGCGCTGGATACGGGCCGGCTCTCCACGCGCCCGGGGCTGCTGTCAGGTGCGGGCTCGGCTTTGAAGTCGGCGTCACGGCCGGCGCCGCTGCTCGGCGACGCCGGTGGCGCCGGATACGATGCCGGCCGGGCCGCGCGCTTGTCGACGCCGCCGCGCACCCAGCAGGAACGTTACCAAGATGCCTACCCGATCGCCACGCAGCTGACGGCGAGCCTCGGTCTGCGTGGATTTCGGCTTAACCTGATGGTCGAGGGCGCCACAACGTACGGGCAGCTGGTGCAGCTGGCGCCCAAGATTCGCGATGCTGTGGGTGCGAGGCGGGCGCTGCCGCTCGATCGCGCCCTCGGTTTGCTTTAACAGGGCGGCGAACCAGACCAGTGCAATTCAACAGCCTGCCCAGGTTACAATCATTGGCTTTGCCTTGCCGCATCCCGACCGACGCCGGGGGTGGCTCAATTTCCTTCCTCGGAAGACCCACAAGGAGTGCCATGCGTCATTACGAGATCATTTTGTTGATCCATCCGGATCAAAGCGAACAGGTGCCGGCGATGCTCGAGCGCTACCAGAGCATGATTACCGCCGGCGGTGGCAAGGTGCACCGGGTCGAAGATTGGGGCCGGCGCCAGTTGGCCTATCAGATCAACAAGCTCAGCAAGGCGCACTATCTGTGCGTCAATATCGAAGCCGATCAGGCCGTGATGGTCGAGCTGGAGCATGCGTTCAAGTTCAACGATGCCGTGCTGCGTCACCTGACGGTGCTGCGCAAGAAGGCCGATACCGGTCCCTCGCCGATGATGAAGACCGTCGAGCGCGAAGAGGCGCGCAAGGTTCAACAAGCCGAGTACGCGGCGCAGAACAACTGACCGACACGGCGCCGGCGCGATAAGCCCTGTCAGGTCCAGCGTGAACGACGCCGCTGCAGCAGTTGCCCTGTCCACCGCGCTGCCCAATCACTTGCTGCTTGGTGCCCAGGTGGTCGAACGCGGTTCGATGCGCTTTACGCCGGCCGGCGTGCCTGCCATCGATTTGCAACTTCAACATGCGTCCTGCCTTTCGGAGGCGGGGCAGCCCCGGCAAGTCACGGCGGTGATCAAGGCGGTGGCGTTTGGTGCGGTGGCCGAGCGGATCGATCGGCAGCCTCTTGGCAGCCAGTGGCAGTTTGGTGGATTCCTGGCAACGGCACAGAGCGGCAGACAGACAGTTTTTCACATCCAGGACTTCGGACCTGTTTGACTATCACTGGCAGCCATTCGCTGTCGCTTACTTTTTGGCAGCCATTGGCTGTCGCCAATTTATCGAAAGGTGCCTCATGGCTACGTTCAAGAAATTCAACAAAGACAGGCGTCCCAAGCGCAACACCCAGTCGCTGCTGTTCAAGCGCAAGCGCTTCTGTCGCTTCACGGTCGCTGGCGTCGAGGAAATCGACTACAAGGATATCGACACGCTGCGCGACTTCATCGGCGAAAACGGCAAGATCACGCCGGCGCGCCTGACCGGCACCCGGGCCATCTACCAGCGCCAGCTCAATACGGCCATCAAGCGCGCGCGCTTTCTGGCGATGGTGCCCTACACCGATCAGCACCGCGTTTGAGGAGCCGCCAACATGCAAGTCATTCTTATGGACAAGGTCGTCAACCTGGGCTCGCTCGGCGATGTCGTCAAGGTGAAGGACGGGTTTGCCCGCAATTTCCTGATTCCCGCAGGCCACGCGCGGCGTGCCACCGAGGCCAACAAAGCCGAATTCGCCACCAAGCGCGCCGAACTCGAGAAAGCTGCCGCAGCCAAGCTGGCCGAAGCCAAGGCGCTGGGTGACAAGCTTGCCGGTCTTACCGTCAAGTTGACGCAGAAGGCCGGCGTCGATGGCCGCCTGTTCGGTTCCGTCACCAATGCCGATGTGGCCGAGGAACTGAGCAAGCAAGGCTACAAGGTGACGAAGGCACAGGTGCGAATGCCTCAAGGCTTCATCAAGACCACCGGCGACAGTACGGCGCAGGTGGCGCTGCACTCCGATGTGCTGGTCGACATCACCGTGACGGTTTACGGGGAAACGGCCTAGCTCCGACGTCGATTCAGTCGCAGTTCGGCGCCGCTGTGTGGCGCCGCATTGTTCCGCTGTTGCCTGCTCTGGTCTGAAAGCCGCCCCCAAAGGCGGCTTTCGCATTTCTGCTGCGGCTCTCGCTCATTCTGAGGCGACTTGTGGTCCGGCGAGTCGAGCGGCGAGTGCACTGGAATTTCACAGCTTTTCCACAGGACGGCAACCAGCGCTGTCCCCGAGTTGTGCGTCGACAGCGGCAGACCCGCAGCTTAGGATGGAACTCGCGCGACCCAATCATCGTTAGGTTCCCCAGATCCATGTCAGCCGTCTTCTCCCTCGCCGACAACGATCCGTCCGCCGATCGTCAGATTGCGCAACTGCGCATTCCACCGCATTCCATTGAAGCCGAGTCCAGCGTGCTCGGCGGCCTGTTGCTGGACAACAGCGCCTGGGATCGCGTGGGCGACCTGCTGCACGACCTTAACTTCTATCGCTATGAGCACAAGCTGATCTACGCGGCCATCGCGACATTGGTCAACGCCAACAAGCCGGCCGACGTGATCACGGTGTTCGAGCAGCTGCAGAGCCTGGGCCAGGCCGAGGACGTCGGCGGTCTGGTCTATCTCAACTCGCTGGCGCAGTACGTGCCGAGCGCCAGCAACATTCGCCGCTACGCCGAGATCGTGCGCGAGCGCTGGATTCTGCGCAAACTGGTCTCGGCCAGCGACGAGATCGCCACCGTCGCCTTCAACACGCAAGGCAAGGCAGTTGACAAGATCCTGGACGAGGCCGAACAGAAGATCTTCAACATTGGCGAGGAAGGCTCAAGGCTGAAGCAGGGTTTCCAGAGTATGGACGCGCTCGCGCTCCAGCTTATGGACCGCGTCACCGAGATGGCCGACAACCCGAACGACATCACCGGTGTGCCCAGCGGTTTCGTCGATCTGGATCGTATGACCTCGGGCTTTCAGGCCGGCGACCTGGTGGTGCTGGCGGCGAGGCCGAGTATGGGCAAGACCGCCCTCGCAATAAATATCGCCGAGCACGTGGCATTGCACGAAGGCCTGCCGGTGGCCGTGTTCTCGATGGAAATGGGTGCCTCGCAGCTGGCGGTGCGCATCGTCGGTTCGATTGGCCGCATCGACCAGACCCACCTGCGCACCGGCCGCCTGACCGATGACGAGTGGCCGCGCTTGGCCGACGCCATCGATCGGCTGCGCAACATTTCGCTGCACATCGACGAAACGCCGGGCTTGTCGACCAGCGAACTGCGCGCCAATGCCCGGCGGCTGGCGCGCCAGTGCGGCCAACTCGGTCTCATCGTCGTCGACTACCTGCAGTTGATGAGTGTTTCGGCGTCGATGAACGACGAGAACCGGGCCACCGCCGTCGGCGAGATCTCGCGCGGTCTGAAGATGCTGGCCAAGGAACTCAAGTGCCCGGTGCTGGCCTTGTCGCAGCTGTCTCGCGGCGTCGAGAGCCGCACCGACAAGCGCCCGATGATGAGCGACCTGCGCGAATCCGGCGCCATCGAGCAAGACGCCGACGTCATCATGTTCATCTATCGGGACGACTACTACAACAAGGACAGCAAAGAACCCGGCGTCGCCGAGGTGATCATCAGCAAGCAGCGCAACGGGCCGACAGGGATGGTGAAGCTGGCGTTCCTCAAGCCGATCACCAAGTTCGAGAGCCTAGCGAGCGGCGCCGATTATTAGCACGGCTGCCCGCGCTGGCGCTACCAGCCGAGCGATGCCAAGTCGGCGTGCATCGCGTCAGCGATGCGCCGCATGTCGAGCGCGCTGACTTCGAACAAGCCCAGGCGAAACTTGTAGCCCCAGCGCTTGGGATCTTTAACGAAATCGAACTGGGCAATCAACGGCGCGATCGGTGTCTCCTCGGCCTTGGCATAGCGCACGTCGCGCCGCCACGGCACGAACCCTTGGCCCATGGCGAATTCATAAGGAGCACCCTGCTGCACGATGCCGATCGAGACGAAGCTCTGCAGCTTGTCGTTGCCGCCATACACCGTGGCCGGCGCGTAGTAGGCGACGCGATCGCCCGGCGCTATGCGCTTGAGTGGCGCGGCCTTGCCGTGGCCCACCTGCATGAAGCCAGTCGGCGTGTGGTCGCGCCCCAAGCGTGCATGTTCGGCACTGGCCACGGCAACCCAGTTGCGCGGTGTCATGTCTCGCAAGCCTGCAGACAGCCGCCCGTCGCCAGATCGTCACAGAGAAACTCCGCTACAACACCGCCGCCGAAGTTCTCCCGGCGAAGCTGGCCCGCCAACACTTTCCCGTAAAGCACTTGCGCCCGGTCCGTGTCGGCGACAGGAATTTCAAACCAATTGATGGCGTGCGTCATGAGGAACTCTTTGCTTGGAAGTGAGGGGCCCTTGATGCGTGCAACCACGCTCCTGACAGCGCCATGTCAGCAGCAAATGTTTTTCGCTTCCCCGTACTGGGATCGGGAGCGCAATCGGACTACTGGACGCAGAAGGCAGACAGAGTTGGCAGAGGGCGCAGAAGAGGCAAAAGAATTTTGGTATTCCTTCTGCGCCCTGTGCGAGACGTTTGCTTGCTCTGCGTCCCGTCGTCCGGTTTTGGCAATCGAGATCGGGGCAGGACAGCCGAACGCAGAAGGAATAACAATTTCGGCGACCTCTGCGTAAGGTCCGCGCCTGACCTCGCTCCCGACCGCTACAACACCTCGCTGGCAAAGTCCGCCAAGCGCGAGCGCTCTCCGCGTGCCAGGGTGATGTGCCCGCCATGCTGCCAACCCTTGAACTTGTCGACGGCAAAGGTGAGGCCGGACGAACCCTCGGTGAGATAGGGCGTATCGATCTGCCCAAGATTGCCCATGCAGACGATCTTCGTGCCGGGCCCGGCACGGGTGATCAGCGTCTTCATCTGCTTGGGCGTCAGGTTTTGCGCCTCGTCGATGATCACGTACTTTGAGAGAAAGGTGCGCCCGCGCATGAAGTTCATGCTCTTGATCTTGATGCGGCTGCGGATCAATTCGTTGGTGGCGGCGCGTCCCCATTCGCCAGCGCCGCCACCGTCGCCCTTGGCCAGGAACTCCAGGTTGTCGTCGAGGGCGCCCATCCATGGGCCCATCTTCTCTTCCTCAGTGCCCGGCAGGAAGCCGATGTCTTCGCCGACGCTGACGGTGGCGCGGGTCATGATGATCTCGGTGTAGCGGCGGTCGTCCAACACCTGCGTCAGACCGGCGGCCAGCGTCATCAGCGTCTTGCCGGTGCCGGCGGTGCCGGTGAGCGTGACCAGATCGATGTCAGGATCCATCAGCATGTTCATGGCGAAGTTCTGCTCGCGGTTGCGCGTCATCACGCCCCACACTGCGTTCTTGCCTGATGCGTAGTCCTTGATGGTCTTGAGCACAGCGGTGGTTTCGCGAAGTTCGATGACACGCGCGTACATACTCGGCTCACCCGCCGCTTCGTAGTAGACGAACTGGTTGATCAGCAGGTTGGCAGCGATCGGTCCGCTGATGCGATAAAAAGTGCTGCTGCCACTTTGCCAACTCTCCACCGACTTGCTCTGGTGCGTCCAGAAATCTGCCGGCAGGGCCAACGCGCCGGCGTAGAGAAGATCGCCGTCGTCAAGCGTGCGGTCATTCTGGTAATCGTCGGTGGCCAAACCCAGCGCGCGCGCCTTGACGCGCATGTTGATGTCCTTGGACACCAGCACCACATCGCGATGCGCGGCCGCCTTGGCTTGCTGTGCCTGTTGGCGCTCGCGCAACGCCTGCACCACGCCGAGAATTTGATTGTCGGCCTTGCCTTGCGGCAAGTTCATCGGCAGGTGGTAGTTCAGCGATTCAGTCTGGAAAAACAGCTTCCCCCCCGCTTCACGGTGGCCGGTGCTCGACAGTTGCAGCCCGTGCGCGATATCGCTGCCATTGGTCGCGGCCAGAGCGTCGAGGCTGCGGCTGGTCTGGCGCGCATTGCGCGCCACTTCGGTGGTTCCTTTCTTGTGCGCGTCGAGTTCCTCCAGCACCACCATCGGCAGGTAGATGTCGTGCTCGTCGAAACGAAAAAGGCAGGTCGGATCGTGCAGAAGGACGTTGGTGTCGAGCACGAACAGCTTGGCCGCGCCCGGCGCCTTCCCGCCCTTGCCGCTTCGGATCGAGCGCGATCGCATGGGGGCTTGCGGCAGGGCGTTGCCGAACTCGGCTGCTGGCAACGCAGGTGGCGCCAGTGCCGGCGCCGCTTGCGGTTCGGGCTCGCGCGAGCGCCTCGCCTCCGTCGGCCTTGCGTCCGTCGGTTTCAGAGCTGGTTGTCTGGGTGCCGGCGGTGTCAAGGGCAGCACGGTCGGCTCCGGTGGGCGCGGGCGGGTCTCGATCTGACGCATGGCGCCCGGATCGGAGCGGGTGGCAGTGGTGGTGGCGGTAGCAGCGCCAGGTTCATGATCGCCCGCGGCGCGCGGGTCATCGGCGCCATCGCCGCCATGTCGGCCGATTTCATTGCGGCGTGAACCGGCACGCCGGGCAGGT
Organism: Variovorax sp.; assembly: GCA_039925525.1. Classification (GTDB taxonomy): domain Bacteria; phylum Pseudomonadota; class Gammaproteobacteria; order Burkholderiales; family Burkholderiaceae_C; genus Variovorax. The sequence goes on from JBDSYU010000043.1 coordinate 18,039, forward strand.
CTGGGGCGGGGCTCGGTGGCTACGAGTTCATCGGCGCTGAGCAGTGCGGCGCGGCGGGTCGGAGCAGGAGGCAAAGGCATCGGGTTCGGGAACTTTCAAGCCGCGAGGCCGCGGTCAGATTGAGAGGCCGGCGCGGTTGCAGCACGCGGCCAGCAGGGCGCCATAAATAAAAAAGCCGCCGGGCAATGCGGGCGGCTGTTTGCCAACGCGAATGCAGTTGCAAATGCAGCTGCGCGTAGGCTCAAGCAGCCTTTTTCAGAGCTTTGACGGCCTTGACCACTTCGTCGACATGCCCGGGCACCTTGAGACCGCGCCACTCGGCTTTCAAAACACCGTCAGCCCCAATCAGGAAGGTGCTGCGTTCTATGCCCTTGACCTTCTTGCCGTACATGATTTTGTTCTTGACGACGCCGAACATGTGGCACATCTTTTCTTCCGAATCGGCGATCAGCTCGAACGGCAATTCGAGCTTGGCCTTGAATTCGTCATGGGACTTCATGTTGTCGCGCGACACACCGAACACCGTGGCGCCGGCCTTGACGAATTCCTTGTGCTTGTCGCGAAACTGCATGGCCTCGGTGGTGCAACCGGGCGTGTTGTCCTTGGGGTAGAAGTACAAGACCAGTACCTGGCCCAGATGAGAGGTATTGCTGACCTTGATACCGCCCGTAGCGACGGCTTCGAACTCCGGGATCGGCTTGTTGACAACGATGGCCATGGATGCTTTTCTCTCCGTTGTGAATGCCGGCGACCCATCGCGGCGACATCGACCCCATTTTGCCGCTGGCTATGCTTGGCTAAAGCCGACGCCGGCGCTGATTGCACCTGAGACGAACCGTCGCTGCCTGCCGTGCCGGTGAAAGGAGTTCGAGCCGCGCGGGCGAGCCGGGCAACTGGTTGACAACCAACAATTTTACCCTGAAACACCTGCTCGCGCTCGGTTGTTCCAGGCGCGCCGACGGGCGGCGTGGCATCGACGATGCGCTGACGGACACAGCCGCGAAATGCGCATTCAACCCTTGCTCTCCAGTAACAGCGCCGCCACAACATGCCGGCCATCGCCGACCAGCACGTTGTAGCTTCGGCAGGCAGCGGCTGTGTCCATGGTCTCGACACCGATTTGCCGAGCCGTGAGGGCCGCCAGCCACTCTGGTTTCGGAAAACGCAGGCGCTCGCCACTGCCGAAGATCACCAGCTCGGCGCCGATTGCGGCGATCGGCTCGAACAGGCTCGCACTGAGTTCGTCGAAATGGCGGCATGGCCAGTCGAAGCGCTCACCGTGCGAGCCGATGACGATACTCACGTGCACCTTCTCGCCGTCGATGGCGACCCAGCCAGCGCCGTGCGCGGTGATCGTCTGGCTTTGGGTTCGGTCAGGCTGAAGCTTCATGAATATGTGGTCAAATTGCGAGTTTTGCCACGCTGGGCAGGTGCAGTGCGCGATGCTGCCGGCATTGGACCACACGCTCACCATGGGCGCGACGGTTTCAAGGACGGTCTTGCGGTGCGCATGCCGGCCCAGCTGATGGTTGTCGAGCCAGCACTCAGATGCGCG
>JBDSYU010000044.1:0-7578 GCA_039925525.1 Variovorax sp.
GTGCGCGGGACCCTCAAGTTCAACAACAACAACTTTCCGATCGAAAACTGGTACGCGTTCGAGGTGGCTAAAGACGCCAAGGGCCGCGTCAACCTGAAGACGGTGGCAACACCGCTGAAGGATTACGAGGATTCATACCATCAGCTTTGCCCGATGAAGTGATGCGATGACCGCCGACCGTTTCAAGGGACACTGGATAACCGGCCCCGCGTGATCACATTCCTCATTTAACAAACGGAGATACCCCATGTCTGGCATTTGGAAAAAACTAAGCGCATCGATCGTTGCAACCCTGACCCTGATGGGCACTGGCGTCATGGCCCAGGTGCCCATCAAGATCGGCTATCTCGGCACCTTCTCCGGCCCGCTAGCGCCGGTCGGCAACGACATGTACGCCGCCTTCATGCTCGTGGTCGAACAAAACGGCGGCAAGCTCGGCGGTGTGCCAGTGCAGATCATCAAGGAAGACGATCAGTTCAAGCCGGACGTCGGCATTCAGGCGACGCAAAAACTGATCGAGCGCGAGAACGTCCCGATCATCACCGGCCTCATCGGCTCGAACGTGATCATGGCCGTGCAAAAGGCGATCACCGAGAAGGAGGTGTTCCTGATCGGCGCCAACGCCGGCCCTTCGCCGCTGGCCGGTGCGCAGTGTTCGCCCTACCAGTTCATCACCTCCTGGCAGAACGACAGCTACGCCGAAGCGGCGGGCAAGTTTGCCCAGGACAAGGACTACAAGAAGATGGTCGTCGTCGCCTCGAACTACCAGGCCGGCAAGGACGCTGCGCGCGGCTTCAAGAAGTTCTACAAGGGCACCATCACCAACGAATTGCTGCCCGCGCTCAACCAACTCGACTATTCGGCCGAGATCTCGCAGATCGCCGCCGACAAGCCCGACGCGGTGTTCGCCTTTCTGCCGGGCGCCGGCGTCAACTTCGTGCGCCAGTTCCAGCAGGCCGGCCTGATCAAGTCGGTGCCGCTGGTGACCGTGGGCATGCTGGACTCGACAACTTTGCCGGCGCTTCAGGAAACGGCGCTCGGCGCGGTCGGTGTGCACTTCTGGGCCCCCGACACCGACGCGCCGACGAGCAGGCAGTTCGTCGAAGCGTTCGAGAAGAAATACAACCGGATTGCGTCGAACTTCGCAGCGCAGGCCTACGACTCGGCTCTGCTGCTCGACGCCGCCATCGGCAAGGTCAAGGGCAACGTCGGCGACAAAAAGGCTTTCATGGCGGCGCTGAAAGAGGGGTTGGACAAGTCCGTGCGCGGGACGCTGAAATTCGGTAACAACAACTTCCCGATCAATAACTGGTACGCGTTCGAAGTCGCCAAGGACGCAAAAGGCCGCATCAGCCTGAAGACCATCGCGACGCCGCTAAAGGATTATCAAGACTCGTTTCACGAACTTTGCGCGATGAAGTAAGCCGCGGCACCCACAGGAGTGAATAAGATGACCGCCACACTGCACGCCACAGCCGAACAGGCGCGGCACGGTCTGGGCAACCCCCCGGAAGACATCGACGCGGACATCTCCGTGATGCCGCGCTTCGAACTCTTCAATGCGCCTAACTCGATCTGTTCGCAGAAGGTGCGCGCCGTGCTGGCCCATCACCACATCCCCTATCGCTCACAACTCGTGAAGATTTTTGCCGGCCAGACCTACCTGCCTGACTATGTGCGGCTCAGGTTGATCGGCTGTGACGCACTGGGCGGCGAGCTGATGTCGGTGCATACCGGCAGCACCTCGGTATCGGCCGGCGGCTGCGACCCGGCGGTGGTGCCGACGCTGATCGACTGGGCGACCAACCGCGTGCTGGTCGATTCGAAGCGCATTTCCTTTTTTCTGGACCAGGAAGTGGGCGGCTCCGCCTTGAGGCCAAAGGCACTGGAAAGCGCCATCGACGCCGAACTCCACGTCGTCGACAACATGCCCAACTACCAGATGCTCACCGGCAAGCCGCCCGGGCAGGACCACCGGCCCGAGGCACGGCGCAAAAGCAGTGGCGTCGACTTTGCCATGAGCAAGGTCGCACGTTGCGACGCATTCCTGGCCGAACACGCAGACGATGCCGACCTGGTGCGCGGTTATTCGGCCAAGCGATCCAAGGAGTTGACCGCGGCACAGAATCTGTTCACGCCCGAGGCTATGCGCACCGCCTACGACAAGGCCGAAGCCGGCTGCGACCATCTGGAGCAGAAGCTGAAGTCCCGCAACACCGAGTGGCTGCTCGCCGACAGCATCACCATGGCCGATTTGTATTGGGCTGTCGAACTGCTGCGCTTGCAAAACATGGCCGCAGAGTCCTTCTGGGTTGACGGCAAGCGACCGGCCATCGAAGCGTTCTTTAAAAAGGCAAAAACAATTCCGGCCATCAAGGCCGCTGTGCTCGACTGGCCGGGCGCATTGTTCTGAATTCACTCTGTTGCGGCAACTTCACTGACGCCGCTGGTATGCAAACCAACGTACAGACGCAAAAAGCAATGTTCAACATCCCGCACTCGCTGGCGCGATCCATCCTCGTCAGCCTGGCGCTCGCCTGCGCGCCGGTCTTCGCCAAGGACTATCCGGTCAATCCGATCCGCGTCATCGTGCCGACGCAACCCGGTGGCGGCTACGACTTCGTTGCGCGCGTGCTGGCGCAACAACTGCCGGCTGAACTCGGCCAACCCGTCGTTGTAGACAACCGCCCCGGCGGCGGCTCGCTCGTCGGCACCAAGCTGGCCATGCAGGCGGCGCCCGACGGCTACACCCTGGTGATGGGCAGGCTGGCCAACCTCGGCTTCGCGCTCGGCTTGTATCAGGCACCAGGCTATGCAGTCTCGGATTTCACGCCGATTGCGCTGGTCGCCACGAACACCTACACGCTGTCGCGCGCAAGGATCTGCCCTTCTCGACGATGCCCGAGCTTGTCGCGTATGCGCGCAGCAATCCCGGCAAGCTGACGATCGCCACGGCAGGCAAGGGAACAGGGCAGCACATTGCGGCTGCGCTGCTCGGCAAGCGCGCGAACATCGACATTGTCGAAGTGCCTTACAAAGGCGCTGCACCGGCCTACCCCGACCTCATTGCCGGGCGCATCGATCTGTTCTTCGACAACACCGCAACGGCAGCGCCTTTCGCCCTGCGGGGCGACGTGAAGGCGATCGCCAGTTCCGGCGCCACGCGCGATCCGGCGTTGCCTTCGGTGCCGACCGCCAAGGAGTCGGGCGTCGACGGTCTCGTGCTGGAGAGTTGGCTCGGCCTTTTCGCACCCGCGAAAACGCCGGAGCCAGTCGTCGAAACGTTGCGCGCAGCAACGGCCAAGGTCATGCAGTCGGCGGACACGCGCCAGCGCCTGGAGACCAATGGCTGGAAGATCATCACGATGACGCCGGCGCAGACGGCCTCGTTCGTCAAGAACGAATCCGAATCGTGGCCGCAGTTCCTCCTGCGCGACGCCGGCATCAAGGCCGAGTGAAGCAATCGTTAGGGCGCCAACCATGTCGAAACTGAATGAAGCGCAGCTGTTGCGCTCGCTTTTTGATCGAGCCACCATCACCGACGTCGTCACGGCGTGGGCCTTCGCGCGCGACAGCGGCCGTTGGGATCGACTGCGCGCGTGCTTCAGCGCGCAGGCGACCATGCACACGACCTGGTTCGTCGGCAGCGCCGATGATTTTGTCGAACGCTCGATAGCGGCGAGCAAAGGCCCAGCGCGCGGCCAGCACTTCATCGGTGCCTGCGCGGTCGAGTTGAATGGGGATCGGGCACTCGCCGAGACACGCATGACACTCCTGCTGCGCGCGCCGCTCGATGGCGTTGTTGTCGACGTGACCTGCTACGGCCGCTTCTATGACCATTTCATTCGCCAGGACGGCGTGTGGCGGATCAGGAAGCGAGTGCCGATCTACGAGAAAGACCGCCTCGATCCGGTCGATCCCACCGCCAAAGTGATGCTTGACCGTGCTGACCTCGAGCGACACCCGGAGGGCTATCGGCATATCGCCTACGTGCAATCGCGCGGCGGCTCGCAGGTGACGCCGGGCCTGCCCACGCCCGGCAGCGATGCGCTTGCGCGCCTGTACGCCGAAGGCGACGCCTGGCTCGCCGGAGCGTCGTGAGACTTCAACGAGTCGATGCCTCTTGCTCTGCAGCCTTACTAGACCAAACACATGACTTCAACCTCAAACTACGCTGACGCCGAGACCCCGTTGATCCGCAACTGCTGGTATGTGGCCGGCCTTGCATCCGAGTTCACGCGCGAACTGAAGGAGCGCTACCTGCTGGGCAATAGCGCATTGATGTTCATGAGCACGAAGGGCCGGCCGGTGCTGCTGCAAAACCGCTGTGCACATCGCTCGTTTCCGCTGCACCACGGCCGGCTCGAAGGTGACGAAGTGGTCTGCATGTACCACGGGCTGCGCTACGACACCGAGGGCGCCTGCGTTGACGCGCCGATGATCAAGCGGCCAGCCGTGCACGCAAAGTTGCGTCGCTATCCCCTGGCCGAGCGCGGCCCGCTGGTCTGGGCCTGGATGGGCGATGCGGCCGCGGCCGACGAGTCTTGCATTCCCGACACCGCCTGGCTGACCGATGAGGGCTGGACCAGCGGCAGCGGCTACGTGCATGCAAAGGCCAACTACGTAGGCTTGCAGGAAAATTTGCTGGACCTGACCCACTTCGACTATCTGCACGAAGGCAACATCGGCACGCCCGAATGGATCGAGAGTACTTTCGAGGTAACGCTCGAGGACGAGCGCGTGCGCACCGTACGCAGGCTGGTGGACGCGCCGCCGCCGATGTTGCATGCGGTCGCGATGAAGCTCACGCACCGGCAGCACGTCACGCGCGTGTCGGACGCCTGGTTCATGTCGCCGGCGATGAACGTCGCGTTCACAAGCATCGAAGACTTGGAGGCTGAAGCCGGGCAACGACGCGTCTATGGCGCCAACATCCTGCATCTGATCACGCCCGAGACGCAGCACTCGCTGCACTACTGGGCGTTCCTCAGCCGTGACTATGCGCTGGAAGACGAAGGCGTGACGCAGGGGCTGGTGGCTTCCGCGATCAAGGCCTTCCACGAAGACCGCGAAGCACTCGAATGGATCGAGGAGCTGGACGCCATGGAAGGCCGGCCACCGCGCGCCCACGAAGCCAGCTTCGCCAGTGATCGCGGCAGCATGGCGATGCGCAAGATCATCAGACAGATGGCGAATGCGGAGGCAGTCGCCGGTCCGGTTGGCGTTCCGATACAGGGGCCGACGCCCGGATCGCGCTAGCTAGCGGTACAACAATTTGCTGACCGCGCGACGATCAGAGAAAGAAGTTTCCCGAAGGAACGTGGATCAGTTCGTCGGCCGGATGGAACGCCACGCCGATCGGGTCTTCGCCGTTGGCGACTCTCTCGATCTGCTGCTTCAGAAAGCGGCGTTGATGGCTGATGCCGATATCCGACGTGACCAGATGTTCTTCCGAATGCAACGACAGCCCGCCTGCGCTTGACTGTGCTTCGTAGTCCCCCGGCGCGTCCTGGCGCTCCTCGATGCTCATCTGGCTCCACGGCTTCGGGGTGCCGAACCCCTTGTCACCGAAGACGCCCTTGAACCCTGGCTTGACGCGCATCGTGAGCAGGACGCGCGTGTGGGTGTCGTCGACCGGCACGAAAATCGTGAGCCGGTCCGATCGACCCGGTGTCATCTGAAGATTCGGCACGCTGGTGATGTTCGGCGCGATCCAGGTATTGACGCGGTCCACCTTGCGGCCGTCATCGAGCGACCTGTGAGCTTTGTAGATCACTCCGTTGGCAATGCGCTCGAACGTCAGCTTCGGCATGATGGCGAATTCGGGCACGAAATGGGTCGTACCGAAAGTGGCATGCAGGACCTGCGCATGCATAGGGTCCATGCAGTTGTCGTTCATGTTGAGCCACGAGTACGGCACGATCTCGGGCCCATTCATATCGGCATGCGCCGACAGGCTGTTGTCGAGCGCGTAGTAACTTTCGCCGGCTTCCAGGGGCTCCATGCAATCGAACCTCGACAGCAGCGGCATCTTGTCTGGCGGGCCCATGTAGGCCCAGAGCAAGCCGTATTGTTCGCGCACCGGGTACCACGGCTGGCGGTGCGCGGCGTTGTGCGGGCGGCCCGGCGGTTCGCACGGCTGGTCCAGGCAATTGCCCTGGACATCGAACTTCCAGCCGTGGTAGCAGCAACGCAGGCCGTTGGCTTCGACATGGCCCCAAAACAGGTTGGCGCCGCGATGCATGCAACGCGCGTAGAGCAGCCCGGGCGTGCCTTCGCCATCGCGGAACACGACCAGGTCTTCCCCGAGAATGCGCACTTCCCGCGGCCGGGTGGTGACGTGCCGCGCCGCCAGGACCGGCTGCCAATAGCGGCGCATCAACTCGCCGCACGGGGTTCCCGGCCCGATCTGGGTCAACAGCGCGTTCGGGCGCTGCAGCGGCCGGCCATAGGCCGTGTCCTGTAAGACCGGATCGGCGGCAGTGGAGCCCTGCATCGTTTGCTCCCGCGTGCTCATTCGGGCTTGATGCCCAAGGCCCGGATCAGTTCACCCATTTGCCCGACATCCTGCTTGACGGTCAGCGCGTATTGCGCCGGATCGGCATATTGAACCGGCGACGAGGTGCCTTCGCTGGCGGTCCGGTAGGCGTCGGACTTGACAGCGTCGGCGCACGTTTGGCTCAAACGCGTGAGCGCCTCGGCAGGAATTCCCTTGGGCGCGTACATGCCGATGAAGCCCGGCAGTGGGGTGCGCTTGAAGCCCAGGTCCTGCAGCAGGGGCACGTCCGGGTTGCTCGTGAGCTTTTGACTGGCGATCGCAGCCAGCGGCCGGACGGCTTTGTTTCCGGCGATGAGCGTCGGTGTCGTCACGGTGAAGTCGATATTGCCGGCCATCAACTGCGTGTTCAGGTCGCCGATCTTGCTGAACGGAATGTGGTTGAACTTGACACCGGCTTCGAGCGCGATCGCCTCGCCGATCAGGTGGGGCCCCGAGCCGACGCCGACCGAGCCGAGCGTGATGGTGTCTGGCGCGTTGCGCGCGGCGTCGACCAGTTCCTTCATCGAATGAAAAGGTGATTTCGGACCCGCGACCACGACCAGATTGATGATGTTGGTCTGGCAGACGAAGTCGAAGTCGGCGACGTCGTACGGCATCGACTTGTGCAGATGCGGCTGGATGCTGAAGGCGCCTTGCGATCCATAGCCGAGCGTGTAGCCATCAGGCGCAGCGCGCTTGACTGCTGACACCCCGATGGTGCCGGAGGCGCCGGCGCGGTTGTCGATGATGAATGTCTGCTGCAGTGATTTGCCCATCTGCTCGGCGAGCACGCGCGCCAACAGGTCCGCTTGCGATCCGGGCCCCTGCGTCAGGACCAGCGTGACGGGCCTGCTCGGGTAGGTGGACTGGGCGTCAGCCGCGTCAGCGCACAGGCCGATCAGAGAAGAAATGGCGATGGCGGTCATCGCGGCCCGGGGATTGATTTGAGGCACGGCGTCTCCTGATCTGGTTGAAAACAGATCGATTGTTCGCTCGGCGGCGGCATCTGCCAAATGGCAAAATCATCGTGGCCATGCCTG